>JBJMWF010000369.1:0-15348 GCA_045810265.1 Vitreoscilla sp. | reverse complement strand
CCGGAACTGCGCCTGTACGCCACGTTCGCGAGCTTCAACCGCGCCGCGGCGGAAGATCCGCAGAACGGCCTGCCGACCAACAAGACCAGCGCCGTGTCCTACGGTGCCCAGGTCGAGATCTGGTTCTGACGTTGCCCGCGCCTGCCGGCTAGCGAGCGGCAGGCGCCGGTGCGGCCCCGCCGGCCAGCATCCACTCGTGCGCCGGGTCGTTGCGGAACACCCAGAGCCGGTGCGGCCCGGCCATCACGTTCAGGTACCAGGACTCGTAGCCGTGCGGCACCACCACCGGGTGGTAGCCGCGCGGCACCATCACGAGGTCGTTGTTCTCCACGGCGCAGGCCTCGTCCAGGCTGCGATCGTCGGTGTAGACGCGCTGGAAGGCGAAGCCCTGCGGCGGGTCGAGGCGGTGGAAGTAGGTCTCCTCGAGCTGGGTCTCCGACGGCGGCGACTCGGTGTCGTGCTTGTGCGGCGGGTAGCTGGAGGAATGGCCGGCCGGCGTGCGCACCTCCACCACCAGCAGGTGCGCGGCGGTCGGGTCGTCGTGCGGCAGCACGTCGCAGATGAAGCGCTGGTTGCTGCCCTGGCCGCGCACGCTGCGGCGCATCGCCGCGGGGTCGAGGCGGCGGACGGTGCGCGGCGTGGTGCCGGCCGGTGCCGTGCACAGCGCGACCTCGGCGGCGGTGCTCGCGGTGACGGTCACGCTGCAGCCACCCGGCACGTAGATCGCTGCCGGAGCCGCGTCGTCGAACACGCTGTCGCGGGTCCCGAGGTCCGCATGGACGACGCCGTCGACGCTCACGTCCACACGGCCGCTGAGCACCACCACGCACAGCTCGCGTTCGGCGGTCTCGATCGCCTCGCGCTCGCCCGCGCCCAGGCGCAGCGCGCGGAAGCCGACGTGCTTCCAGCCGGCCTGCTCCGGCGTCAGCGCGACGATCTCGCGGCCATCGGGATGCGCCTTGCGCAACAAGGGGCTGGCCATCACGCGGCCTTTCGCGCGGCGTCGCCGTCCAGGCGATCGACGATGGCGCGCAGCGTGTCGTAGCCCTTCTTCGCATACTCGTAGCTCGGGGCGACGGCCGGATCCTGTTCGGCCTCGACGACCAGCCAGCCCTCGTAGCCGCCGCGATGCAGCAGCCCGAGCACGGCGCCGAAATCGATCACGCCATCGCCGGGCACGGTGAAGGTGCCGTTCATCACGCCGGTGAGAAAGCTCCAGCCGTCGTTGCGGGCGCTGCGCACCACCTGGGCACGCACGTCCTTGCAGTGCACGTGGACGACGCGGTCCAGGTGCCTGGCCAGCGGGACGGTGACGTCGGCGGCGCCACCGAACCAGGCATGGCCGGTGTCGAACAGCAGCCCGACGTCGGGCCCCGTCAGCGCCATCAGGCGGTCGATGTCCTCGGGCGATTCGACGTAGGCGCCCATGTGGTGGTGGTAGGCCAGCTTGATGCCGTAGGTGGCCTTCAGGTGCGCGCCGAAGGCGTCGAGACGTTGCGCGTAGCCTTGCCAGGCCGCGGTGTCGGCAAAGCGCGGGCGCTTGGCGAGCGGTGTGTCGATGCGGCCCTGGATCGATCCGGCGACCTCGCCGTAGACCACCACCTTGCAGCCGTTGAACTGCAGCTTGGCCATGTGGGCGCGGCAGTTGGCGATCTCGTCGTCCAGCGTGCCCTCGGCCAGCCGGCCCGAGTACCAGCCGCTCACGCAGGCCACGCCGTATTCGGCCAGCTTGGCCTTCAGCGCGGCCGGGTCGGACGGAAACTTGTTGCCGAGCTCGAAGCCCTCGTAGCCGATCTCCGCGCCTTCGCTCAGCGCGGTCTCGAGCGGGGTGTCGCCGCCCAGCTCGGGCAGGTCGTCGTTGCTCCAGGAAATCGGGTTGATGCCGATGCGGATGTTCCAGGTCATGGGATGTCGCGTTTTCGAAGGGTGGAGGGTTCAGGGACGTTGGTCCTGCTTGGCGCCGCTGGCAGCGGCCGCCGCCGCGGCGACCTCCACCCGGTCGGACACCTCGGGGATGCCCACCTCCCACCAGCAGCCGCCATCGTCGGTGGTGCGCGTGTGGGTGGTGGCTATCACGATCACCTGGGTCTTCGTGGCCGCGCGTGCGCGCACGAGCGCGTCGCGCAGGGCCGCGACGTCCGCGACGTGGACGCTCTGCGCGCCCATCGCGGCGGCGTGCGCGGCGAAGTCGATGCGCACGTCGGCACCGTCCTCGGCGATGCAGTCGTCGATCAGGTTGTTGAAGCTGGCGCCGCCGCATGCCTGCTGCAGGCGCTGGATGCAGCCGAAGCCGCGGTTGTCCAGCACGACGACGATGATCTTGCGCCCCAGCATCACCGAGGTCGCGATCTCGGAATTCATCATCAGGTAGGAGCCGTCGCCCACCATCACGATCACCTCGCGCTCGGGCCGCGCGATCTTCGCGCCGAGGCCGCCCGCGATCTCGTAGCCCATGCAGGAATAGCCGTATTCGACGTGGTAGCCGCCGGGCCGGCCGGTGCGCCAGAGCTTGTGCAATTCGGCCGGCAGCGTGCCCGCGGCGCAGATGACGATGTCGCCCGCGGGCGAATCCGCTGCGGAGTCGCGCACGGCGCCGATCACGTCGGCGTCGTAGGGCAGGACATCGGGTTGGGGCTGGGTCGTGAGCGCGGTCACGCGATCGCCCCAGGCGCGGGCTGCCCGTGTGGCGGACGCTGTCCAGTCGGCTTGCGCCCGCCAGTCCGTCGCCGCCGCGGACAGTCGAGCCAGGCCGACGCGGGCGTCGCACACCAGCGCCTCGCCATGCCATTTGTGCGCGTCGAACGCCTGCACGTTCACGCTGAGCAGGCGCGCCTGCGTGAACAGCGTGTGCGAGCCGGTGGTGAAATCCTGCAGGCGCGAGCCGAGCGCGATGACCAGGTCGGCCTCGCGCGCGCAGTCGTTGGCCGCGGGCGATCCGGTGACGCCGATCGCGCCGACGTTCAACGGGTGATCCCAGGCCAGGCTGCCCTTGCCGGCCTGCGTCTCGGCCACCGGCACGCCGTGCCGCTGCGCGAACTCGGCCAGCGCCTGCGTGGCTTCGCTGTAAAGCACGCCGCCGCCGGCGACGATCAGCGGCCGCCGCGCGCTGCGCAACGCCACCACGGCGCGCTCCAGTTCCGCGGCGTCGGGCGCCGGGCGCCGGATGTGCAGCGTGGCGGGCGCGAGGAAGTCTTCCGGGCAATCGAAGGCCTCGGCCTGCACGTCCTGCGGCAGCGCGAGGCACACCGGCCCGCACAGCGCTGGATCCAGCATCGTGCGGATCGCGTGCGGCAGCGCGGTGAGGATCTGCCCGGGCCGCATGATGCGGTCGAAGAAGCGCGTGACCGGGCGCAGGCTGTCGTTGGCGCTCAGGTCGCCATGCTGGAAGTCCTCCAGTTGCTGCAGCACCGGGTCGGGCGCGCGCGAGGCGAAGGTGTCGCCGGGCAGCAGCAGCACCGGCAGGCGGTTGACGTGGGCCAGTGCCGCGGCGGTCACCAGGTTGGTGGCGCCGGGGCCGATGCTGGTCGTCACCGCCAGGATGCGACGGCGGAAGTTCGCCTTCGCGTAGGCGATCGCGGCATGCGCCATCGCCTGTTCGTTGTGGGCGCGAAAGGTGGGCAGCGCGTTGCGCGATGCGTGCAGGGCTTCGCCGATCCCCGCCACGTTGCCGTGGCCGAAGATGGCGAACACGCCCCCGCAATACGGCACCACGCTGCCGTCGTCGAGCTCGATGCGCAGCGCGGCCAGGTGCCGCACGATGGCCTGCGCCAGGGTGAGTCGGAGGGTCTTCATGTCTCGGGTGTCTTTCGAAGGGCTCAGGCCGGATGGACCGGATCCGCGGCAGTGGTGCGAATGCCGCGCGACGCCTCGTGCGACGCTGCCGGCCGCGAGGCGCGCCAGGCGTCGACCAGGGTCTCGAAGTTGGCAGCCACCGCGGCGACGAAGCCATCGTCGGAGATCTGCCCCTGCAACCAGGCGCTGGCCGGCGCCACCCACAGCGATCGTCCGACCATGAAACCCTTGACGATGGGATGCGTGGCGGCCGCGAAGCCGCGTGCGAGTTCGTCCAGCGGCTGGTTCAGGCCGAGGATCACCGCACCCCGGCAGTTGGGATCGCGCGCCTGCACCAGCGCAGCGAGTGCCTGCCAGCCGGTCGGCGGCATTGGCGCGAGCTTCCACCACTCGGGCTTCAGGCCGATCGTGTAGAGGCGCTGCACCGCGCGCAGCACCGCAGCCTCGGCCTCCGCGGACAACGGCGGCATGCGCGGCGGGATCACTTCCAGCAGCAGTTCGTGGCCCGAGTCGCGCGTCGCGGCCCAGACCTCGTGCAACCGCGCCTCCTGCTCCAGGCGCAAATCGACGGCGTCGTCCGGGTGGTAGTGCACCAGGCATTTGACGACCTGCTCGCGCGGCCAGCGCAGGAGCTGCGTGCCGAGCGATGCACCGCCGTCGAAACGCAGCGGCCGCGACCCGGGCAGTTCCACCGGCCGGCCCACCCACCAGCCCCGACCGGTCGCGGCATGCAGCGCATCCTCGCCATAGACCTCGTCGACCAGCACGCCGATGCGTCCTCGAAGGTCACGCGAGCGCTCCACCTGCTCGGCGGCCCGCACCAGCAAACGCTTGAGCATCGGCAACCGCGACTCCGGCGCCCCGGCCTCGCGTGCCAGATCGAAGAACTGGCTGCGATGGTCGAACGCCATCACGTTGAGTTCGTTCCAGCAAGGGCGCGCCGCCGTCGTGCGATGCAGATGAGCCAGCATCGCATCGGCGGCGACGTCGGCCGTGCGGCGTCCGCTGAACCAGTGCTCCAGTTCGGCCGGCGTGGGCATCGCGGGCGCGCACGCGTGACGCGACACCACGAGCGCCCCGCAGGCGTTGGCGATGCGCGCGGCGGCCGGAAAGTCCTCACCGCGCAGCAGCCCGGTGAGCAGTCCGGCGGCGAACGCATCGCCCGCGCCCAGCACATTCAACACCTCGACGCGTTCGCCGGCGCTGGTGGGCGCGTCCTCGAGGCGGTCGGGCACGGCACCGTCGACCAGGCAGCAGCCCAGCGGGCCGAGCTTGACGATCATCGCGGCCGGCGTGATCTCGCGCACGCGGCGCAAGGAGGCCAGCAGGTCGCCCGGCACGCCGCCGGCGATCAGGAATTCCTCCTCGGTGCCGATCAGCAGGTCGAACTGGGGCAGCAGTTCCTGCAGGCTGGCAGTGACGCGGGCATCGGGCACGAAGCGCGTCTGGCCGTCGCCGCGCTTGGTCAGGCCCCACAGCACGGGCCGGTAGTCGATGTCGAGCACGCGCCGGGTGCCGTGCTTGGCGGCGTACGCGAGAGCACGCGTCGAGGCGGCGCGCACGACCGGCTGCGACAGGTGGGTGCCGGTGATCAGCAGCGCGCGGCAGTCGGCGATGAAGTCCTCGGAGATGCCATCGGCCTCAATCGCCATGTCGGCGCAGTTCTCGCGGTAGAACAGCAGCGGGAAGGTGTCGCGGTCCTTCAGGCCGAGGATCGCGAGCGCCGTGAGCCGTTCGGGGTCGACCTGCACCATCGAGGTGTCGCAGCCTTCGCGCTGCAGCGATTCGACCAGGAAGCGGCCCATCTGCTCGTCGCCGACGCGCGAGACCATCGCCGAGCGCAGCCCCAGGCGCGCCGCGCCGAAGGCGATGTTGGCCGAGCTGCCACCGAGATACTTGGCGAAGCTGGCCACGTCCTCCAGGCGGGCGCCGACCTGCTGCGCATACAGATCGATGGCCAGGCGGCCGAGGCAGGCGAGGTCGAAGCGGCGGCCGGCGGGAAAGGTGAGAAAGCTCATCGTGGGGTCTGCTGTCAGATCGTCACGCCGTCGAGGTCGTGCATCAGGGTCTTCATCTCCGCACCGCCGGCCATCATGTCGAGCACGGCCTCCTTCGACACTCCGGTCTTGGCGTGCGTGCCCATGGACTTGCCGCGATTGAGCAGCGTGAACCGATCGCCGATCGGGTAGGCGTGGTTGACGTTGTGCGTGATGAAGATGACCGAGATCCCGCGTGAACGGGCCCGCGCGATCAGCTTGAGCACGTTGACGCTCTGCTTGACGCCGAGTGCGGCCGTGGGCTCGTCGAGGATCAGCACGCGGGCGCCGAAATGGATCGCGCGGGCGATGGCCAGGCACTGCTTCTCGCCGCCGGACATGTTGCCCACCAGCTGGCCGGCGTCGCGTACGCGGATGCCCATCTCGGCGAGCCGTTCGGCGGCCGTGCGTTCCGCGAGCGCGTGGTCCATGACGGGCAAGGCGCCGAACAGCCGGCGCACCGGCTCGCGGCCCATGAAGAAGTTGCGCGCGACACTCATCAAGGGCACCAGCGCCAGGTCCTGGTAGACGGTGGCGATGCCGGCGTCCAGCGCCTCGCGCGGCGAGCCGAAGCGCACCGGCTTGCCGTCGACGCGGTATTCGCCGTCGTCGGGGATGTAGACGCCGGCCAGCATCTTGATCAGCGTGCTCTTGCCGGCGCCGTTGTCGCCCAGCAGGCAGTGCACCTCGCCGCGGCGCAGCTCCAGCGTGACGCCGGACAGCGCGATGACCGGGCCGAAGAACTTGCTGACGTTGTCCAGGTGCAGGATCGAATCCGACATGGGGTCCTCCTGCCTTTCAACGCCGGCCCAGCGCGACGCGCCGGCGGACGTAGTTGTTGAACAGCACCGCCACCAGCAGCATGCCGCCGAGGAACACGCGGTACCAGTTGTTGTCGATGCTGGTGTAGCCGATGCCGATCTGCACCACGCCGAAGATGAGCGCACCGAGCGAGGCGCCGATCACCGAGCCGTAGCCGCCCGTGAGCAGGCAGCCGCCGATGACCGCGGCGATGATGGCCTCGAACTCCTTCTGCAGCCCGCGATCGGCGGCGGCCGAGCCGGCGTCGGCCACCTGCAGGATGGCGAACAGCGCGGCGCACGCCGCCGTCAACATGAAAAGGGCGATCTTCACGCGTCCCACCGGAATGCCGACGTTCTTGGCCGCATTGGGATCGCCGCCCACGGCCAGGATCCAGTTGCCCACGCGCATGCGGGCCAGCACGAAGGCGCCGATCGCGGTGAGCGCGAGCCACCAGACCACGACCTTGGGAATGCCCAGCGCCAGCGCCGTGCCGTCGTCGCGCGCGGCGATCAGGCCGGCATGGGACAGCATGTTGAACGCGCCGGTGAGCACGTGGCCCTGGAACAGCGCATGCACCACCGGGTCCGTCGAGATGAGGTCGGACAGCACCGCCGCGCCGTTGCTCGAGACGATGGTCTTGCCCGTCATCAGCACCGACAGCGCGAGGCTGAGGCCGCGCAGCACGAAATAGAAGGCCAGCGTGACGATGAAGCTGGGCAGGCCCGTCCTGACGACCAGCCACCCGTTCAACGCCCCCAGCGCGCAGGCGACCGCCATCGCGAACAGCACCGCCAGCCACACCGGCCAGCCCCAGTAGAGGCAGGGCACCGCCAGCAACATGCCGGCAAAGCCGATCATCGAGCCGATGGACAGGTCGAACTCGCCGGCCACCATCAGCAAGGCGGCGCCCACCGCGATCACGCCGAGGAACCCCGCGACGGTGCTCCAGTTGACGATGCCCTCGGCGCTGAACATGCCGGAGCCGCCGGCGCTGAAGGCGAACACGAGGAAGACGAGCACGGCGCCGGACAGCGCCCCGGATTCGGGCCGGCCCAGCAGGCGGCGCCAGGTGCCGACGGCGCGCACGCGTTCGTCGGCAGCGGCCGGAGCGGCCGCCGCGATGGCTGCCGGAGCGGTGGTCGAAGGAGGTGTCATGGCGCGGCTCGTCCCCGTCGTGTCAGCGGTATTGCCCGGCGTACTTCTCGACCTTGGCGATGTTGTCCTTGGTGATGAAGCCGGGGCCCGACAGGATGTGGCGCGGCCCGTAGACCGGCTGCAGGCCGTACTCCTCGAAGCGGGCCTTCACCTTGGGGTTGGCCTGCACCGCCGCCGACACTGCCTTGAGGTCAGTGCTGTGCATCTGCTTCATGGTGGCCATGACCGCGACCGGGATGTACCCCTGCAGGTACGGCTGCTGGTCGATCGCGAACTGCACCGAGCCGTCCTTGATGCCGCGCGCGATGTCGTCGCTCAGGTCGAAGGTGGCGAAGTAGATCTTGCCCTTGAGGCCCGCCTTGTCGATCGCCTTCATCGACGGGCTGGCCGACAGCGGCCCGAGCGCCAGCACCGCCTGGGTGCCGGGGTTCTGGCGCAGCCAGGCCGAGACCTTGGCCTCGACGTTGCTCGGATCCTCGCCGGAGTCGAGCGTGGACTTCTTGAAGTCGGCGCCGATCGCCTCGGCAAAGCCGCGGCAGCGCTCGAACGACGCCGGGTTGGTGGCGTAGTGGTTCACGCACAGGAAGCTCTTGACGCCGGCCGCCTTGGCGCGCTCGCCGGCGCCGTGGCCCGCCTCGTACTCGGGTTGGCCGACGTGCATGATCGCGCCCAGCTGCTCGCTCTGCGCCGTGGTGCCGGAGTTGATGGTGATCAGCGGGATCTTCTTGTCGGTGACCTTCTTGAGCGAGCCCTTGAGCACGTTGAAGTCGGCGATCGAGGTGATGACGCCGTCGTAGTTGGCGGCCGCGGCCTGCTCGATCAGGCGCGACATGTCGGCCAGGTCGCCGCTGGGCGGGTTGCGGTAGTCGACGGTGACGTCGAAATCCTCGCCCGCCTGCTTGACGGCGTTCTTGATGGTGTTCCACCACGAGTCGGAATCCGGCGCGTGGCTGACCAGCACGTACTTGCCGGCCGCTTGGGCGGCGCCCATGCCCATCGTCAGGATGGCGGCCAGGGCCAGGGTCTTGAGTACCAGGCGTTTGCTCAGGCTGTTCATGAATCGTGTCTCCTTCGTGTTTTGGGGCGTCTCGTACTCGCGGCCCACTGGCGGGTCCGAGCGCATCGGTCGGGACGTGACGGCATCGTAGGCCGATGGAATTCACATTCCATACGGGCAATCACTTAGAAAAAGTTTTCTATTTCGAATGACCGCGACCTATCATGCGCAGCATTCGGCACGCGTGGATGCCAAGGAGATTCGCGATGCAGCATTCGAACCGGACGCCCCTGCGGGTCGGCATCGCCGGCCTGGGTCGACTGGGAAGGCGGCATGCCGAGCAGGTCGCCTTCCGCACCCGCGGTGCACAACTGGTGAGCGCCTGCAGCCCGGTCTCGGCCGAGCTTGTCTGGGCCCGTGACGAGCTGGGCGTGCAGACGCTGCACGAGGATTTCGGCGCCTTCGTGCGTGACCCGCAGCTCGACGCCGTGATGTTGGTGACGCCCACCTCGCTGCACGCCGACCAGACCATCGCGGCGCTCGAAGCCGGCAAGCACGTCTTCGTGGAGAAGCCGCTCGCGCTCAACGTGGAGGACTGCGTGCGCGTCCAGCGCGTCGCCGCGCGCCGGCCGGAGCTGGTGGCGATGGTGGGCTTCGTGCGCCGCTTCGATCCCAGCTACGCGCGCGCCGCGGCCGACATCGCCGAAGGCGCGATCGGCCGACCTTTCATCGTGCGTTCGCAGACCTGCGACCGCAACGACCCGGACGGCTTCTTCGTGCGCTTCGCGCCCACCTCGGGCGGCATCTTCATGGACTGCAGCGTGCACGACATCGACCTCGCCCGCTGGCTGCTCGGCAAGCCGCGCGCGACCCGGGTGTTCGCCAGCGGCACGATCGCCCTGCACGAGGACCTGCGGCCGCTGGGCGACGTCGACAACGGCATGGCCATCATCGAGTTCGAGGGCGGCCAGCGCGCGGTGCTGTATGCCTCGCGCACCTTCGCCCACGGGCACGACACGCAGACCGAGATCATCGGCACCGCGGGCCAGTTGATCGTCGGCCAGGACGGGTCGCGGGACCGCCTGGTGACGCGCGACACGCTAGGCACGCACCGGCAATCGGTGGCCGACTTCCACGAGCGCTTCGGCGTGGCCTTCGAGCGCGAACTGCAGGCCTTCGTGGCCTGTTGCCGCGGCGAGCAGACGCTGCCGCTCGCGCTGTCCGACGCGACGGAGGCGACGCGCATCGGGCTGGCGATCACGCGCTCGCTGCACAGCGGCCAGGCCGAGCCCGTCTGAGCGCCATGGCACGTGCGGACGCGCCTCCTTCCAAGCCGGTCAAGGATTGGAAAACTTTTTCCAATCAGCCAGGGCGCGACCTATCATCGCCCGCTCCCCAGACCACTGCCGACACGATGCCGCGCCCAGTTGCCCCCAAGCCCACCGCCGCCAAGCCCGTCCGGGCGAGCCGGCGCGCCGCCAACGATGGCAAGCCGGCCCTGCCGGCCAGCCATGCGGCCGCGGTCGACGCCCTGCTTGAACGCATCAGCACCGAATTCGGCAGCCTGAGCCGCCAGCTCAAGCTCATTGCGCGCTACGTCGAGCAGCACCGCGACCACGTGGGCCTGGACAAGATCCAGGAGGTGGCGGCGCGCAGTGGCGTGCAGCCGTCCGCGGTGGTGCGCTTTGCCAAGCACTTCGGCTTCTCGGGCTACACCGAGCTGCAGAAGATCTTTCGCGACGGCATCGCCCATCAACTGGCCACCGATCACAACTACCAGGCGCGCATCCGCGACGTGATCGACCATGCGCAGGGCCGTCTGTCCAGCGCCGACATCGCAGGGGAATTCATCGGCGGCGCCATCGCCGGCATGCGCGAGCTGCAGCGCAGCGTGCGCGCTTCGACACTGGACGACGCGGTGGAGCTGCTGGCCCACGCGCCGTCGATCTGGGTGGCGGGGGCGCGCCGTTCGTTTCCCGCCGCCAGCTACCTCACCTATGCCTTGCAGCACGTCGACCGGCCGATCCACCTGGTCACCGGCGTCGGCGCGATGCACGAAGGCCAGTTGCGCGGGCTGCGCGCCGGCGACGTCATGGTGGCCATCAGCTACGCGCCCTACGCCGAAGAGACGCTGGCCGCCGCCCGCCAGGCCAGCGAGCGCGGCGCGCGGCTGATCGCGCTCACCGACAGCCGCATGAGCCCGCTGGCGACCGACGCGGCGGTGAGCCTGCTGGTGTCCGAAAGCACCACCTTCGGCTTCCGCTCGCTCACCAACACCATGGCCCTCGTGCAAAGCCTGTTCATCGCGCTGGCCTACCGTCTCGAACTCGACATGCCCGGCAGCACGCCGCCGCCGGCGTCCTGACCCGGGTCGCGTCCAAGCGATCCCGCCTTCACCCCTGAAACGGAGTTCCCATGAAGAATGTCGCCGTCTTCGGCGCCGGCCGCATCGGCCGCATCCACGCCGCCAACCTCGCGGCCCTGCCGGGCGTCTCGCTCAAGTTCGTCTGCGATCCCATGGGCGACGCCGCCGCGCAACTGGCCGCCCAGCTGGGCGCGCAGGTGTCGACCCCCGAGGCCGTGTTCGCCGACGCCAGCATCGACGTCGTCGCGATCGCCGCACCCACCGATGCGCACAGCGACCTCATCACGCGCGCCGCCGCGGCTGGCAAGCACATCTTCTGCGAGAAGCCGATCGACCTGTCCGTGGCGCGCGCGCAAGCCTGCGCGGACGCGGTGCGCGACGCCGGCGTGGCCTGCATGATGGGTTTCCAGCGCCGCTTCGACCCGACCTTCAACGAGGCCAAGGAACGGCTGGCGCGCGGCGACATCGGCAAGCCGGAGATGCTGGTGGTGACCAGCCGCGATCCGGGCGCGCCGCCGGCGCAGTACCTGAAAGGCTCGGGAGGCATCTTCCGGGACATGCTGATCCACGACTTCGATATCTTCCGCTGGATCCTGTGCGCCGATGGCGACGAAGCGGTCTGGCTGTCCGCCACCGGCTCTTGCCTGGTCGACCCCGAGATCGCCACCGTGGGCGACATCGACAGCGCCGCCGTCACCCTGCGCACGCGCCAGGGCCGGCTGGCGCAGATCAACACCAGCCGCCGGGCGGCGTACGGCTACGACCAGCGCTTCGAGGTGCTGGGCTCCCAGGGCATGCTGCAATGTGGCAACCATCGCCCGAGCGAAGTGGTGCAATCGGACGCCCAGGGCGTGCACGCCGACAAGCCGGAGCACTTCTTCCTGCAGCGATACCGCGAGGCCTACCGGCTCGAGCTGGCGCACTTCTTCGAGACGCTGCAGTCCGGCGGCACGTTCCGCACCACCATCGCCGACGGCGTCGCCGCGCAGCGGCTGGCGGATGCGGCCAGCGAATCGCTGAAGACCGGCCAGGCCGTCACGCTCTGACGGCCGGAGGCCGCCGCCGAACTACTTGGCGGCCTTCAACCAGGGCACGAGCGCGCAGGCGATCACCAGCCCCGCGTAGGTGATCATGCGGCCGTCGTGCCCCGTCAGCACCAGGCCGGCCACCAGCACGGCCAACCCGGCCGCGCTGGCCTGCCACGCCAGCGTGAACCAGGAGCTGCGCGCCAGGCCGCGGCGCCAGAACAGCTTGCACAACGCGGCGGTGAGTGCGCCCACGCCGACGGCGGGCAGCACGAAGTTGGCGAGGTGCCAGAACAGGGTCAGGGCGTCCAAAGGGGTGGCGGCAAAGGGAGACAGGGAGGCGGCCGGAGGCGTTCCGGACCGGCGCAAGACCACCGGCAACCGTCCGGCGGCTCCCTAATTTTATAATGCGTGCATGTCTGTGTTCGCGTTGGGCCTCAACCACCAGACCGCGCCCGTCGACCTGCGCGGACGCTTCGCGTTTCCGATCGAGCAGTTGTCGCCCGCGCTCAAGGCGCTCGTGGGGCAGTTCGGGCGTCCCAACGCCGGCGGCGTCGGGGTGGGCCTGCCCGAAGTGGCGTTGCTGTCCACCTGCAACCGCACCGAGCTGTACGTTGCCATGCCGGGGCAGGACTCGTCGCTGGTGCGTCCGGCCGCCGACTGGCTGGCCGCGCACGGCGGCGTCACCGGTGCCCAGCTGCTCGACCACAGCTACGTGCTGGAGAACCGCGACGCCGCGCGCCACGTGTTCCGCGTCGCCTCGGGGCTCGATTCGATGGTGCTGGGCGAGCCGCAGATCCTGGGCCAGATGAAGCAGGCCGTGCGCGAGGCCGACCAGGCCGGCACGCTGGGCACCACGCTGCACCAGCTGTTCCAGCGCTCGTTCTCGGTCGCCAAGGAAGTGCGCACCTCCACCGAGATCGGCGCGCACTCCATCAGCATGGCCGCCGCCGCCGTGCGCCAGGCGACGCAGCTGTTCGGCGACCTCGACAAGCTGAGCGTGCTGTTCGTGGGCGCCGGCGAGATGATCGAGCTGGTCGCCACGCATTTCGCGGCGCGCACGCCCAAGGTGATGGCCGTGGCCAACCGCACGCTCGAACGCGGCGAGAAGCTCGCCGTGCGCCTGGGTGCGCAGGCGCTGCGCCTGGCCGACGTGCCCACACGGCTGCACGAGTTCGACATCGTCGTCTCCTGCACCGCCAGCACGCTGCCCATCATCGGCCTGGGCGCCGTCGAACGCGCGCTCAAGACGCGCAAGCGCCGCCCGATGTTCATGCTGGACCTGGCGGTGCCGCGCGACATCGAGCCCGAGGTGGCACAGCAGCGCGACGTCTACCTGTACACCGTCGACGACCTGGCCGAACTCGTGCGCAGCGCGGGCGCCAAGCGCCAGGCCGCCGTCGAGCAGGCCGAGGCCATCATCGATGCCGGCGTGCTGGGCTTCTCGCACTGGCTGGATCAACGCGCCACGGTGCCGCTGATCCAGGCCCTGACGCGCCAGGCCGACGACTGGCGCAGCGCCGAATTGCAGCGTGCGCGCAAGGCGCTGGCCAAGGGCGAATCGGTCGACGCGGTGCTCGAGGCCATGAGCCGCGGCCTGACGCAGAAGATGCTGCACGGCGCGCTCGCCGAGCTGCGCACCAGCGAGGGCGACCAGCGCCATCGTCTGACGGACGCCGTCACGCGGCTGTTCCTGCGCCAGTCCCCGCGCGACCCGGCCGATCCCGGGCTGTAGCGACGCGAAGCCGCCAGGCGTCGCTCCAGACGCCGCACTTGCGGCCCGCGTCACGCAGGCCGTCCGCTCGCCCCCATTGCCGACCCGCCCATGAAAGACACCCTGCGCCAACAGTTCGAACGCCTGGGCATGCGCCTGCAGGAACTCGACGCCCGCCTGGCCGACCCGGCCGCGACTGCCGACATGAACAAGTTCCGCGAGCTGTCGCGCGAACAGGCCGAGGCGTCCGAGATCGTCGAGCTGTACCGTCGCTTCACCCAGCGCGAGGCCGATCGCGCCACCGCGCAGGAGATGCTGGACGCCGGCGATGACGACGTCGAGATGGTGGCGATGGCGCGCGAGGAGCTCGCCGCCTGCGATGCCGACCTGCAGGCGCTCGATGCCGCGCTGCAGGCCACCTTGCTGCCGCGCGATCCCGACGACGAGCGCCCGGCCTTCATCGAGATCCGCGCCGGCACCGGCGGCGAGGAGTCGGCGCTGTTCGCGGCCGACCTGCTGCGCATGTACCTGCGCTACGCCGAACGCCAGGGCTGGCGCAGCGAGATCATGAGCGAGAGCCAGTCGGACCTGGGCGGCTTCAAGGAAGTGGTCGTGCGGCTGGAGAATCCGGCCGGCGGGCGCGGCCTGGCCGCCGCGACGGACGGCGTCTACGGCCAGCTGCGCTTCGAATCGGGCGGCCACCGCGTGCAGCGCGTGCCGGCCACCGAGACCCAGGGCCGCATCCACACCAGCGCCTGCACCGTCGCGGTGCTGGCCGAGCCCGACGCCGCCGCCGAAGTCACGCTCAACCCGTCCGAGCTGCGCATCGACACCTACCGCGCCAGCGGCGCCGGCGGCCAGCACATCAACAAGACGGACAGCGCGGTGCGCATCACGCACATTCCCACCGGCATCGTCGCCGAGTGCCAGGACGACCGCTCGCAGCACCGCAACAAGGCCAAGGCGATGGCCGTGCTGCTCGCGCGCCTGCGCGACCGCGAGCGCGCGGAACGCGAGGCGCGCGATGCCGCGGAACGCAAGAGCCTGATCGGCTCGGGCGACCGCTCCGACCGCATCCGCACCTACAACTTCCCGCAGGGGCGTCTGACCGACCACCGCATCAACCTGACGCTCTACAAGCTGGGCGCGGTGATGGAAGGCGATCTGGGCGACGTCGTCGGTGCGCTGCGCGCCGCGCGGGCGCAGGAGCAGCTGGCGGCGCTGGAGTCGGGCGCTTGAACGCCGCAGCCACCGTCGACGCCGCATTGCGCCAGGCGCGAGGGCGCGGCGTCGAGCGGCTGGACGCGCACCTGCTGCTGGCCCACGTGCTCGGGCAGTCGCGCGCGTGGCTGCTGGCGCACGGCGACGACCGGCTGTCCGAGGGCCAGGCCGCGGCGTACGAGGCCCTCGTCGAGCGTCGGGCGGACGGCGAGCCGTTCGCCTACCTGGTGGGCGAGCGG
>JBJMWF010000368.1:0-3357 GCA_045810265.1 Vitreoscilla sp. | reverse complement strand
TTGGTGGACGCCTGGTAGATGCGGCCCGCGCCGCCGGTGGCCAGCAGCACCACCTTGGCTTCGAAGATGTGCAGGTCGCCCGTCTCCATCTCGATGGCGGTGACGCCGACCACGTCGCCTTCGGCGTCGCGGATCAGGTCTTGCGCCATCCACTCGACGAAGAACTGCGTGTGCGACTTGACGTTCTGCTGGTACAGCGTGTGCAGCATCGCGTGGCCGGTGCGGTCGGCCGCCGCACAGGCGCGCTGCACGGCCTTCTCGCCGTAGTTGGCGGTGTGGCCGCCGAACGGGCGCTGGTAGATCGTGCCGTCGGCGTTGCGATCGAACGGCATGCCGAAGTGCTCGAGCTCGTAGACCACCTTGGGCGCCTCGCGGCACATGAACTCGATCGCGTCCTGGTCGCCGAGCCAGTCCGAGCCCTTGACGGTGTCGTAGAAGTGGTAGTGCCAGTTGTCCTCGCTCATGTTGCCCAGGGAGGCGCCGATGCCGCCTTGCGCCGCGACGGTGTGCGAGCGCGTGGGAAACACCTTGGACAGCACGGCCACGTTCAGGCCGGCCAGCGACAGCTGCAGCGACGCACGCATGCCCGAGCCGCCCGCGCCGACGATCACGACGTCGAACTTGCGCTTGGTGATGGACGGGTTTGCGGATGTAGAGACGGACATTCTCAGATTCTCCAGAGCACTTGCACGGCCCAGCCGGCGCAGCCGACGAGCCAGACGATGGCCGCGACTTGCAGCACGAGACGGGTGGCCAACTGCTTGACGTAGTCCATCAGCACGTCGCGCACGCCCACCCAGGCGTGCCACAGGATGGAGCCGATCATCACGAAAGTGAGGAACTTCATCCACTGGTGGGCGAAGATGCCGCTCCACTTGTCGTAGCTCATCTCGCCCGGCGTCAGGCACTCGACGATGATGACGACGGTGAACAGGGCCATCAGCACGGCGGTGGCGCGTTGCACCAGCCAGTCGCGCAGGCCATAGTGGGCGCCGACGACGACGCGCTTGGATCCGTAATTGGTAGGCATTGTGTTGCGGCCCCGTTCAATAGCCGATGAACAGCTTGTAGGCGAAGACCAGCGTCAGCACGACGGTGACGCCGATGGCCACGAGCGCGGAGACGCGGCCGAATTCCTTGTCCACCGTGTGCGTGAAGTCCATGTAGAGGTGGCGCACGCCGGCGCAGAAGTGCTGCAGGAAGCCCCAGATCAGCGCCAGCGCGGCGAGCTTGACGACGAAGGCCGGCACGAAGCCGATGCCGCCGATGAACGCGGTGCGGAACTGGTCGAAGGTGACCTCGGACGACAGGCTGGTGTCGAACATCCAGATCACGAAGGGCATCAGCACGATCAGGATGAGGCCGCTGATGCGATGCAGGATGGACACCCAGCCCGCCGGCGGCAGCCGGTACTGGGTCGCGTCCACCAGGCGCATGGACCCGGGTCGTTGCTTGATCACTTTGGCGTCAGCCATGATGCTGTGTCCTTGTCGTTATGTCGTCTGTGCGGTGGCGATCGCGCCCCGCCGGGTGGTCGGCGCCTGAACGCCGCGGCTCCATCGTCGCCTGAAGGCGCCCGGGACCGGTAAAACCCGCGAATTTTATGGCAATGCAGCATGCGTTGCCCAAGTCGGGATTGGATGGCACCGATCGTCGGGTTTCCCGCGAACGGCGGCTGCCGGGCGGGCCCGGCCAGGGAAATCGCAGCGCTGTCATCTTCAGTTCAGCGCGTTGCGGTAGTAGTGCCTGTCGGTGCGGTACAGGCCGCGCCGCAGTTCCACCGGCCTGTCGCCGTAGGTGAACGACAGCCGCTCGACCGACAGCAGCGGCGTGCCCGGCGGCACCTCCAGCACCTGGGCGGTCGGGGCGTCGGCCGCCACCGCACGGATCTTTTCCTCGGCGCGGATCATGCGCACGCCGAACTCGGTCTCGAACAGGCCGTACATCGGGCCGATGTAGCCCGTCAGGCGCTCGGCGGTCAGGCCCTTGAACAGCGGCGCCGGCAGCCAGATCTCGTCGAGCACCACCGGGCGGTCGTCCTGCGCGAGCGTGCGCCGGACCATGATCGCGCCTTCGGCGCCCTTCAGGTCGAGCGCGCGCGCGATGGGCGCCGGCGGGCGCATGCGCTTGCAGTCGATGAAGTGGCGCTCCATGCCGCGCGGCCTGGCGTCGTCCGGCGCCAGGCGCAGGAAGCGGTACTGGATCTGCTCTTCGGCGTGCGTTGCCACAAAGGTGCCCTTGCCCTGGCGGCGCACCAGCAGGTTCTCGGTGGCGAGCTCGTCGATGGCCTTGCGCACGGTGCCCTGGCTGACGCGGTAGCGCGTGGCCAGGTCGGTCTCGGCGGGAATCGCCTCGCCCGGTTTCCATTCGCCTTCCTGCAGGCTGCGCGTGATCAGCAGCTTGATCTGCTGGTACAGCGGGCTGAAGGCGGGGCCGGACGGGTCCGAGGACATTGGGGGGAGGGCGGCGGATGGGTTGGGCGCGAGCGACGGGCGATATCGGGCCGCAACGTAAAAGGGGCCGCCGCGATTGCAGCACAGCGCGGCAGGCGGCGTCCACCTTCTCCGGAGCATCCGACTGGGCTTGTCTTGTATAAGACATAAGATGATTGACCCTGTGCGGGTTTTTCCCTGGAGTCGCAGTAAACTTCGGCTCCAGCCCCGGGCTCGATCGCATGTCGAATCGCCCGCGCAAGTTGCAGGACCTGTGGCCCGGCCGCCGGTCTTCCCTCGTCCTTTCCTCTCGTCTCGGAGACATTTCCATGAGCAAGTCCCCCGTTCGCGTCGCCGTCACCGGCGCCGCAGGCCAGATCGGCTACGCCCTCCTGTTCCGCATCGCCTCGGGCGAGATGCTGGGCAAGGATCAGCCGGTCATCCTGCAACTGCTCGAGATCCCCGACGAGAAGGCCCAGAAGGCGCTCAAGGGCGTGATGATGGAACTGGACGACTGCGCGTTCCCGCTGCTGGCCGGCATGGAAGCCCATGGCGACCCGATGACCGCCTTCAAGAACGCCGACTACGCGCTGCTCGTCGGCGCCCGCCCCCGCGGCCCCGGCATGGAGCGCGCGGACCTGCTGGCCGCCAACGCCCAGATCTTCACGGCCCAGGGCAAGGCGCTCGACAAGGTCGCCTCGCGCGACGTCAAGGTGCTGGTGGTCGGCAACCCGGCCAACACCAATGCCTATATCGCGATGAAGAGCGCGCCCAGCCTGCCGCGCGAGAACTTCACCGCCATGCTGCGCCTGGACCACAACCGCGCCGCCAGCCAGATCGCCGCCAAGACCGGTACCAAGGTCGGTGACATCGAGAAGCTGACCGTGTGGGGCAACCATTCGCCCACCATGTACGCCGACTACCG
>JBJMWF010000367.1:0-27411 GCA_045810265.1 Vitreoscilla sp. | reverse complement strand
CCTGGTGGTCACCAGCGCAGGCGAGTTGCTGCCAGGCGCGTTCCTGAGCCTGATGCAAGGCGAGTAGCGCTACAGCTTCGCCGCGAGCTCGCGGACGAGCTGCGCCGCCGGGATCGCGCGGCAGCCACTCACGTCCTGCCCCGCCCACAACGGCGAGAAATCGCCCGTGCCGGCCTGCTCGCCCGCGGCACGCAAGGGCGCGAGCGCGTTGACCGCGGTCGGAAACGCCGGCGCCAGGTCGCTCATCGGCCCGAGTTCGCGCATCAGACGGTTGACGATCCCGCGCGCGGGACGTCCCGTGAACAGGTTGGTCAGGGCGGTCTGGCGCGCCGCCGCGCTCTGCAGCGCGGCGCGATGCACGGCGGTCGTCGTCGCCTCGGTACACAGCAGGAAGGACGTGCCGAGCTGCGCCGCGCTCGCGCCCATGCGCAGCACCCGGGCCACCCCGTCCGCGTCGGCAATGCCGCCGGCCGCGATGACCGGCACCCGCACCGCTTCGAGGATCGCCGGCAGCAGTTCCAGCGTCCCCAGCTGACCGCTCAGGTCGATGGGCTGGCCCTCGGGCAGGAACACCCCTCGATGGCCGCCCGCCTCGACACCCTGCGCGATGATCGCGTCGACGCCATGCGCCGCGAGCCAGCGCGCCTCCGCCACCGTCGTGGCCGAAGACCAGACCTGCGCGCCGGTGCGCCTCACGCGCTCGAGCAGCGGCGCGGGCGGCAGCCCGAAATGGAAGCTCACCACGGCCGGGCGCAGTTCCTCGATGACGCTGGCAGCCTCGTCGCCGAACGGCAGCCGGCCCGGCCCGTTCTGGATCGCCGCCGGCGAGACGTGCAGCTCGTCGTAATAGGGCTGCAGCGCCGCGCGCCACGCGGCTTCGCGCGCGGGATCAGGCGCGGGCACCGAATGGCAGAAGAAGTTGAGGTTGACCGGGCGATCACCGCCGCGGCGCAGCTCGCCCACGGCGTCACGCAGCGCCTGAGGCGGCATGGCCGCGCCGGGCAGCGATCCGAGCGCGCCAGCGCCCGACGCGGCGATGGCCAGCGCAGCGCCTTGCACACCCGCCATGGGCGCCTGGATGAGTGGCAGCTCGAGGCCCAGGCGAGCAATGAATGAACGGGCGGCGTCGGTCGAAGGCATGCGCGAATGTTGGCATTTCTGGTCATCCCCGATTGCTGTCGGGGCATGTGACTTGCCATTCAGCGCAGTCATTTCATGCCGGCTTGCCGGCCAACCACAACCAACAAAGGAGCCTCCATGAACACCAAATCGCTCGCGCTGCTTTCCGCCACCAGCCTCGCCCTGGCCGTGTCCCTGGGCGCCCATGCGCAGGAAAAAGGACAGAACCAGAACCAGGCCCAGGGGCAAGGCCAGTCGGCCAAGCTTTCCCACCAGGACAGCTCCTTCATGAAGGACGCCGCCGAGTCCGGCAATGCGGAAGTCACCGGCAGCCAGACCGCCCTGGACAAGTCGACCAACGCCGACGTGAAGACCTTCGCCCAGATGATGATCGACGACCATGGCAAGGCCAACACCGAGCTGCAGGGGCTGGCCAGCCAGAAGGGCGTCAAGCTGCCCGACGGCCCGTCGCTGACCAAGAAGACGGAGATCAAGATGCTGTCCGAGCGCAAGGGCTCGAGCTTCGACCAGCACTACGCCGACTCCATCGGCGTGAAGGCGCACCAGGACACGATCAAGCTGTTCCAGAAGGAAGTCGACAAGGGCACCGACGCCGACGTGAAGGCCTGGGCCTCCAAGACCCTGCCGACGCTGCAGCACCACCTGGAAGCGGCGCAGGCGCTGAAGGCCAAGACCGACGCCGAGAAGAAGTCCTGACCCCCCTGGCCGAGCTCACCCTCGGGCTCGGCGCTTGCTGGTTCGACACGACGCTTCGAACCATCCAGGGGACACGACCATGCGACAGATCGTCGTCGGCACCTTCGACCAGCAAGACTCCGCCCGCGCGGCCATCGCCGCGCTGGCCAACGATCGCTTCGATCCGCGGCGCGTGCACGCCATCGAGACGCGCACCCACGGCTTCGACGACGAGCCGGAGCCGCCACCGCCCGTCGTCGACGACAGCGTGGTCGACCACCTGCGCAATTTCTTCGCCGGCCTGTTCGGCGTCGGCCACGACGTGACCGCCTACGCCGCCGCCATGCGCCGCGGCGGCGCGGTGGTGCGCGTGGACGTCGACGACCAGCCCGAGGCGGCGCGCGCCGAGCAGGCGTTCGTCAAGGCCGGCGCGATCGACGTCACCCGGCGCACGAGCCACTAGCCATCCGGTCCGGCACGCGGTAGTAGAGGGTTACTACCTGCTTCGCGGCCCGGACCCGGCTGCCACCGCTGGGCGAGTGGCGTTTTCGAGCACAGGCAATCGACGGCGCATCCCGTATGCTCGCGCCGGGCCCGCCCCTGCACCCGGGGAATCGCGGCCACTCCCCATGAAAACCAAGCAACAGCAGCTCCAGGCACAGCGCATCGAGACGACCACGATGACGGTCGTCAGCTCGTTGCTGCAGTCCTTGCTCATCGGGCTGTTCGCGTGGAGCGGCGCTACTACGTGGCCCGTGGTGCTGGGGTTCTTCGTGATGAGCGTGGGCAGCACCAGCTTCTTCATGCTGGCCGTGCGCCGGGGCTGGAACCTGCGCTTCAAGGATCGCTGGCTGCTGTGGGCGCAATTGCTGGCGAACTACGTGATCCAGCTGATCTTCATCGTCGCGGCGCCCAAGCTGTGGATGATCTTCCTGGCGTCCAGCCTGGTGTCGTTCAACTACGCGATGCTGGGCTTCACGACGCGCCAGTTCCGCTGGACCTGGCTGGCCTTCGGCGCCACCACCGCGCTTGCGCTGTGGATCGGGCGCGATCGCTTCGCTTATCCCGAGCTCACCAACGTCAACATCGCGCTGCTGTGGCTGTTCTTCTTCCTGGCCGTGCGGCGGCTGGCGCTGATCGGGATGCAGTTCAGCGCGCTGCGCGCAGAACTGTCGCAGCGCAACCGCCAGCTGACGCTGTCGCTCGCGCGCATCCAGGAGCTGGCGAGCCATGACGACCTCACCGGCGCCTTCAATCGGCGCCACTTCATGGAACTGCTGCATGACGAGCGCGAGCGCTCGCACCGGACACGGCAGCCGTATTCGGTCGCGCTGTTCGACCTCGACCACTTCAAGTCGATCAACGACCGTTTCGGCCACGCCACCGGCGACGCCGTGCTGCGCGACTTCTGCACGCTGGTGCAGGCGCACATGCGCGTGACCGACCGCTTCGCGCGCTGGGGCGGCGAGGAGTTCGTGCTGCTGATGCCGGTGACCACGCCGGTGGAGAGCGCGTCGCTGGCCGTTGAGCGCATCCGCAGCGCGGTGGCGGCGCACGACTGGAGTTCCACCTCGGCCCTGACGGCGGGCCTGCGGGTGACCATGTCGGCCGGCGTGGCCACCTGCGTGCCGGGCGAGTCGGTGGAAGCGCTGATCGCACGCGCCGATGGGGCCCTCTACCGGGCCAAGGACGCCGGCCGCAACTGCTTCGTGATGGCGCCTTAGCGGGCGTGGATCCTGCGACTGCGCGCAGGATGACACTGGGGGCGTCATCCTGCGCGCAGTCGCAGGATCCACGCCAGCCGCTTCCTACCTAGCCCGCCAGGAAGCTCGTCGCGAACAGCCCGACGACGGCCGCCGCCATCACCCCCGTCGCGGCCCAGCCGAAGAATCGATGGCGCAGGCTCATCGTCAGCGTGCCCATCAGCCGCTCCGACTGCCCGATCCACATCATCACCACCATGATGGGCACCGAGATGACGCCGTTGACGATCGCGCTCCACACCAGCGCCTTGATCGGATCGACCTCGATCATGCTCATCAAGGTACCGATGACCGTGGCCGCGATGATGATCACGTAGAAGCCCCGCGCCTCGTGAAAGCCGCGCGACAACCCGGCCTTCCAGCCGAAGGCCTCGCTGACGGCGTAGGCGGCCGACCCGGCCAGCACCGGCACGGCCAGCAGGCCGGTGCCGATGATGCCGACGGCGAAGATCGCGAAGGCGAACTCGCCGGCCACCGGCCGCAGCGCCTCGGCCGCCTGCGACGAGGTCTGGATGTTGGTGACGCCATGCATGTTGAGCGTGACCGCCGTCGCGATCACGATGCACAGCGCGATCAGGTTGGAGAAGATCATGCCGAACGAGGTGTCCTGCTTGATGCGCGACAAATGCTCGGCCGCGTACTCGGGATGCCCGCGCAGCTGCGCGGCGTCGGGCCGGCGGGCGTTGTCCTCCACTTCCTGCGAGGCCTGCCAGAAGAACAGGTAGGGGCTGATCGTGGTGCCCAGGACCGCCACCACCATGGACGCGTAATCGTTCATCGACGTGCCCGGCGGGATGAAGCGCCACGGCGTCAGGCCTTCCAGCGCCACTTGCCGCCACGGCACCGACACCGACAGGATCACCGCGACGTAGGCGAACAGCCCGAGCGTGAGCCACTTGAGCACGCGCACCGTGCGCTCGTACGAGAACGTCACCTGGCAGATGATCGAGAGCGCGCCGAAGGCGACCACGTACAGCGCGGCGTGGCCCCCGACGAGCAGTCGCACTCCCTCGCCCATCGCGCCGACGTCGGCGGCGATGTTGATGGTGTTGGCCACGACCAGCAGGCCCACCAGCAGCAGCGTGAGCCAGCGCGGGCACATCTTGGCGATGTTGGCGCCCAGCCCTTCGCCCGTCACCCAGCCGATCCGCGCCGACAGCATCTGGATGCCGATCATCAGCGGCGTCGTCAGCAACAGCGTCCACACGAGGCCGAAACGGAACTGCGAGCCGATCTGCGAGTAGGTGGCGATGCCGCTGGGGTCGTCGTCGGCCGCGCCGGTGATCAGGCCCGGGCCCAGGCGCCGGGCCAGGCCGTTGATCTGGCCATTGAACTTGGCGTTCATGTCGACGCTCCCGGCGCCAGGGCGGCCGCCAGCGCGGACGAGAAGAAGGTTTGCATGCGGAACTCCTGCCGGCGCCGGGCCGGCGCGAGCGGATGGACGCTCGAGGCGTCGGTTCGGAGATCCGGAAAGAAGCGCTGCAGGGCGGGGAGACACCTGCGATGACGGACTTGCTTGCCGGGCGTGAGACAGCGGAGGTGCCTTCTGCGCCCGAAGTGGCGAGCCCTGACGTCAGGCTTGCGGGGTGGACGACGAAGGCACGCGACTAGGAACGGGGTCCATGGCCTTGTGCGGGTCGTGAGAGAAGCGCGGATTATCGGCAGCGTCGTGCGGCGGGGTCAAGCGACTTGACCGCCGGGGAGGCGTTTCGTTGCGCTGGCGACAGCTTCAGGCCCTCGCGCGGCTCGCCAACGGGCCCGATCGGCCGGCCAGAAGATCGAATGGCACGCTGCGTGCCCTGGGGCGACATGCGACTCGCTCCAGGTTCCGCGCCACCGCCCGCGCGCGCGCCCCGCCGCCTGGGCGCGCTGCGCATCGCGCTCGCCGTGCTGCTGGCGCTGGCCGCCTTGTGCTGGGCGTTCGACTGGAACTGGTGCCGGCCGCTGATCCATCACTACGTGATGTCGCGCTCGGGCCGCAGCTTCGACTTCGACGACATGAAGGTGCACTTTCGGAGCGGACTCGATCCGACGATTGAATTTCGCGGCCTGACGATCCAGAACGCGCCGTGGGCCGCGTCCAAGGCGCCGTTCATCCACGCCGGACACCTCGCGGCGACACTGTCATGGCGCAGCATCGGCTCGGGCATGACCGTCATCGACCTGATCGAGCTGGAGGACGCCCAGGTCGACATGGAGCGCCGCGCCGACGGCGTGCGCAACTGGCGCATCACGCGGCCCGATGACCGCGGCCCGCCGCACGTGCGCGTGCTCGCGCTCGACGCCCGCAACAGCAGCCTGCACACCCTCCATCGCGGCATCGGCCTGGAAGCGCAGGTGAGCACCACGCCCCTGCCAGCGCGGAGTTTGCTGGCAGGCCATCCGGACCTGCCACTGACCAAGGCGCTGGCGTTCAAGGGCCAGTTCAAGGACGACGCGTTCGAAGGCACGGCGCAGGTGAGCGACGTGCTGAACTTCGGCGTGACGCCGCGCAACTTCGCGCTCCGGCTCGACGCGCGCTCCGGTTCCGTGCGGCTGGAGGCCTCGGGCTTGTCGAGCGATGCGCACGCCCTCGGCGACCTGGATTGCGATGTCCGGCTTTCCGCCATCGGCAGCGGGCCCGATCATCCCCTGCCCGAAGCGCTGGCGCGACTTCGCCCGCTGGTGGCACAGGGCCACCTGGCCAAGTCCGGCGACCGCTGGACCGGCTCGGACGTGCGCGTGCAGGCGGGCCGGCACAGCAGCGCCATCGTCGACGCCGTGTTCACCGGCAGCTTCAAGAGCGACACGCCGCGCCGCACGCTCAAGGCCACGCTGCGCGAGGCGGTGGTCGACGTCGGCGAGCTGTCTGCACTGCGCGGCAAGCCGTCCGTCGACGAGCACCTGTTGTCGGCGCAGCCCCTGCCGCTGGCCCGCCTGCGCGAGCTCGACGCCGACATCGACCTGCGCGCCGTTCGCCTCACCGGGGCCGAGCACGAGCTGGTGCAGAGCGTGCGCACGCATGCGACGCTCGTGGCCGGCGTGCTCAAGCTGCAGGCGCTCGATGCGGCGATCGGCGGCGGTCACGTCACCGGGGCCTTGCAGGTCGATGCCTCGCATGCGCCGGCCGACGTGGCGCTCGACCTGAACGCGCGCGGACTGCGTGTGGACCAGTTGTCGCAGACGCTGGCGGCCAACGGCGCGCTGGCCGGGGTGATCGAGGGGCGCGCCATCCTGAAGTCGCGCGGCGAGTCGACGCGCGCCCTCGTCGCAGCCGCCAACGGCAGTGTCACCTTGTCGCTGGCGGAAGGCGCCAGCGTGTCCAAGCGCCTGGACGCCAAGCTGGGCCTGAACGGCGGCGAGTGGCTGCGCACGCTGTTCGACAAGTCCGCTCGCGTGCCGGTGCAGTGCGCCCAGGCCACGTTCGCGCTCGAGCACGGCGTGGCCAGGCCGAGCCGCTTCGTCTTCGAGACGCCGGACACCGCGCTGGCGGCGCGCGGCTCGCTGGACATCGTCAACGAGACGATCGATGTGACGCTGACGCCGGCGCACAGGAAGCTGGCGCTGCTGGCACTGGACAAGTCCATCCATGTCGAGGGACCGTGGCATGGCGTCAAGATCGCACTGGCGCCCGCCAGCGGCGACGCGCCCGAACGCTGTGCGCACTGAGCTCAGACTTGCGCGACCGCCCCTCGGTCGGCCGCCGCCCCACGCTCGCCCAGCAAAGGCACCAGCGCCACGATGGCCGCCACCAGCAGCACGAGCAAGCCCAGCGCCCAGGTCAGGCTGGTGGCCTGCGCCAGCCAGCCGATCAGCGGCGGCCCGAGCAGCAGCCCCGAGTAGCCGAAGCCCGACAACAGTGCCACGGCCCGCGCGGCGGACTCCTCGCCGGCGGCGCCGCCGGCCAGCGCATCGGCGCGCCGCCCCGCGGCCGCGAACGCGGTCGGCACGACCGTGGCCATGCCCAGCCCCAGCAGCACGAGGGCGACCATGGCGGCGTCCGCACGCGCCAGCAGCAGGGCACCGGCCAGCGCGGCCGCGCCGAGCGCCGTCAGCAGGCGCAACACGCGCACGCTGCCGAAAGCCTCCAGCACCCGATCGCCGACCAGGCGCATCGTCGTCATCGCACCCGCGAAGATCGCATAGCCGAGCGCCGCGCGCGACTCGCTCGCCAAGGCCCTGTCATGCAGCCACACGGCGCTCCAGTCCGCCAACGCGCCTTCGGTGAGGAAGGCACAGAAGCAGATCACTCCCAGCCCCAGCAGCACGCGGTCCACACGCCGGCCGCTCCGCTTGAAGCTCATCGACGGACGCGGCGGCGCCGTCGACGAACGCGCCGGCAGGCGTGCGCGCAACAGCAGCATCCAGGCCAGCAGCAGCACCCCCGCAAGCGCCACGGCGACGCCGACAAGGTGCGTCAGCGGCCGCAGCCCCGCATGCGCGGCCAGGCTGCCGACGCCGGCCCCGACCAGCCCGCCCGCACTCCACGCGCCGTGCAGCGAGGACATGATGGGCCGAGGCACGCGCGCCTGCACGTCGACGGCCAGCACGTTCATCGCGACCTGCATGCTGCCCAGCGCCGCGCCGACTTCCAGCATCACCAGCAGCAAGGACGGCAGGATGCCGATCACGAACGGCATCGGCAGCATCAGCAGCAGCGCAACCCCGGCCAGCAGCGCGAGCTGGCGCGCTCCGAGCAGTTGCGCGCCCTTGCCGGCGAGCGGGAACGACAGCAACACGCCGCACGACATCGCGAACAGGACGCTGCCCAAGGCCCCGTCGCTCAAGCCCATGCCGGCGCGCAACGCGGGGATGCGCGACACCCAGGAGGCGAAGGCCGCGCCGTTGACGAAGAAGATCAGGCCGACGCCCCAGCGTGCGCGGGCAAGCAGCGATGGCGACGGGATAGGCGTGGCGGGATCGTCCATGCTCGCATCCTATCGACTATCTCTTCATAGTCAAGCAATAACGAGCATATTCGAGCAGTCAAAGCTGGAAATGTTCACTACAATGCGAGGCATCGCGCGGCCCGTCCTCCGCGCCGGAAGTCCGCTTTGAACATCGATTCACAGTCTCCCCGCTTCACCGCCGAACGGCAGCGGCGCATCGAGCAGATGCTGCGCGAACAAGGTCGGGTCGAAGTGCTCGAACTTGCTCGACTCTTGCAGGTTTCCGAGCACACGGTGCGGCGCGACCTGCTGGCGCTGCAAGGCCAGGGCTTGCTGCAGCGCACGCACGGCGGCGCCGTGACGCTGGACACCCAGCGCCTGGGCCTGGGGGCGCGCGCCGCGGTGCTGGCCGACGCCAAGGCCGCGGTCGGCCGCGCCGCGGCGGCGCTCGTCGAGCCCGGGCAGACCGTGGCGCTCGATGCCGGCTCGACGCCGCTGGCGATGGCCCGCGCGCTGACGGTGCGGCCGTTAACGGTGATCACCAGTTCGCTGGACATCGCGGCCCTCTTCGCCAGCGACCCGCAGGTGCAGATCGCGCTGACCGGCGGCACCTGGCAGCACGAGAACCGCGCGCTGTGGGGGCCGGCGGCCGTGGCGATGCTGGCCAACTGCCGCGCCGACTGGGCGGTGCCGGGCGCCTGCGCGATCGATGCCCGGCTGGGCGTCAGCGCACCCGACGAGGCCGACGCCGCGCTCAAGCGGGCGATGATCGGATGCGCCCGCCGCACGCTGATCCTGGGCGACCACTCCAAGCTGGGCAACACGGCGCCGTTCCACGTCGCCCACTGGTCGCAGGTGCACGCGCTGCTGATCGACGAGGCCTGGGACGAAGGCGCGGCGGCCGGCCTGCCGATCGTCGTCGCGGCGGAGGGCGAGGCCGGTCGTCAGTAGAACGTGGGGATTGGCCCGTTCTGCGGCGTCGAGTCGGGCAGTTCGATCATCAGCTTGTCCACGAAGCACCAGCCCCAGCCTTCCGGCGGGTCGTAGCCTTCGATGATGGGATGCTGCGTCGCGTGGAAATGCTTGGTGGCATGGCGGTTGGGCGAGTCGTCGCAGCAGCCCACGTGGCCGCAGATGCGGCACAGCCGCAGGTGCACCCATTCGTCGCCGGTCTTCAGGCACTCCTCGCAGCCGAGCGCGCTCGGCGTGACGGTGGCGATCAGGTGCAGGTGCGTGCAGTGCTTGCTCATGGGGCCTCGAGTCGCGGCGACAGTGCGAGCCATTCTGCGCGAAATCGCGCCTCAGCGCCCGGCCAGCACCTGCGACAGCACCGCCAGCTCGGGCTCTCGCACACCCGGCTTGATCTCGTCCGCATCGGGCGGCACCAGCCCGCCATCGCGCAGTCGCGACGACCAGTCGAGGATCTCGAGCCTGCCGTCCGCATGCTCGACCAGCGCGGTCAGGCTCTCGACCCAGTCCCCGTCGTTGCAGTAGAGGATGCCGTCGATGCTGCGCATCTCGGCATGGTGGATGTGGCCGCAGACGACGCCATCGGCACCCCGCTTGCGCGCCTCCTTGGCCACCGCCACCTCGAACTCGCCGATGTAGCTCACCGCCCGCTTGACCTTGTGCTTCAGGTACTTGGACAGGCTCCAGTACGGCAGGCCCAGGCGGGCGCGCAGCGAGTTGAAGTGCTTGTTGAGCTTGAGGATGAAGGTGTAGAGCGAGTCGCCGACGTAGGCCAGCCATTTGGCGCACTGGATGACGCCGTCGAACAGGTCGCCATGCGTGACCCAGAGGCGGCGGCCGTCGGCGGTCACGTGCATCCACTCGCTGACGACCTCGACGCCACCGAACTCGTGCTCGACGTATTTGCGGGCGAACTCATCATGGTTGCCCGGCACGAAGACCACGCGCGTGCCCTTGCGCGCCTTGCGCAGCAGCTTCTGGATGACGTCGTTGTGCGCCTGCGGCCAGTACCAGGAGCGGCGCAGCTGCCAGCCGTCGATGATGTCGCCGACGAGGAACAGCTCCTCGCAATCGACCTGCTTGAGGAAGTCCAGCAGCGCGACGGCCTGGCACCCCGGCGTGCCCAGGTGCAGGTCGGAGATCCACACGGTGCGCACACGCATCGACGCGCCATCGCGCGGCCGGTGGTCTGCGGGCGGCGGGGCGAGGAACTGGGCATGGCGATCCATGGCTGGTCATGCTGCGCCCGCCGCATGATGCTGCGGCGACAGCCGCGTGACGATCGCGTGACTCGAGCTGGGCGACGGGTCTGGTACAACCGGACATTGCCCGGAGGCCTCATGAAGCACAAACCCGTCCTGACGCGCGACGACGTCGTGCGCATCCTCGACCATGCGCGCGCCGCGGCGCAGGCCAACCAGTGGGCCATGACCATCGCCATCGTCGACGACGGCGGCCACCCGCTGGCGCTCGAGCGCATGGACGGCGCGGCGCCGGTTTCGGCCTACATCGCCACCGACAAGGCGCGTACCGCGGCGCTCGGGCGGCGTCCGTCCGCCGCGTACGAGGAGATGATCAACGGCGGCCGCACCGCCTTCCTGTCGGCGCCCTTGACGGCGATGCTCGGCGGTGGCGTGCCCATCGTCGTCGAAGGACAGGTGATCGGCGCGGTGGGCGTGTCGGGCGCCAAGCCCGACGAGGACGTGCAGGTCGCCAGCGCCGGCATCGCGAGCCTCGGGGCGGCCTGAAGACTGTCGGCCTTCGCTGACGCGGCTTGTGCCGCGGCACCGACTGACACCGGGCCCGCCGGAAGGGAAGATGCATCCATCGGCCGCAGATCGTGGCTCCCGCAACACCGAGACGGCAGGACCATGCTCATCAAGATCGGCTTCGACATCGAACTCACCATCAGCAGCCCCATGGCGCTGATCTTCCTGCTCCACGTGCACCCCTCGCGGCAGGACGACTTGCAGACACCCGAGAATTTCGGCGTCTCGCCGGCGGTGGAGGTCGATCACTACATCGACTACTTCGGCAACCATTGCGGCCGCATCAACGTGCCGGCCGGCACCGAGTCGGTGCGCTTCACGAACGACGCGGTCATCGCCGACTCCGGCCTGCCCGACCCTGTCGCCTGGGACGCCTGGCAGCACGACCCGTGCGAGCTGCCGGTCAGCACTCTGCAGTTCCTGCTCGCCAGCCGCTATTGCGAGGTCGACAGCGAACTGATGCAGTTCGCCTGGGACAGGTTCGGCAACGGACCAATGGGCTGGGGCCGCGTGCAGGCGATCTGCGACTTCGTGCACGGCCACATCAAGTTCGACTACCAGGCCGCGCGGCCGACGCGCACCGCGCTGGACGCCTTCCGCGAGAAGACCGGCGTGTGCCGCGACTTCACCCACCTGGCGATCACGCTGTGCCGCTGCATGAACATCCCGGCGCGCTACTGCACCGGCTACCTGGGCGACATCGGCATCCCGCCGGTGCGCTATCCGATGGACTTCAGCGCCTGGTTCGAGGTCTTCCTGGGCGACCGCTGGCACACCTTCGACGCGCGCCACAACACGCCGCGCATCGGCCGCGTCGTGATGGCGCGTGGCCGCGACGCCAGCGACGTGCCGATCACGATGGCGTTCGGGCAGAACACGCTCAAGCGCTTCGAGGTCGTCACGGACGAGGTTCCGCACGCCTGAGCAGCCCGCGCTTCGCGCGCCGCGATGGTCGCGATGCCCCGGCGCGAAGCCCCTTGGACACGCTGCGCTAGTCGCCCGCCGCGTGCGCGGCGTGCGTACACTGGCCCGAACCCACCTGATGCCACGTTCGCGCGTGGCCGGCCGCACCGTGAGCACCTCCTCCGACTCGTTCGACTCCGTCCCCGTCCTCACGCAGGCCGTCGAGGTTGCGCCGGCGCCCGAGGCCGCGGTCTCGAAGATCCACCTGATCGGCGGCGAGAAGGGCGGCGTCGGCAAGTCCGTCGTCGCGCGCCTGCTGGCCCAGCACTTCATCGACCACAACCTGGCCTTCACCGGCTTTGACACCGACCGCTCGCACGGCGCGCTGATGCGGTTCTACAAGGACTACGCCTCGCCCGTGCTGGTCGACCGCTTCGAGGCGCTGGACGCGATCGTCGAGAGCGCGATCGAGCACCCGGGCCAGCGCGTGCTGGTCGACCTCGCGGCCCAGACCCACGATCCGCTGGTGCGCTGGATGGACGAGTCGGGCGTGCTGGAACTGGCCGCCGAGTCCGGCGTGCAGATCCACTACTGGCACGTGATGGACGCCGGCCGCGATTCGGTCGACCTGCTCGAGCGGCTGATCGACCGCTTCGAGGACAGGCTGCAGTACGTGCTGGTGCTCAACGAGCTGCGCGGCGACGACTTCGGCAACCTCGAGCGCTCGGGCCAGTTCGAGCGCGCCAAGGCACTGGGCGCACGCGTCGTGCATCTGCGTCACCTGCAGGATGCGGTGCTGCGCAAGATCGACGCCACCGGCACCAGCTTCTGGGCGGCGCGCACCATGGCCAGCAACGAAGGCCCGAAGCTGGGACTGCTGGAGCGCCAGCGCCTGAAGATGTGGCTGGCCCACGCCGCCTCGGAGATCGCGGCTGCCGGCGTCTGACGGACGGCCACGAAAAAGCCCGCCGCGGCCAGGCCGGGGCGGGCTGATGTTATGGACGGCCTGCGCTGGCAAGCCGTTCCGTCATCGAACTCAGAACGCGTGGCGCACGCCCAGGACGAACTCGTTGACCGTGCGATCGGTCGCCGTGGTCAGGCCGGCCGGGATGGCGGCGTCGATGCGGCCCACGAACGCGCCGTTGCTGCTGCGGTCGTTCTGGAAGCGCGTCAGCGAGGTGTACAGGTTGGTGCGCTTGGAGAAGTCGTACTGGTAGCCGACGCCGTAGGCGTTGGTCTTGCCCAGGTTGGTGTTGGTCGACTTCGGGTCGTTCTCGACCCACTGGGCACGGACCAGGTTCTGGCCGAACCTGTAGTCGCCGCCGATCCAGAAGCCCTTGCCGTCCTGGTTCACCGGACGCTTGTCGTTGACCGACAGGAAGCCGCCTTCGATGCGGAAGCTGGCGATGCTGTACGCCGCGGTGGCGGTGATGATGCCCACGTTGGTGCGCGAATTGAGTACGCCGGTGTTGTTGCCGGCCTTGTCGCTGACGTAGGACACGAACGCGTCCAGGCCGTAGTTGGTGTAGCGCACCGAGTAGTCCAGCAGGCGCGTGCCGTACGTGTCGCCGGTGACTTCGCCGGCGCCGTACAGGAAGCTGGCCTTGAGGCCTTCGAAGACCGGCGTCGTGTAGCGGAACGAGTTGTTCACGCGAGCCGGGCCGCCGTTCAGCGAGGCGCCGGTGGCCGTCGACGTGGTCGCGCTGTTGGGGCCGCCGCGCACGGGCTCGTAGCCGCCGGCAAAGCCGCCGATGACGGCGGTCGTCGCGCCCGTCGTCGCGTTGGTGAACTCGCTGAAGTCGGCGGTCTGCGTGTAGATGCTGCTGTACTGGCGGCCCGCGCTGGCGGTACCGAACGGCGTGCGCAGCGCGCCGAAGGCCTGACGGCCGAACAGCGTGCCGCCCTGGGCGGAGCTGCCCGTGTCCACGTTCAGGCCGCCTTCGAGCACGAAGTCGGTGAAGTAGCCGGAACCGAGGTCTTCGGTGCCCTTGAAGCCGATGCGGCTGCCCGACTGGCCGCCGGAGGTGACGAGCACCTGCTTGGCGTGACCGGACAGGTATTGGCCATCGAGGTCGATGATGCCGTAGATGGTGACGCTGGACTGGGCGAAGGCGGCCGGAGCGGCCAGTGCGAGGGCGATGGCGCCGAGGGTGAATTTCATGGGATCGTTCTTTGGTTGGGGTGATGAAGTCGCGCCGGCTGGAGGGCCGTCACGACGTATTGGAGCTGTTCGGAGGATCGGGCGGGAGCTTCGGACTTCACGAATTGTGAAACGGTCGAGCGGACGCAGTCAGCACCAATCCATCGCTAAGCTTATGAATTAATTGGACTTTGTGTCGCCGGCTCACGCTCCGCATGGTGCTCATCAGGTGTGACACCCAATTGACAAGTGTTTTTTTCTTGGCACAGAACGTGGCGGCTTGGCAACAAGAAAGGCGCTCCACATCGGTGCAAGGGTCAATGCGGTGCACCTTTTGTTGGCGAAAACCCGCATGCGGACGCACTTGCCATGTGCGCGACAGTCCGCGTAAAGTTCGCGCAATCGTTTGCGCAAACGTTTGCGTGACGAGTCCACGGCCTTCCCGGCCTCACAACACGGCTGCAACCACGCCGGCGCGGCCTTCAACTCTGGAGACAACCCATGATCCGTACGACCCGCCGCCTGGCCCTGCATGTCCTCGCCGGCGCCGCCGCGCTGGCGCTGCTGCCGCAGTTCGCTTTCGCCGCCGATGCCAAGCCGCGCGTCGCGCTGGTGATGAAGTCGCTGGCCAACGAGTTCTTCCAGACGATGCAGGACGGCGCCAAGGCCGACCAGAAGGCCCGCGCCTCCGAGTACACGCTGATCTCCAACGGCATCAAGGACGAGACCGACACGGCCGCGCAGATCAAGATCGTCCAGCAGATGCTGGTCGAGCACGTCGACGCGATCGTGATCGCCCCGGCCGACTCCAAGGCCCTGGTGCCGGTGCTGGCCGAGGCCGCCGCCAAGGGCGTGATCGTCGTCAACATCGACAACAAGCTCGACACCGACGCGCTCAAGGAAAAGAACCTGGTCGTGCCTTTCGTGGGCCCGGACAACCGCAAGGGCGCGAAGCTCGCCGGCGATTACCTCGCCAAGCAGCTGAAGGCCGGCGACAAGGTGGGCATCCTCGAAGGCGTGTCCACCACCTTCAACGCCCAGCAGCGCACCGCAGGCTTCACCGACGCCATGAAGGCCGTCGGCGCCAACATCGTCAGCGTGCAGTCGGGCCAGTGGGAGATGGACAAGGCCAATGCCGTCGCCGCCGCGATGCTGCGCGAGCACCCGGACCTGCGCGCCCTGCTGGCCGGCAACGACAACATGGCGCTGGGCGCCGTCGCGGCCATCAAGAGCGCCGGCAAGACGGGCAAGGTGCTGGTGGTCGGCTACGACAACATCTCGGCGATCAAGCCGATGCTGGCTGATGGCCGCGTGCTCGCCACGGTCGACCAGTTCGGCGCCAAGCAGGCGGTGTTCGGCATCGACACCGCGCTCAAGGCGATCAAGGAGAAGAAGGCGCAGAAGGACCTGGCGCCGGTCGTCGAGACGCAGGTCACGCTGATCACGAAGTGATCGCTTCGATGTCGACGGTTCCGGGCAACCCGGGCGCCGCGCCGCTGCCCGTGCTGCTGCAGGGCCGCGGCATCGGCAAGACCTACGCCACGCCGGTGCTCGCCGGCGTGGACTTCGAGCTGCGCGCCGGCGAAGTGCTCGCCCTCACCGGCGAGAACGGCGCGGGCAAGAGCACGCTGTCCAAGATCGTCGCCGGCCTGGTGCAGCCCACCGAAGGCACGCTGACGCTGGCCGGCCAGCCATTTGCACCTGCGTCCCGAAAGGACGCGGAGCGCCAGGGCGTGCGCATGGTGATGCAGGAGCTGAGCCTGGTGCCCACGCTCAGCGTCGCCGAGAACCTGCTGCTGGGGCGCCTGCCGCATCGCCTGGGCTTCATCCGCGGCGACGCCCTGAACGAGGCCGCCGCCAAGCAGATGGCGCTGATCGGCCTGCAGGACATCGACCCGCGACTGCCCGTCAGCGCGCTCGGCGTGGGCTACCAGCAGATGGTGGAGATCGCGCGCAGCCTGGTCGGCGAATGCCGGCTGCTGATCCTGGACGAACCCACCGCCACGCTCACCTCGCGCGAGATCGCGCACCTGTTCCGCCAGATCGAGCTGCTCAAGGAACGCGGCGTGGCGATCGTCTACATCTCACACCGGCTCGACGAGCTGCAGCAGGTGGCCGACCGCGTGATGGTGCTGCGCGACGGCCGCCATATCGACACCCGCCCGATGCGCGACCTGACGCAGGCCGACATCGTGCGCAGCATGGTCGGCCGCGACGTGCACGAGGGCCTGGATCGCGACGTGCGCCCGCGCGGGCGGCGGGCGCTCGCGGTGCGCGGGCTCGCGCGCGGCAACGTCGTTCGCGAGGTCTCGTTCGACCTGCACGCCGGCCAGGTGCTGGGCCTGGCCGGGCTGGTCGGATCTGGCCGCACCGAGCTGCTGCGCCTGATCGACGGCGCCGATCGCAAGGACGCCGGCGAGGTGCTGCTGGGCGACTCGAACACGCCCGCGAAGATCACTTCGCCGGTGCAGGCCGTGCGCGCCGGCATCGGCTTCGTCACCGAGGACCGCAAGTCGCAGGGGCTGTTGCTGCCGCAGGCCATCCGCGTCAACGCGACGCTGGCCAACCTCGGGGCGGTGTCGCGCGGCGGCTGGCTGCAGCGCGAAGTCGAACGGCGCGAGGTCGAGCGCCTGCGCGAGCTGCTGCGCGTGCGCAGCGATTCGATCGAGCAACCGGTCGACCAGCTGTCGGGCGGCAACCAGCAGAAGGTGGTGTTCGCGCGCTGGCTGCACCGCGATTGCGAGGTGCTGCTGCTGGACGAACCGACGCGCGGCGTCGACATCGGCGCGCGTGCCGACATCTACGCCCAGATGGACAAGCTGGCCGCGGCGGGCAAGGCGCTGCTGATGGTGTCGTCGGACCTGCGCGAGCTGATGTCCGTGTGCGACCGCATCGGCGTGATGAGCGCTGGCCGCCTGGTACGCATCTTCGAGCGCGGCGAATGGACCGAGCAACTGCTGCTGGAAGCCGCCTTCAGCGCGTACGCCGCAGCCGAGAAACCCGTCTTGCAAGAACAGATCGCATGAGCTCGTCCAAACCCCTCACCACCCGCGCCGCGCTGACCAGCGCCGTCGGCACCGTCGCAGGCCTGCTGGTGGCGCTCGCGCTGATGGTCGGCTTCTTCAGCTGGCAGAGTGAATACTTCTTCACGTCCGACACCTTCGTGACGATCGCCAACGACATCCCGGCTGTGGCCGTCACGGCGGTGGGCATGACCTTCGTGCTGATCATCGCGGGCATCGACCTGTCGGTGGGCTCGACGATGGCGCTGGCCGCGGCCGTCGCGGGCATCGCGATGCTGCAGTGGCACTGGTCGCTGCTGCCCGCGACCTTTCTCGCGATGGGCGTGGGCGTGGTGGTGGGCGCCATCAACGGCGCGGTCACCGTCGCCTGGCGCCTGCCGTCGTTCATCGTCACGCTGGGCATGCTGGAGATGGCGCGGGGCGCCGCCTACGTCGCCACCGACTCGCGCACGCAGTACATCGGCGGCAAGATCGACTGGCTGGGCAAACCCATCGTGCTGGGGCTGTCGCCGCAGTTCTTCATCGCGATCGCCATCGTCGCCGTGGCGCAGGTCGTGCTCACGCGCACCGTGTTCGGCCGCAGCCTGATCGGCATCGGCACCAACGAGGAGGCGATGCGGCTGGCCGGCGTCGATCCGCGGCCGCTGAAGGTCATCGTGTTCGCGCTCGCCGGGCTGCTGGCGGGGCTGGGCGGCGTGTTCCTGTCCTCGCGGCTCGAGGCCGCCGACCCCAACGCGGGCACCGGCGCCGAACTCGTCGTGATCGCGTCGGTCGTCATCGGCGGCACCAGCCTGATGGGCGGGCGCGGCTCCGTGGCCAGCACCTTCTTCGGCGTGCTGGTGATCTCGGTGCTGGAGGCCGGCCTGGCGCAGATCGGCGCCAGCGAGCCGACCAAACGCATCATCACGGGTTTCGTCATCATCCTGGCTGTGGTGCTGGACACGCTGCGCGAGCGCCGGAAGAAGAGGACATGACGACCCCCTCGCTCCTCCCCTCGCTGCCCCCCAAGGGGGAGCTCGGTTCGGCTCGGATGGTGATCCTTGCTTCCCGAGGTCTGCCATGACGAGCGCCACTCCGCGCGGCCATGCCGCTTCGCCCACCGGCCGCGCCAGCATTCGCGACGTGGCGGCACGCGCCGGCGTGTCCGTCACCACGGTCTCGCACACGCTCAACGGCACGCGCTTCGTCAGCGACGCGGCCAAGGCCAAGGTGCACGAGGCGGCGCACGCGCTCGGCTACGTGCCCAGCGAGGTGGCGCGCGGGCTCAAGCACAACACCACGCGCACGCTGGGCATGCTGGTGCCCAACAACTCGAACCCGTACTTCGCCGAGATCATCCGCGGCGTCGAGCACCACTGCTACGGCGCCGGCTACAGCCTGCTGCTGTGCAACTCCAACGACGACCCGCAACAGCAGGCCGACCACCTGCGCGTGCTCGCGGAGCGCCGCGTCGACGGCATCGTGCTGGTGGCCTCGGGCGACGACGACGCCATCGTCGCCGCCTGCAAGGACCTGCGGCTGCCGCTGGTGCTGGTCGACCGCGAGATCGACACCATCGCCGTCGACCTGATCGAGGTCGACCATGCGGCCGGCGGCGAGCTGGCGACGGCGCACCTGCTCGGGCTGGGCCACGCGCGCGTGGCCTGCATCGTCGGACCGGCCGACCTGCGGCCGAGCCGCCAGCGCGAAGCCGGCTGGCGCCGCGCCCTCGAGCGCGCGGGCGTCACGCCGCGCGCTGACGAGGTCGTGCACGGCGATTTCAGCCCGCAGAGCGGCGCCGCGGCGATGCGCCGCCTGCTGCAGTCGGCGCAGCCGCCGACCGCCGTCTTCGTCTGCAACGACATGATGGCCATCGGCGCGCTGCACGCGGCGCACGAGGCCGGCATCGACGTCCCGCGCCAGCTCTCCGTGGTCGGCTTCGACGACATCGAGCTGGCCGCCTATACCTCGCCGCCCCTGACCACGGTCGCGCAGCCCAAGGAAGCCATCGGCACCGGCGCCGCCGGCCTGCTGCTGGAACGCCTGCGCGAGGGCCGCACGGCGCCTCGGCGTGCAATCCTGCAGGCGCAACTGCATCTGCGCGCCTCCACCGCACACCCGCAATCCTGAAATGCCATGATGATCGATCCCGAGTTCAATCCGAGGGCCAGCAAATGACCTCTTCCATCGTGGTTGTCGGCAGCCTCAACATGGACCTGGTGATGCGCATGTCACGCGCACCCATTGGCGGCGAGACGGTGCCGGGTCTCGATTTCGCGATGCTGCCCGGCGGCAAGGGCGCCAACCAGGCCGTCGCGTGCGCGCGCATGGGCGCCAACGTCATCATGGTGGGGCGCGTGGGGATCGACCCGAACGGCGATGTGCTCAAGGCCGGGCTGGCCGCTGACGGCGTGGACGCGCGCGAGGTCAAGGGCCTGGCCTCGACGCACACCGGCGTGGCGTCGATCTGGGTCGAGGACGACGGCCAGAACCGCATCGTGCTGGCGCCAGGCGCCAACGGCCTGCTCGACCCGGCCAGCGTGGCGCGCGCCAACACGATGATCGACATGGCCGGCATGCTGATCCTGCAGCTGGAGGTGCCGATACCGGCGGTGCAGGCTGCCGTCGACCGCGCCTTCGCGGCGCACGTGCCGGTGCTGCTCAACCCGGCGCCCGCCGCACCGCTGCCCGACGCGATGTGGGCCAAGATCGACATCCTGGTGCTCAACGAGAGCGAGGCGACCGCCTACGCCGGCCGCGACGTCGTCGACCCGAATTCGGCCGCGGAAGCCGGCGGCCTCTTGCGTGCGCGCGGCCCCGATCGCGTGCTGGTGACGCTGGGTGCGCAAGGCGTTGTCGTCGTCGACGGCGGAGGAGCCCGGCACTTTCCAGCCAAGAAGGTCAAGGCGGTCGACACCACCGCCGCCGGCGACACCTTCATCGGTGCCCTCGCCGCCGCGCTGTGCGAAGGACAGTCACTCGACGACGCCGTGGCGCTGGGCCAGGCCGCCAGCGCGCTGTGCGTGACGCGCCGTGGCGCGCAGACATCGATCCCGTATCGCCGCCAACTCGCGTCCTCGTCGACGCCCTGAACCCCGCGCCATGAAACGCACCACGCTGCTGCACGCCGAACTGTCCGAGGTCATCGCCCGCCTGGGCCACGGCGACCTGCTGGTGATCGGCGACGCCGGCCTGCCGATCCCCGACGGCCCGCGCCGCATCGACCTGGCGGTCAGCGCCAACGTGCCGCGCTTCACCGACGTGCTCGCGGCCGTGCTCGCGGAGATGCAGGTCGAAGGCGCGCTGATCGCCGACGAGCTCGCGCCCGCCAGCCCGGCCATCCATTCAGAGTTGATGCGCCAGCTTGGCCGCACGCCGGTCGCGGCGATCTCGCACCTGCAGTTCAAGGTGGCCACGCGCGAGGCGCGTGCGATCGTGCGCACGGGCGAGTTCTCGCCGTATGCGAACGTGATCCTGCGTGCCGGCGTCGTGTTCTAGGAACAGTCCGAGCGCCGAGCCGCGTTGGATGGCTCGCGACCGCCGATGAACGCGCTTGCCCACAAGTCGCGGCTCGTGCCGCGCCGCCGGCGGTAGCGTTGCCCGATACCGCGCGAACGGCGCACCCGGTTCGAGGGACCAGACCTCGATAATTCCCGCCACACGAAGGAGGCCGGAGTGGGCTTGAAGCTGTTGTTCGTCCTGATCGGCGCGGTCGCCGGGTGCGCATTGGGCAGCGCTTCGACCGGGCTCGCCCTGGCCGTGCTTGGCGGCCTCGCCGGCTGGGGGTGGGGCGGCCGCATGAGTGGCGCGGCACCGGCGCCGTCGGGGTTGGACGTGCCGACCTTGCTGCGACGCGTCGTCGTGCTGGAGCGAGAGCTGGGCGCGCTGCGTGGCCTGGTCGCGGAACTGCGCCAGGGTGCGGCGGCGGCGCAGGCTTCGGAATCCGGGGAGAGCCAGGCGGCGACGTTGACGGCGGACGCTGCCGTTCATGTCGACGAGACTCCGGCTCCACCCGTCATCGAAACAACGCTGCCGACCGGCGCGGCCGAACCGGCGCCCGTTGCGTCGCGCCGTGAGGCTGTCGCGTCCACGTCCACGTCCACGTCCACGTCCACGTCCACGTCCACGTCCACGTCCACGTCCGCACCCACACCCGCGCGAACGCCAACGCCAACGCAAGTACCGTCGATCCCGCTGCGCGACCGACTGCCGCCATTCGTGGCGCGCTGGATCTTCGGCGGCAACACCATCGTCAAGGCCGGCGTGCTGATCCTGTTCCTGGGTCTGGCCTTCCTGCTGCGCTACACGGCCGAGCGCGTCACGCTGCCGCTCGAGGTGCGCTACGCCGGTGCGGCGCTGGTGGGCAGCGCGCTGGTGGCCATCGGCTGGCGCTTGCGCGATCGCCGCGACGCCGCCGGTGGCACCGGCTACGGCCTGATCCTGCAGGGCGCCGGCATCGGCGTGTTCTATCTCACGACGCTGGGGGCGCAACGCCTGCATCCGCTGCTGTCGCCGGAGCTCGCGTTCGTGTTCATGGCGCTGGTCTCGGTGTTCGGCGCCATGCTGGCCGTGCTGCAGGACGCGCCCTGGCTGGCGCTGGTCTCCATCGCCGAGGGCTTCGCCGCGCCGGCGTTGGTGAGCACGGGCAGCGACGCCTACGTGCCGCTGATGTCGTACCTGGTCATCCTGGACGCCGGCATCCTGGCGATGGCCTGGTTCAAGGCCTGGCGGCCACTGAACCTGGTGGGCGCCGTGGCCACCTTCACGCTGGCCGGCGCGTGGGCACGAGCGCATTACGTCGCGGCGGACTACGCCGGCGTGCAGGCCTTCCTCGCGCTCTTCTTCGTGCTGTTCACGCTCACCGGCGTGCTGTTCGCGCGCCGCGCGCTCGCGGCGGGCGACGCACTGCCGGACGGAGGACCGCTGGCGCAGCGCGCCGCCGATGCGCTGCGCGACGTCGGCCGCGTCGACAGCACGCTGACCTTCGGCGTGCCGCTGGCGGCCTTCTCGCTGCAGTACCTGCTGGTGCGCGACACGGCCTGGGGTCCGGCATGGGCCGCGGCAGGGTTCGCGCTGTTCCACATCCTACTGGGCGGCGCGCTGATGCGCGGCAGGTCGCCGCGCTATGCACTCCTTGGGGAAGCGCACGTGATCGTCGGCACCATCTTCGCCACGCTGGCGATCCCGCTCGCCCTGCAAGGCGCGTGGACGGGCGCGACCTGGGCCGTCGAGGCGGCCGGCATGTACTGGCTCGGCGCGCGCCAGCGCCGCACGTATGCGCGCGCCTTCGCATTGCTGGTGGTGCTGGGAGCGGCGCTGCGGCTGCTCGCGGGCCTGTCGTTCGACCTGCGCGACGGCGGGCCGCTGCTGGCCGGCTCGACGCTGGGCATGGCTATGCTCGCCGTCTCCCTGTGCGCGATGGACACGGTGCGGCGCCGTGCTGCCGGCACGGCCGGCGGGCGAGTCGAGCAGGCCGCCGCGCTGTGCGTGCCATTCGCCGCCGCGCTCTCGCTCGCCGCACTGGCGTGGATGCTGTGCCCGCCGCTGTGGGCCGGCGCCCTCGCCGGCTGGTTCGCCTACGGCAGCGCCGCCTCCGCCAGCCGCCTGGACGCGCCCTCGCTGCGCGTTGCGAGCGTGCTGCTGCACCTGGCTGCGCTGACGGCGATGACGGTGTCGGTGCAGGTCTCCAACGACGCGCCGGCCTCTGCGCGCGCGTGGCAGGACCTCGCCGCCGCGCTGCTGATTGGTGCCGCCTTGCTCGCCACCGGCTGGCTGGGCCTGCGCGATGCCTGGCGCGAGGCCGCAGCGGGTGCGCCCCGGCCGATCCCGCTGGGCAGCAGCGTCGGCCTGGTGCTGGGCCTGGCGGTGGCCTGCGCCAGCCTGCTGTTCGTGATGACGCCCACGCATGCCGCGCTGGCCTGGCCCATCATCGGCCTGGCGGCGGCTTCGATCGGCCTGCGGCTGCGCAGCGGCGCGCTGGTTGGTGCCGGCCTGGCACTGCAGGTCGCGGCCGGCGTCGCGAGCCTGCTGTTCGAGCCGTCGCTCTGGGCCGCGGCCGATGCCGGCGTGGCGATCGCGCCGACGCTATGGATCCCGCTGTTGCTGACCGTCACCGGCCTGGCACTGGGCGATCGCCTGCGCCTGCGCGGCCCGGACGCCGCGCCTGCGTGGTGGCACACGCGGCCTGTTGAGTGGGCCGTCCTCGCCTGGGGGCTGCTGTGGTGGTCGCGCACCCTGCCGCCGGTGATCTGGCGCGCGCTCGAGGCGGCACCGGCGCACGACGCGATCCAGGCCTGGCCGCACTGGCAATTGATCTGGGCCACGCTGACGGCCGCGGCCGCCGTCGTCATCGCACGCTGGCGCGACTGGCGCGTGCTGGGCCAGGCCAGCCTGGTTATCGTGCCGCTGTGGATCCTGGCGGCAGCGGCCGCGCCGCAAGGCATCGCGCCCTCGGCCCATCTCGGATGGCTCGCGTGGCTGCTGGCGCTGGCGGCGCATCCCTGGCTGAGCCGCGAGCAGACCCGCTGGTGTGCGCCGCCGCTGGCCGCGCCGCTGCGCCTGGGCGGCTGGTGGCTGTTCATCGCGCTGGCCACGCGCGAATGCGCGCTGCGTGTCCAGGCGATCACCGCACCAGGCTCCGCCTGGACCGCGCTTGCCGCGATGGCGCCCGTCGCACTGGTCTTGATCGCCAGCGTCCAGCCGCCGCTGGTTAGACGCTGGAAGGACGCGGCCGCTCGCAACACATGGCTGGGTGCGGGCTGCCTGCCGCTGGCGATGTACCTGTTCATGTGGCTGTGGGTCGCCAATACGAGCGCCGGCGACGCGGCGCCCCTGCCCTGGCTGCCCCTGGTCAATCCGCTGGAAATCGGCGGCGGCATCGCGCTGCTCGCGCTCGTCGCCTGGTGGCGCAGGCTGGCCGGCGAATGGCACGCGCGAATGCCCCCGGGGGTGCCGTCGGCGCTGGCAGGCGTCACTGCATTCGCCCTGGCCACCGGCGCGGTGCTGCGCACCTGCCACCACTGGGCCGGCGTGCCGTGGTCAGCGGACGCGCTGTTCGCTTCCACGCTGGCGCAGGCCGCCTTGTCCGTCGCCTGGTCGCTGATGGGCGTCGCGCTGATGGTGGCCGCGCATCGCGGCGCCCGCCGCGCGCTGTGGGCCGTGGGTGCGGCCTTGCTGGCCGTCGTCGTGGCCAAGCTGTTCCTGGTCGAACTCGCCGACCGCGCCAGCCTGGAGCGCATCGTGTCGTTCATCGTGGTGGGCGGCTTGATGCTGGCTGTCGGATACTTCGCGCCAATCCCGCCAAGCCGCGCCGACGAAGCGGCGACTGCGGGCCGCGTCGGAGAACCCGCATGAAGATCGCCTCGCTCGCCGGCCTCGCGGCGCTCGCGCTGTCCTGCGCCCAGGCCGGCGCGGCGGCGCCGTCCGACACCCCGTCCGCCCTGCCGTTGACGCTCTCGGGCGGCGGACCGTACTTCACGCTGGACCTCGGCTTGCGGGCTCGCCAGTTGTCGGTCGCGACCGACCTGGGCGACCTGCGCGTGCGCAACGCCGCCGGCCAGACGATGGCCTTCGCGTGGGTCGAGACGCCAATGCCAGCGCCCGCGCCTCAGCAGGTGCCGGCACGCCTGTACAAGATCCCCGCGGAGGCGCCCTTGCCGAAGACATCCGGCCCGCCACGCCAGGCCTGGATCGTCGACACCCGCGATGGCAGCCAGGACCTGCTGCGACTCGAGCTCGCGCTCGAACCCGGCACACAGGGCGTCTACACGCTGCGCCTGGAGGCGAGCGATGACCTGCAGCACTGGCGCACGCTGCAGGAGGACGCCCAACTCGTGCAGCTGCAGGCGCTGCCCCAGGTGGGCTCCGCCGGCACGCTCGCCCCGCTGGCCGGGCGTGAGCGCCTGAACGACAACGGCATCGATCTTGACAACGTGCCGGCACGCTACCTGCGCCTGACGACGGCACCGCGTTCGGCCATACCCCCTCTTGTATCGGCCTCGGTCACGCGCGCGCCACACCGTGCGGCACCCGCGCCGCTCGAATGGAGCGAGACGATCGCCGCATCGGGTTGCGAGCCGACGTCGTGCGACTACCCGTTGCCGGGCAACATGCCCGTCGCCGCGCTGCAGGTCCTGCCGGCGGACATCGACACGATCGGCCGGGTGATGGTGTCGGGCCAGGTCGATGCGGGCCACCGGCTGGCGCCGCACCGCTCGCTGCTGCGCGGCTCGCTGCACGCGTTGCGGCTGAAGGCGCGGCATTCGACGGACAAGCCGGGCCTGGCCTGGGACAGTGCGGCCGTCGCGAGCGTCTACTGGCTGTCGCAGGCGTCAGGGGCGCCCGAGCTGCACTCGCCGCCGCTGCGGCTGGACGGCACCGCGTGGCAGGCCCTGCGGCTGGAGACCTTCGGCCCGATCAGCCAGCTGGGCCACGCCGCGCCGGCGATCCGCATCGGCGTGCGCCAGCGCCAGTTGGTCTTCCTGGCGCGCGGCCCCGGCCCCTTCGTGCTCGCGCGCGCCACGCCGTCCGACAGCCGCCAGCCCATGCCGCTGGCCGACCTGATGCCGGGCCGCGCCGCGGACGCTGCACTGCCCGCCGCTTCAGCCGTGATCGCGCCCGCGCTGTCGCCCACCGTCGTTGCAGCGGCCCCCCTGGCATCCGCCCCGGCGGTGGCATCGCCGCCGTCGAATGCGCCGTGGCTGTGGGCCGCGCTGGTGGGCGGACTGGCGCTGCTGGGTGCTCTGGCGTGGTCGTTGCTGCGCAAGCCGCCCGCGCAGGCCACTCGCGATACCGCTTAGTCACTCCCGCAGAGCAAGCGCAGGACCGGCAGTTGCCGTTTTGTCGTACGAGCTCGAGCGTCTCGCCTTGCGGCGACCCGTGCTCATCATCAACCAGGAGACCTGAAATGATCGACAAGACCCTCACGGACAAGAATGCCGACGCCAACCTCGACCCGATCAGCAAGGAGCCGGGCGCTCACCCGCTTGGCGTCGGGGTCGGTGCGGCCGCCGGCGGCATGGCTGCTGGCGCCGCCGTCGGCACCGTCGCGGGCCCCATCGGCACGGGCATCGGCGCAGCCGTTGGCGCCCTGATCGGCGGCCTGGCCGGCAAGGGCGTCGCCGAAGCGATCGACCCCACGGTCGAGGATGCCTACTGGCGCGAGAACTACTCTTCGCGCGACTACGTCTCTCCCGACCGCTCGTACGACGACTACGGCCCGGCCTACGGCTACGGCGTGAGCCAGTACCAGCGCGACCGCTCGTTCGAGGACGTGGAGCCCGAGCTGGCCGACAACTGGATGGGCTCGCGGGGCACCTCCTCGCTCGGCTGGGGCGAAGCCAGCCACGCCGCGCGCGATGCGTGGGATCGCGTCGATCGCCAGACGCGTTCGCGCGATTGAGGCGGGCTGCCGCGCGTCGACGCTCAGTGCATGCCGGCCGCCACAGGGAGCGGCCGGCTTCTCGCAAATCCCGCCAGCGTTGCGCCCGGGTGATGATGCGAGACTGCGCGCATCACCATCACCGGCCCCGGCCGCGGAACAAGCTCACCCTCAGAAGAACCCGAGGGCCTGATCGCTGTAGCTGACCAGCAGGTTCTTGGTCTGCTGGTAGTGATCCAGCATCATCTTGTGGTTCTCGCGCCCGATGCCTGACTGCTTGTAGCCTCCGAAGGCGGCGTGCGCCGGGTAGGCGTGATAGCAGTTGGTCCACACCCGGCCGGCCTGGATGCCGCGACCCATGCGGAAGGCGGTGTTCATGTCGCGGGACCACACACCGGCGCCCAGGCCGTAGAGCGTGTCATTGGCGATGGCCAGCGCCTCTTCCTCGTCCTTGAACTTCGTCACCGACACCACCGGTCCGAAGATCTCTTCCTGGAAGATGCGCATCTTGTTGTGGCCGGCGAAGACGGTCGGCTTGACATAGAAGCCGCCTTCGAGATCCGCCGGCAGGCGATTGCGCTCGCCGCCGATGAGGCACTGCGCGCCCTCCTGCTTGCCCAGGTCGAGGTAGCTCAGGATCTTCTCCAGCTGCTCGCTCGACGCCTGCGCGCCAATCATGGTCGACATCTCCAGCGGGTTGCCCTGCTTGATCGCAGCCACGCGCTTGACCGCGCGCTCCATGAAGGCGTCGTAGATCGATTCCTGCACCAGCACGCGCGACGGGCAGGTGCAGACTTCGCCCT
>JBJMWF010000366.1:0-4158 GCA_045810265.1 Vitreoscilla sp. | reverse complement strand
GAAACGACAAAAGGAGCCCGCAGGCTCCTTTTCTCTTTCGTGATCTGGTCGGGGTGAGAGGATTCGAACCTCCGGCCTCTACGTCCCGAACGTAGCGCTCTACCAGGCTAAGCTACACCCCGATGTTTCAGCGAAGCTGGTAAGCCTCTGACGCCGCCCTCTCAGGCCCTTCGTTCGATCCGTCGCACTGCTTTCGGTGCAGCGTTTCGCTGAGCTATGCATTCTCGCACAATTGTTGAACCGCCGACAAGAGGCGTCGACGCGCGGGTGCCTCAGGACGAGCGGTCGACCGACTTCAGGCACAGCTCCAGCAGCAGCGTCTTGGCCTGCGAATCGGGCAACGCGGCAAGCTGCTCGCGGGCGTGCTCGGCTTCGCGGCGGGCGGCCTCACGCGTCGCATCGATGGCGCCGGTGCGGCGCACGATCTGCACGATCTCGGCGAGTCGCTCGACCTCGCCCTGCTCGATGGCGTGGCGGATCAGCGCGCTTTCTTCCGGCGTGCCATGGGACATCGCGAACAGCAGCGGCAGCGTCGGCTTGCCCTCGCGCAGGTCGTCGCCGACGTTCTTTCCCAACGCTGCAGGATCGCCCTCGTAGTCGAGCAGGTCGTCGATGAGCTGGAACGCGGTGCCCAGCGAGCGGCCGAAGTTGGCGCAGGCATCCTCGATCTCGCGCGGCGCATCGGCGATGACGGCACCCAGGCGCGCGCTCGCCTCGAACAGCTTGGCGGTCTTGTAGCGGATCACTCGCAGGTAGTCGTCGACCGCAAGGTCGGCGTCGTGCATGTTCATCAGCTGCAGGACCTCGCCTTCGGCGATGACGTTGGTGGCGTCGGCCAGCACGTCCAGCACGCGCATGCGGCCCACCTCCACCATCAGCTGGAAGGCGCGCGAGTAGAGGAAGTCGCCCACCAGCACGCTGGCCGCGTTGCCGAACAGCGCATTGGCGGTGGCGCGCCCACGGCGCAGCGCCGACTCGTCGACGACGTCGTCGTGCAGCAGGGTGGCCGTGTGGATGAACTCGATGATGGCCGCCAGCTCGAAGCGGCTGTCGCCGGTGAACGAGAGCGCGCGCGAGAACAGCAGCACCAGCCGCGGACGGATCCGCTTGCCGCCGGCGCCGACGATGTAGTTCGCGATCTGGTCGACGAGCGCGACCTCCGACGTCAGCCGGCGGCGGATCACGTCGTCGACGGCTTGCATCTCGGCAGCCATCGGATCGGCGGGCAGGGGCGCGTGGGTGAGGGGGGCGTTCACGTCGGTTCGCGGAAGGGGGAATGGGTCATTATAGGAAGGCCGGAGGCCGCCCCGCCCGCTTGCCCGGGGTGCTTTGACGTTTTCCCTGCTCAATGATATGATCGAGGGCTTCGCCGACCCATGGTGGTCCAAGCGTGCCTGGGCTGGGTGTTACCGCATGACCACATGTGGAGCGTTCCTGGCCGGGGCGACTCCTTCGAAATGCCTCATTTCGACCGCGTCGTCCGGGAGGCAGGCAACGCCGGCCAGTGCCGTCGGACGGCGATGAAGTCAACTGAAAGGTCATATATGTACGCGGTCGTAAAAACCGGTGGCAAGCAATACAAGGTTGCAGCCGGCGAAAAGATTAAGGTAGAACAGATTGCTGCGGACGTTGGCCAGGAAATCGTGTTGGACCAGGTTCTGGCTGTCGGAAACGGCGCGGAACTGACGGTCGGCGCGCCCCTGGTCGCGGGTGCAAGCGTGAAGGCTACCGTGGTTGCCCAAGGTCGTCACGACAAGGTTCGCATCTTCAAGATGCGCCGTCGCAAGCACTACCAGAAGCATGGCGGTCATCGCCAGCACTTCACCGAAATCGAGATCTCGTCGATCGTCGCTTAAGCGGCCGTCCACCAGATCCATTGCACAGGAGCTAATGCACCATGGCACAGAAAAAAGGCGGCGGTTCCACCCGGAACGGCCGCGACTCCCAACCGAAGATGCTCGGCGTCAAGCGCTACGGCGGTGAAACGGTCTCGGCCGGTTCCATCATCGTGCGCCAGCGCGGCACCAAGTTCCACGCTGGCGAGAACGTCGGCATGGGCCGCGACCACACCCTGTTCGCGCTGGTCGACGGCAAGATCTCGTTTGCCACCAAGGGCAGCCTGAACCGCCAAACCGTGTTCGTGACCCCGCTGTAAAAACGCGGTTTCGCCTCATTTCGGTTTGCGTGAGCCCCGGCATGCCGGGGCTTTCTCGTTTATTGTTCTGAAATGTTGGCGGCTCCGCCGCAAGGAAGTACTTCCCATGAAATTCGTTGATGAAGCCGTGATCGACATCGCCGCGGGCAATGGCGGCGCAGGCTGCATGAGCTTCCGTCGCGAGAAGTGCATTCCCTTCGGCGGCCCCAACGGCGGCAACGGCGGCAAGGGCGGCAGCGTCTGGTTCGTGGGTGACCGCAACCTGAACACGCTGATCGACTACCGCTACGCGCGTCGCCACGAGGCGCGCAACGGCGAGCCCGGCCGTGGCTCCGACCAGTTCGGCGCCGCCGCCGAGGACATCGTGCTGGCGGTGCCGGTGGGCACCATCGTCAAGGATTTCGAGACCGACCAGATCCTGGCCGAGCTGATCGAGCCCGATGTCCCGGTGCTGCTCTGCAAGGGCGGCGACGGCGGCTTCGGCAACCTGCACTACAAGACCAGCACCAACCGCGCCCCGCGCCAGAAGACGCCCGGCTGGCCCGGCGAGCAGAAGAAGGTGCGCCTGGAACTGCGCGTGCTGGCCGACGTCGGCCTGCTGGGCATGCCCAACGCCGGCAAGTCGACGCTGATCACGGCGATCTCCAATGCCCGTCCGAAGATCGCCGACTACCCGTTCACCACGCTGCATCCGAACCTGGGTGTCGTGCGCGTCGCGCCCGAGAAGAGCTTCGTCGTGGCCGACATCCCGGGACTGATCGAGGGCGCCGCCGAGGGTGCCGGCCTGGGCCACCAGTTCCTGCGCCACCTGCAGCGCACGCGCCTGCTGCTGCACGTGATCGACGCCGCGCCTATGGGCGAGTCGGTCGATCCGGTCAAGGAAGCGAAGGCGCTGGCCAAGGAGCTCGAGAAGTACGACCCGGAGCTGGCCGCCAAGCCACGCTGGCTGGTGCTCAACAAGCTCGACATGGTGCCGCAGGAAGAGCGCGCCGCCCGCTGCAAGGACATCGTCAAGCGCCTGAAGTGGAAGGGCCCGGTGTTCGAGATCTCGGCGCTGGCGCGCGAAGGGCTGCAGCCGATGCTGCATGCCATCTACGAACACGTGCACGCCCAGGTCGAGCAGCCGGCGCCCGCGGTCGACCCGCGCTTCGAGGAAGCGGCTGCGGCGGCGGCTCCGGCGGTCGACGAACCGACGCGTCCGGTCCGCGCCGCCAGGAAGGTCGCCAAGGCGGCCGCGAAGGCCGACAACGACGAGCCGGTCGACCCGCGCTTCGCACCCATCGAGCCCGAACCAGAACTCGAGACCGAGGCGCGCGTCGTTTCCACCCGGCGCCGTACCCGCGCCGCATGACCGGCGGCGCAGCGTCCCCCGAGGCGGCCCAGGCCGCCCTGGTCAACGACGAACTGCGCAACGCGCGCCGCATCGTCGTCAAGGTCGGCTCCAGCCTGGTCACCGACGAAGGCCGCGGCGTCGATGCCGAGGCGATCGGCAACTGGTGCCGCCAGATGGCTGCGCTGGGCCAGGCCGGGCGCGAGATCGTGATGGTGTCCTCCGGCGCGATCGCCGAGGGCATGAAGCGCCTGGGCTGGACGGCCCGTCCCAAGGAACTGCACGAGCTGCAGGCCGCCGCCGCTGTCGGCCAGATGGGGCTGGCGCAGATGTACGAGAGCAAGTTGCGCGAACACGGCTTCGGCAGCGCGCAGGTGCTGCTGACGCACGCCGACCTGGCCGATCGCGAGCGTTACCTGAACGCGCGCTCGACGCTCGTGACGCTGCTCGGGCTGAAGGTGATTCCGGTCATCAACGAGAACGACACCGTCGTCACCGACGAGATCAAGTTCGGCGACAACGACACCCTGGGCGCGCTGGTGGCCAATCTGGTCGACGCCGATGCCTACGTGATCTTGACCGACCAGCCCGGCCTGTACACCGCCGACCCGCGCAAGCATGCCGACGCGACCTTCGTCGCGCGCGCCCGCGCCGGCGACCCTGAGCTCGAGCG
>JBJMWF010000365.1:0-13452 GCA_045810265.1 Vitreoscilla sp. | reverse complement strand
GGCGGGACCGTGCCCGCCCCAGGCGCCGATGTAGGGATAGTGCCAACCTCGCCCGAGGAGGATCGTCGCGGTCCCTGTCCTCGTATAGAAGGAGACCACCATGGCTGCATCCCTGCGTGCGCTCGTCAGCGCCCTGGAAGACGATCCCTATTGCGGCACGCGTCCACCGCACTGGCCGGGCGGCCCCCTGCGCCTGGGCTCGATCGAGGAAATCATCGCGACCCGCTTCAACGCAGTCGAGCTCAATCCGCAACCCCTGCCACCCGTCGACCGCGCCGCCACCGCCGTCGCCTTCCAGCAGGTGCGGCTGTACCAGCTGGGCCAGTCGCTGCAGCTACACGGCGGAGCCGCCGCCGAGATGGGCGGCCAGATCAGCAGCTTCGCGTCGGAAATGTTCGACGACTGGTGCGGCTCGGTGCCGCTGAGCGTTCTGATCGCCTGGCTGCTGCACCACAACCCGCCGCCGCCGCAGCCCTGGTGGCTGGAAGAGATCTCGCTGTCGGTCTCGCAGCTGAGCCTGGCCGCGCGCATGGAAGGCTCCGTGGGCGGCGCCGTGCAGCATGCGGCTTTCAGCATGCTCAAGCAGCAGTTCGGCGCACTGCAAGCGGCGCAGACCGCCCGTCAAGCGGAGTAGATCCTCGAGCGCGTTAGAATGACGTGTGATGAAACGCCGGGGCCCTGCCCCGGCGTTTTCTCTTAGGCGGTGCCGGTCACGTCCAGACGGATCGGCGCATTCCCTGCGCGATCGGCCTTCGCAGGATTCAGCGATGCAGCGCGTCCAGCTCTTCGCGACGCAGGACGACGGTGCGTTCCTCGTCGTCATGCTCCGCATCGGCCTGGAACTCCGTCTCGAGCTGATCGAGCAGGCTGTTCAACTCGCCGGTCGCGATGTCTCGCCACAGGCCGATCCGGCGCGCCCGCAGCTCGGGCTTGCGCAGCATCGCGTCGATGTCGAACACGAAGCCGGTCGCCCGGCGCAACGCGAATCGGATACGGCTCCGCAGGATTTCCTGATGCGGCGTCAGCAACTGGCTCATGGTCTTGACCCTCCACGCGCTCCTCGGCTGGACGCGCACCCCTCGCTCCTCGAGTGGCTGCTCCTGGTCGTTGTCGCGATTTGTATCTGGTTGTAGTCTAAGACCAAGCCGGACTCTTGCGTGCTTTTTTCGGTCGTCATCGACATCAATCTTGGGAGGCACCAGGCTGCCTTCTGGCCGACTCGGCGCCGCCTGCAATGGAGTGGGCTTTGCCTGACGGTCTCCCATCGGCCTGATGCCAACCACCGTCGGGTAAATGGCTTATATTTCCCGCGTGTCCGCTTTCGCGCGCAGCAGCTGCAGAGTGAAATAACTTTGCCGACATTGCCAGGTCCGGATACTAACCGGCTGAGGCCTCCACGATATTTCCGGTTGGACAATATCGATTGCACTCGAAAGGTGCCGAACCCGGACCGCGGGTTCAGGCAGCGCCGAACTTCTCCTGCCATCGAGTACAGCGGCGCCGTCCCCGCGAAATTCGCTCCCGGGCTCCAGACACATCTCCGATGTCTCGCACCAGTGTCGGGATCCCTTGCGGTATTCCGGTGCGACGATGTTTGTCGATTTTGAAATCCACCGGCTGAACTTGTTGCGCGAATTGTCGCCGAGCGCCGTCTGCACGTCGCGACATCAGGGTTTCCGGGCGGTTTGTGCAATTACTTGATTGAAAAAATGGAATCCCCCGACGCCGCCAAACGTGAATCACGAGTTCACGTGGCGAGTATTCCATTCCACTCCCGGAGTAATTCCATGTACCAACGAAAAACGATCTGCAGCAGTGTCGCACTGGCCCTGACCACCCTGATGGCAAGCGCCGCCCAGGCCCAGGACACCGACCTGCAACGGGTCGAGATCACCGGCTCGTCGATCAAGCGCATCGCCATCGAGGGCGCGCTGCCGATCCAGACGCTCACGGCCGACGACATCAAGAAGACCGGTGCCACCTCGGTCACGGAGCTGATCCAGAACCTGTCGAGCATGCAGGGCTTCACGACCGAATCGCAGTCGGTCAACGGCGGGGGCGGCGGCGTCACCACCGCGTCGCTGCACGATCTCGGCTCCAAATACACGCTGGTACTGCTCAACGGCCATCGCATGGCGCCGTTCAACACCGGCTCCGAGGTCAACCTCAACGGGATCCCGCTGTCGGCGGTCGAGCGCGTGGAGGTGCTGAGCGACGGTGCGTCCGCGTTGTACGGCGCCGATGCGATCGCGGGCGTCGTCAACTTCATCCTCAAGAAGGACACCACCGCCGGCGCCCTCACTGCGTCGGCCAACATCCCGCAGAAGGCCGGCGGCCGCAGCGCCACGGTGTCCATCGGCAAGGGCTTCGGTGACCTGTCCAAGGATCGCTACAACGTGTACCTCGCCGCCAGCTTCGACAAGCAGCAGGCGCTCAACGCCAGCCAGCGTTCGTTCTCCCGCAGCGGCGCGCTCAAGTTCAATGACGCCTACGGGGCCCAGGAGGTCGACCTGCTCAGTTCCAACAGCGTGCCCGCCAATGCGACGGTCAAGCTGTCCAACGGCTCGACCATCTACATCAACCCGAACAAGCTCACCAGCGGCTCGTGCGCGGCCAATTCCATCGCCTCGGGCGATCGCTGCCTGTACGACTATGCAGCCACCGTGCAGGACATCCCGGCCTCGAAGCGCGCCAGCCTGCTGGGCAGCGGTCGCTTCGAGCTCAACGACAAGGTGACGCTGTTCGCCGATCTCGCCTACTCGCACTACGCGATGGACGCGCGCTACGCCGCAGTCGCCCAGCCGTTCTCCATCAGCAGCGCCCTGCTCACCAAGGACATCGACCCGCTGCTGAGCGGGCTCGGCTATGACTCCAGCGTGACGGCCAGCTCCGGCACGATGAACGTACGCCTGCTCGATACGGGTGGCCGTACCGACGGCTACCAGACCAACACGATGCACACGGTGGTGGGCGCGGACCTGAGCATCGGCAACTGGGATTCCAGTTTCAGCTTCACCCACTCTCGGAACCACTGGTACGACAAGGCCGAAGGCGGCTACGCCTCCACCAACGCGATCGAGTCGCTGATCACCAGCGGCGACTTCGACCCGCTGACCAGCCAGCCCGGCGCCGCCACGGCGCTTCTGGCCTCGGCCGTGCTGCACCAGACGCTGGACCAGTCACGCTCGACGCTGGACGTGCTGTCCGCGCGCACCAGCACCCTGCTCGCCCACCTGCCCGGCGGCGACCTCGGCTTCGGCACGGGCATCGACCTGACGCGCCAGAAGTATGTCGACCGGCCGAGCGCCATCGCACAGGGCACGAACTCGCTGCAACCGGACTACACCGACTCCGTGTTCGGTGGCTCCTCGGGCGCGCTGCCGTTCGATTCGTCGCGCAGTTCGTGGGGTGCGTTCGCAGAGCTGAACGCGCCCATCACCAAGACGCTGGAGATCGACGCGTCCGCGCGCTACGACTCGTACGGTGATGTGAAGAACAAGGACGGTTTCAGCACCACGGGCGACTTCATCGGCCAGACCAGCCAGGGCAAGAAGAGCTCCTCGGCCACCTACAAGCTGAGCGCGGCCTTCCGTCCTCTCAAGGAACTGCTGGTGCGCGGGTCGATCGGCACGGGCTTCAAGATGCCCACGATCGGCGACATCAGCTCGCCGCTGCAGGCCTACGGCAATACCGGCATGCACAGCTGCCCGATCGGCTTGTCGGACGACAAGGCAGCCTACTGCTTCTCGGTCCCCTACGAGTACAACGTGCAGGCCGGCGGCAACCCCTCCACCGACGGCGGCGCCCTGAAGCCCGAGCGATCCACCCAATGGACGCTGGGCTTCCGCGTCGAGCCTTCGCCGGCCCTGTCGCTGGGCGCCGACCTGTGGACCGTGCGGCTGCACGACCAGATCAACACGATCACCGAGGACACCGCCTTCGGCAACGGCGCCGCCTATGGCGACCTGTTCAAGATCGCCAACGACCCGATCAGCGGCCAGCCGACGCTGACCTTCCTCGAGGTGCCGATCAACACCGGCAACGCCTTCTACCAGGGCGTGGACTTCGACGGCGAGAGCCGCGTCGACACGCCTGTTGGCCGGCTCACCGCGCGCGGCCACATGACCTGGATGCTGCGCGCCGACTACCAGAACCCCGGCGACCCGGAATACGTCAACAGCATGGACAAGGTCGGCTCCGACGGCAAGGTGACGTTCCGCTACCAGGTCAACGCCTCGCTGTCGCTGCAGCATGGCGCGTTCCAGTACACGGTGGGCGGCAACCTCAAGTCCAGGTACAAGGACGACACCACCGACTACTGCTACGACACCGCCTCGGGCTTCAGCGGTGATTCGGACAACTGCACGGTGAACTCCGCAAATCGCCGGGTGAGCTCCTATGTGACGTTCGACTTCCAGACGAAATACGACGTCAACAAGGCGCTGTCGCTGACCGGCGGCATCAAGAACGTGTTCGACCGCAACCCGCCGTTCACGCTCAATGACCAGTCCGGCACAGGCAACGCACGCGGGTACGACGGCCGCTATGCAAGCGCGCTCGGTCGCACCCTGTACCTGGCAGGCAACTACGCGTTCTGACGACTGCTGCGCACTGCCCGCGCGGGAGTCGGACTCCGGCCTTGCGCGCGGGCTTTTCATTGGTCGACGCCCGAAGCCTTGCCTAACAGGCCGGTCAATTGGACGCGCCGATCATTTTCGGTGCCAGGGCCTGCGGCTGATGTCCGCGCGGACAAGAAGTGAGCGCACTCCGGAAATGCGCCGTACCTAGGCTCGAACCGCCGTGCACCGGCATGGAAGGGCGGTCATCGCATCGCCATCGAGATCGAGTCCAGACGGTGCAGGGCGGCCACCAGAACCGCCCGGCGACTGCACGGCCCCAAGCAACCCGAAAACCGGAGAACCAACCGATGAAACACGCATTCACCATCCTGGCCCTCGTGACCAGCCTTGTTGCGCTGCAGGCGCAAGCCCAGACCATGTCCGGGCCTCCAAGCGGCGGTACCCCGCCAAGTGGCGGCACCCCGCCCGGCGGCGGCACGTCCACATCCGCCGCCAGCGCGACCTTGATAGGCGATTCGGTGATCGTCACCGAGTACTACCCCGACCTGAGTTCACCCGGCCTCGCATCCACGGTCACGGTCAGCACCGCCGTCGAGATCGCATGCCCGGACTCGACACTGGCCCTGTGCGACTCGAGTGCAGGCCTGCTGGATGGCGAGTCCATCGACATCGGCAGCACCAGCGTCTCGGGCGTCTTCCTTGGAACGTTCTCCGAGAGCGCGGGCGACACGTTCAACGGATTCGTGTTCACAGGACTCGATTTTGGCAGCGGCTACACAGGTATTTCCGGATTCACGCTCACCACGGACATCGCCGGACTGAGCGCCGATCGCATCTCGTTCACCGACGACACCTTGTCGATCAACCTGCTGGGGATCGATCCCAGCGTCACGACTGACGGCAGCAGCATCGGGACTTTCGACATCGAGTTCAGCGTCAGTTCGGTGCCCGAGCCCGGCTCGGTTCCGATGCTGTCCGTCGCGCTGGTCGGCTTCGCCGCCACCGTGCGCCGCAAGCGGGCGACGCACGATAAGCGCCCGACCCAACGCTGAGATCAGGGGAGAGATGACATGAAGAAACAAACAGCGCTCTGGCTCCTTTGCGCCAGCCTTTCCGTCTTGTCCGCTTGCGGTGGCGGCGGCAGCACCAGCAGTGATGCCAGTACCACCAGCTCCAGCGCCAGCGTCAGGTCGGCCACCGTGCTCGCCGCACGTGGCACCTACACGAGCGCGCCGGTGATCGGCACGCAGCCCGCTTCCGTCTCCGTGGCGGCCGGCGGCAGCGCCAGCTTCAGCGTGGTGGCCTACGGCGCCGCCACGCTCAGCTACCAGTGGCGCAAGGACGGCACGGCCATCAGCGGCGCGACCAGCGCGACGTATGGGATCTCGTCGGTCACGACCGCGGATGCAGGCGCCTACGACGTTGTCGTCACGAACAGCAAAGGCAGTGCGACCAGTTCCGTGGCGGCGCTGACGGTGACATCGACCACCGCGGCATGCGACACGACCCAGGTCGACAATGTTCTCGCCGCGGTGACGGCGCTGAAAAACGCACTGGGTTCGACGCTGACCGCACAGACCCAATACGACTCGTCGACTTCCACGAGCGGCCAACTCAACAAGTACCGCACCGACTGGTCGAACCTGCCGCCCGGTGCCATCAGCTTCACGCGACCCGGCATCACCCTGTCGAACCTGAGTACCTCGGCGCAGATCGCGGCGTTCAACAACCTGGCTTCGGTTGCCCTCGGCAGCGCCGGATACGCCGACTTCAAGGGTGTGCTCGCCGCAGACGACTACCTGGGCTACACGCTGAATGCCAACGGCTATGGGGCTGACCTCTACCACGTGGCCTTCGTCGGCACGCCGTCAGAGACGGGGACCTGGACGCTGATGTTCGGCGGCCATCACATGGCGTTCAACATCAACTTCAACGCAGGGTGCACCTATCCGACGCCCCACCACATCGGCGTCGAGCCGAGAACGCCGTTCACGTCGAATTCGCACACCAACAACAACTTCTACAGCGCCGACACCTATCAGGTCCTGGCAAACAAGGCTTCGGCCATGGTGTCGGTGTTCAGCGGCCTCAGCAGCTCGCAGCTGTCGACCGCTTTCCTGACGGGGCAGACCTTCTCCGACATCCTCATCGGGCCCGTCGAAGCCGACACGGGAAGCTATTCGACCGTGACGACGAAGTTCAACGCGATCGCGGCGAGCAGCACCCGGGGCATCCTCGTCTCCAGCCTATCGAGCGCGCAGCAGGCGTTGGTGACGGCAGCGATCGAGCAGTTCACCGCCGACTACGACGCCACGACCGCCGCCCGCCTGATCGCCGACTACCAGGCCGGCTACGCAAGCACCTACGTCGCCTGGGCGAACTCGGCCGGAACGTTCAGCAGCAGCGGGCCCGACGTCAGCGCCAACGCGACCTACATGCGCATCGAAGGCCCACGCGTCTGGATCGAGATCGCAGTGCAGAACGGCATCGTGGTGCAGAACCAGACGCACTACCACATGATGTATCGCGACAAGGCCTACGACTACTTCAACCAGCTCGGTAGCTGACGGGCGGTAGGCGATCTGTGCGGCTCGCCGCTCGTGCAGATCATCCCGCCGCCGAACTCGCGCAGTGCTCGGGCGCGCAGGAAGGGACGACGCCTGCAACAACGCGAACGTAGAAAAGCCCCGGACAGCAGAACTGTACGGGGCTTCCTATGGAATTCTTGGTGGCCTGGGGCGGAATCGAACCACCGACACGCGGATTTTCAATCCGCTGCTCTACCAACTGAGCTACCAGGCCGTCTTCTTCAAACTTGCTTCGCCGACCGATCAATCGAGCGATCGGCGAAGCCCGCTAGTATAGCAGCGCGGCGGAAGGCTGAGGCAACTTATTTGGCTTGCGGCTCAGCCCGCGCCGCGCTTGCCGCGCGACAGGTCGACACCCAGTTGCTTGAGCTTGCGATACAGGTGGGTGCGCTCCAGGCCTGTCTTCTCGGCGACGCGGGTCATCGATCCGTTCTCTCGCGCCAGGTGGAACTCGAAGTAGCTTTTCTCGAACGCGTCGCGCGCTTCGCGCAGCGGGCGGTCGAGGTCGAAGCTCTGCTCGGGCTGGGGGCCCAGGTTGAGGGGGCTGGCGGCCTGCAGGCCCATGCCGCCGGTCATGGCCGCCTCGACCGTCATGGCGTCTGGCCGGTAGCCGCCGTTGCCTTGCAGCATGGCGGCCTGCACGTCGGCGGTGGCTGCGGGGCGGGCGCTGGGCCGGGCCAGGCCCTGCTCGACGGCGCGCAGGAGCTTCTGCAGCGTGATCGGCTTTTCCAGGAAGGCGATGGCGCCGTACTTGGTGGCTTCGACGGCGGTGTCGATGGTGCCGTGGCCGCTCATCATGATGACCGGCATGTTGAGCTGGGCGGTGGCGCCCCACTCCTTGAGCAGCGTGATGCCGTCGACATCGGGCATCCAGATGTCCAGCAGGACGAGATCGGGGCGCAGGCGCTCGCGCACCAGGCGTGCGTTGGCGGCGTTTTCCGCGACTTCGACCGTGTGACCCTCGTCGGTGAGGATCTCGGACAGCAGGGCGCGGATGCCCATTTCGTCGTCAACTACAAGAATCGTGGCCATGAATTTCGGAACGGTGCGGGGCCGCTCGGCTGAGCGCGTGCCGCGAAAGAGGCTTTATACAGGGGTTTCGCGGGACGACTCCGGCGGGGTCGGCTCGACGAAGCGAGAAAATGATATCGAAACCTGGGCTCCGGCCGCGCCCGTGGCGCCGTCTTCGCCGCTGCCCAGGTTCGCGATACGGACCCGGGCCCGATGTTCGTCGGCGATCTTCTTGACGACCGCCAGGCCCAGGCCCGTGCCCTTGGACTTGGTGGTGACGTAGGGTTCGAAGGCGCGCTGGAGAACATTCTCGGGAAATCCGGGTCCATTGTCCTCCACCTTGAGACGCACGGCGCGCACGCGTCCGTCATCGTTGCGGGCGGCCTCGGTGCGCACCTGCACCAGCGCGTCCGGCCAGATCGACGCGGCATCCAGCGCGTTCTGCACCAGGTTGTGCACCACCTGCCGCAGCTGCGTGGTGTCGCCCATGATCTGCGGCAGACCCGGCTCCAGCTTCGAGACCAGATGTCCCTTCTCGTGCGCGTCGCCGTACAGCGCCAGCACCTCGGCCACCAGTGCGTTGAGCTCGATCGGCTGCAGGTTCGCGTTCGGCAGCCGCGCATAGTCGCGGAACTCGTTGACGAGCTGCTTCATCGACTGCACCTGGGCCACGATGGTGCTGACACCGCGCTGCAGCATCGCCTGGTCGGCCGCGTCGGCCAGCTTGCTTTCGAGCTTGAACTGCAGCCGCTCGGCCGACAGCTGGATCGGCGTGAGCGGGTTCTTGATCTCGTGCGCGAGCCGGCGCGCCACCTCGCTCCAGGCGGCCGACCGCTGCGCCGACACCACCTCGGTGATGTCGTCGAACACCATCAGGCGCGCGTCGCCGGGCAGCAGCGCGCCGCGCACCAGCAACGTCAGCTCGTGGCCCTTGTCGCCCACCTTGAGGTCGAACTGGTCCTGCCACAGCACGCGCTCGCCGGCCTCCGGGCTGCTCAGGTGCAGCTCGAAGCGCTGTTCGACGGCCTGCGCGAACTCGGCCAGCAGCGGGATGTCCTGCAGCTTGCGACCCTGGTAGGCCGACAGCGGCGCGCGCAGGATGCGCGTCGCGCCCGGGTTGACGGTGTCGATGTGCCACTGGGTGTCGAACAGGATGACGCCGGCGCTGAGGTTGTCCAGGATGGTCTGCAGGCGCGTGCGTGCGCGCTCGACGGCCGTGACGCTGCGATCGACGTCGGCGCGCGCCTGCCCGAGCTGCTCGGTCATCTGCGCGAACGAGCGCGTGAGGCCGCCGATCTCGTCGCGCGATTCGTAGACCGGCTTGGCACCCAGATCGCCCGCGGCGACCGCGCGCATGCCGTCGGCCAGCAGCAGCAGCGGGCGCGCCAGCTGGTTGCCGAAGGTGATGGCGATCAGCACCGAGCCGAACACGGCCAGCACCACGGTCAGGGTCAGCGTGCCGACATACATGCGGCGCAGGCCCTCGCGGGCGAGGGCACGCTGCTGGTAGTCGCGGTAGGCGCCCTGCACGGCCAGCGCGTTGGTGACGACGACGGCGGGCAGCGGCTGCACGGCCAGCAGGAAGCGCTCGCTGTTGTCCAGCGACAGGCTGCTCGAGGGCACCTGCACGAGCGCGCGCACCCGCGCCGCGACTCCGGTGCCGGGCGAGGCCTCGTCCTCCAGGCCTTCGACCTGGCTGGCGGTGCCGTTGGAGCGCGCCTGGCGGATCAAGGCCGCCGATGGCCGGTCCGGCAGCAGCGACGGCCGCGAGCTGGCGGCCAGCACGATCTGCCCCGTGCCGGCCACCAGCGCGAGATCCTGCGCGCCGATCTGGTCGCGCATGCGTTCGAGCGCCAGCGCGGCGCCGGGCGCGTGCGGATCGCCGATGCGCATGGCCACGTTGCGCGCCTTCTCCACCAGGTCGGCGGACAGCGCGTCCAGCGTGCCCTTGCCCAGGTTCAGGCCGGCGATGAGCGCGCGGTCGACCTTGGTGTCGAACCAGGCGTCGATGCTGCGGCTGACAAATTGCAGCGACACCGTGTAGATCAAGGCGCCCGGCACCACGCCCACCAGCGCGAAGATGGCCGCGAGCTTGAGCAGCAGCCGGCTGCCGAACTTGCCGCTGCGCCAGCGCAGGCCCAGGCGGATCGTGGCGCCTACCAGCACGACGAGCAGCGCCAGCGCCACCACGGCGTTGATCCAGAACAGCCAGACGAAGTTGCGCTCGTACAGCGCCGTCTCGCCGGAGGCGAGCGCGACGACGAAGCCCAGCACCAGCGCCACGCCCAGGAACGCGAGGAGCGCGACCGCCCACAGGAAGCGCACCGAGCGCTGGCTCATCTTGAACGAGGGGCGCTTGCGGATGGTTCGCGAGGTCTCGCCGACGACGACGGGGTCGGTCACGATGAGCCTCGGCTTACTCGACCGGGATGGTGCGCTCGACGCCCAGCTTCCATTCCGACTGCGCGCTGATGTCCAGCCTCATCGCCGGCGGCAGTTGGGAGGAGTCGAGGTAGAACTGGAAGTCGACGTAGTAGCGGTCGGTCGCGTCGACGCCGGAATCGGCGATGCGCCAGTGGGCGATGCGGGTGATGGTGGTGAGCGCCTCCTCCAGCGACGGGAAGGACTGGCTGAACCCCCCCAGGCTCACACGCCAGGCCGAGGTGAGCGGCTGGTAGGACAGCCGCCAGCTGCGCGACACCCGCGCGATGCGGTCGTCGCGCCAGTACCAGCGCGGCTTCTTGACGCTGGCCTCGGCCACGAAATAGACCGGCACCCCGTGCCTCAGCCCTTCCTCGACTGCCCGGCTCAGCGTGAGGTTGGCCGCGAAGTCGAGGACGACCCCGCCGTCCTGGCGCTTGGCGACGATGGACGGCAGTTCGACGCCCTGGGCCTGCGCGCCCGGGGCGAAGCCGGCCACGCCCATCAGGCAGACGGCGGCCAGCCATGCCGTGGCCAGGACGCGGCGGGCGTCTTGGACCAGGGCAATCCAGCGGCGAGGCAATCGGACCAGGGACGGGTGCACGTTGGCGATGCGAAATTGCGTCTGCGGGACGCGGAGTTGCGTTTTTCGATACGAAAGCTCGGGCATCAAGTGCCGCCGGCAGCCGACTCCTTGCGCAGCAGCGCGTAATAGAAGCCGTCGGCGACGCCATGGGAGCCCATCGCCGCACCGCTGCCGGGCGATGAAGCCCCGCTTGAACCATTGTCCGGCAGTGGCAGCAAGTGACCGGGCGAGCGGCCGTCCAAATGGGCGCCGGAGCCACCGCGGCGTTGCAAAAATGCGTCGATCTGGTGCTCGCCCTCGCTCCGGAACACCGAGCAGGTGGCGTAGAGCAGCCATCCGCCCGGCTTGAGCGTCGGCCACAGGGCGTCCAGCAGATCGGCCTGGATGCGGCCGAGTGCGGGAATGTCCTCGCTGCGCCGCAGCCAGCGGATGTCCGGGTGCCGGCGCACGATGCCCGAGGCGCTGCAGGGCGCGTCCAGCAGGATGGCGTCGAAGGGCTGGCCGTCCCACCAGTCGACCGGCCGGCGGCCGTCGCCGGCGCGTGTCTGCGCCCGCAGCTGAAGGCGCGCGAGGGTCTCATCCACGCGCGCCAGGCGTTGCGGGTCGGCGTCCAGCGCCAGCACCTGGAGATCGGCCAGCTCCAGCAAGTGCGCCGTCTTGCCGCCGGGCGCCGCGCACGCGTCGAGCACGCGGGCGCCGGGCGGCAGGCCCGCATCCACCAGCAGGCGGGCGGCGCGCTGGGCGGCCGCATCCTGCACGGAGACGGCACCGTCGGCGAAGCCGGGCAGCCGCTCGACGGGCACCGGGGAGTCGAGGACGATGGTCTGGACGTCGGTCAGCTGGCCGGGCAGCCCGGCGTCCTTCAGCTGCTGCAGGTATTGCGCGCCTGTGAATCGGCGCACGTTGACCCGCAGGCACATCGGCGGGCGCTCCTGGGCGGCGGCGAGGATGCCCTGCCACTGCGCCGGCCAATCGGACTTCAGCCGATCGATCCACCACGGCGGATGGTTCCACCGCGCGGCGGGTTGCTTCAGCACCGTGTCCACCAGGGCGTCGCGCTCGCGGATGAAGCGGCGCAGCACCGCGTTGAGGAAGGACGCCGATTGCGGTGCGCGCTTGCGGGCGGCGGTGACGGCCTGGTCGACCAGCGTGTGATCAGGGTACGGCGGCGTGGCGTCGGGCCACAGCAGCGCGAGCGCACTCAGCAGCAGCGCCTCGACCGCCGGCGGCGGCGTGCGCGGTGCCAGCTGTGCCCGCAGCGCCTGCGCCGCGCCGAGCCGGCGCAGCACGAGGAAGGACAGCGCCTGGGTGCCTGGGCGCAGCGGCGGCGGACAGGCGGCCAGGACGTCGGTGAGGGAGCGGCCGCCGCGCACCGCCTGCACGGCGTCGGCCGTCTGTTCGAGCAGGCGCGACAGTGCCGGGGCCTGGCCGGCGGGCGCGCTGCGGGAAGAAGCTTCGGAGTTCACCCGGCCAGTCTACCCACGGGCATTTGCTGCCGGGCCTCGGCAAGGTGTCCGCGCGGATACGTGTCGGAACGGCGCGACCGAATGCCGGAACCGGTGGATTTCCGGCGCAAAAAAGGGCTGGATGGCGCCGCCTGCCGCACGAAACGTTGCGCCGGCGCAAAATGTGCGGTCCGGACCACCGCCGTTTCTCCTGGCCAAGCCCACCATGCCCACTCCCGTTCCGCCGCCCGAGTCCTCGCCCGGCGACGCGTCGCCCCGCTCGCTGACGCTGATCCGCAACGAGGCCGACCTGGCCGCGCTGCCGGCCTCCGAGCGCATCCGCTACCGGCTGGTGGGCGCCGACTGCCGCTTCCACGCCAACGACAACATCTCCGAGTTCGTGCGCCCCGGCGAGACCGACGAGCTCAAGGCCGAGGTGGCGCAGCACATGCAGGCCGTGTTGCGGGCGCTGGTGATCGACACCGACTCCGACCACAACACCCAGGAAACCGCGCAGCGCGTGGCCAAGATGTTCGTCGACGAGGTGTTCCGCGGCCGCTACCAGGCCATGCCCGCGGTCACCGAATTCCCCAACGTCACGCGGCTGAACGAGCTGATGATCGTCGGCCCGATCTCGGTACGCAGCGCCTGCTCGCACCACATGTGCCCGATCCTGGGCCGCATCTGGATCGGTGTGCTGCCCAACGAGCACTCGAACCTGATCGGCCTGTCCAAGTACTCGCGCATCGTCGACTGGATCATGACGCGCCCGCAGATCCAGGAAGAAGCGGTCACCATGCTGGCCAACGTGCTGCAGGAGC
>JBJMWF010000364.1:0-22267 GCA_045810265.1 Vitreoscilla sp. | reverse complement strand
ATCGACCCATTGCGGCGGCTCGGCCAGCGCGGCCTCGACGTCCATTTCCCACTGGTCGGGCAGCTTCTCGCCCGAGGCGGAGAAGAACTTGACGCCGTTGTCGCCGAACGGGTTGTGCGAGGCGCTGATGACGACGCCCAGGTCCACGCGCAGCGCGCGCGTCAGATAGGCGACGCCCGGTGTGGGCAGCGGGCCGGTGAGCAGCACGTCGACGCCGGCCGAGGCGAAGCCAGCCTCGAGCGCCGACTCGATCATGTAGCCCGAGACCCGCGTGTCCTTGCCGATCAGCACCGTCGCCCGGGGCGACTTCTTGCGCAGCACGCGGCCGACCGCGTGGCCCAGGCGCAGCATGAAGTCGGCGGTGATCGGGGCCGTGCCGACCGTGCCGCGGATGCCGTCGGTGCCGAAGAAGGTTCTGCTCATGGTGGAGTCTCGGTAGGAGTCGTGCGCCGGCTGACCGTCAGTAAGGATGCAGGCGTCGTCGTTGATCAAGAGGAAGTCAGGGCGCGCCAGACCTTCAGCGCGTCCACCGTTTCGGCCACGTCGTGCACGCGCACGATGGCGGCGCCATGATGCACGGCGGCCAGTGCCGCGGCCACGCTGGCCGCAACGCGTTCATGCACCGGCCGGCCGGTGAGCCCGCCCAGCGTGGACTTGCGCGACCAGCCCAGCAGCAGTGGACAGCCGAGTTCCAACAAGCGGCGCTGCTGCCGGGCCAGCGCCAGATTGTGCGCCGGCGTCTTGCCGAAGCCGATGCCCGGATCCAGCGCGATGCGCTCGCGTGCGATGCCGGCGGCCAGCGCAGCGTCGCGCCGCTCGGCCAGGAACGTGGCGACGGCGCCGACGACGTCGTCATCGTCGTAGTGCGGGGCGACCTGCATCGAGCCCGGCTCGCCCTGCATGTGCATCAGGCACAGGCCGGCGCTGCCATGTGCGGCGGCCACGTCGAGCGCACCGGGCGCACGCAGGGCGCGCACGTCGTTGAGGATGTCGACGCCGAGCGCCAGCGCCTCGGCCATCACCACGGGATCGGCCGTGTCGACCGACACCGGCACGCCCAGCGTGACCGCGTGGCGCAGCACCGGCAGCACGCGCGCCAGCTGCTCGGCGGTGTCGGGCAGGCGGGCGCCGGGGCGGGTGGATTCGCCGCCAATGTCCAGGATGTCGGCGCCCTGCTCCAGCAGCCGGTCGCAGTGCGCGCGCGCCGCGTCCGCCTGCGCATAGCGGCCGCCATCCGAGAACGAATCGGGCGTCACGTTGACGATGCCCATCACCTGGGGCCGCGTCAGGTCGATGCGAAAACGGCTGGTCTGCCAGATCATCGGAAAGCGCAAGGTGCAAATGCAAAACGGGGCGCGAGGCCCCGTTGGTGTCCGGTCAGGAAGCGTCGGACGACAAGGTCGTCAGGCCGCGGCCGGCGCGTTGTCGACCTTGACCGGCGGCGGATTGTTCTGCCGGTTCATGGTCGGCGTCCAGTCCTTGGGCGGACGCGGCGGACGGCCTTCCATGATGTCGTCCATCTGCTCGCGGTAGATGGTCTCCCACTCCAGCAGCGCCTGGGCGATCGCTTCGACCTTGTCGCGCTCCGTCTCGATCAGGTGGCGCGCCAGGGCGTACTGCGTGTCGAGGATGTTGCGGATCTCGGCGTCGACCTTCTGCATCGTCGATTCGCTGATGTTGGTGGTGCGCGTGACCGAGCGGCCCAGGAAGACCTCGCCCTCGTTCTCCGCGTAGACCATCGGGCCCAGCGATTCGGACATGCCGTACTTCATCACCATGTCGCGCGCGATCTGCGTGGCACGCTGGAAGTCGTTGGACGCGCCCACCGTCTGCTGGTTCATGAACACCTCTTCCGCGATGCGCCCCGCATAGAGCGCGGCGATGTTGGCGAGCATGTATTCCTTGTCCGGCGCGTTGTTGTCCTTCTCGGGCAGGTAGAACGCGACGCCCAGCGCGCGGCCGCGCGGGATGATGGTGACCTTGTGCACCGGGTCGTGCTTGGGCAGCTTGAGCATCACGAAGGCGTGGCCCGCCTCGTGGTAGGCCGTGTTCTTCAGGTCTTCCGGATCGATCACCGCGCTGCGGCGTTCGGCACCCATGAAGATCTTGTCCTTGGCCTTCTCGAAGTCGATCATCTCGACCACGCGGCCGCTGCGGCGTGCGGCCATCAGCGCAGCCTCGTTGACCAGGTTGGCCAGGTCGGCGCCCGACATGCCCGGCGTGCCGCGCGCGATGACGTTCGCATTCACGTCGGTGCCGATGGGCACCTTGCGCATGTGCACGCCCAGGATCTGCTCGCGGCCGCGGATGTCGGGCAGCGTGACGTAGACCTGGCGGTCGAAGCGGCCCGGACGCAGCAGCGCCGGATCCAGGATGTCGGGACGGTTGGTGGCCGCCATCACGATGACGCCCAGGTTGGTCTCGAAGCCGTCCATCTCGACCAGCATCTGGTTGAGGGTCTGCTCGCGCTCGTCGTTGCCACCGCCCAGGCCGGCACCGCGATGGCGGCCGACCGCGTCGATTTCATCGACGAAGATGATGCAGGGAGCGCTCTTCTTGGCCTGCTCGAACATGTCGCGCACGCGGGCCGCGCCCACGCCGACGAACATCTCGACGAAATCGGAGCCCGAGATCGAGAAGAACGGCACCTTGGCTTCACCGGCGATGGCCTTGGCCAGCAGCGTCTTGCCGGTGCCCGGAGGGCCGACCAGCAGCACGCCGCGCGGGATGCGGCCGCCCAGCTTCTGGAACTTCTGCGGGTCGCGCAGGAAGTCGACCAGTTCCTTGACCTCTTCCTTGGCTTCGTCGCAACCGGCCACGTCCGAGAACGTGACCGAGTTGTTGGCCTCGTCGAGCATCTTGGCCTTGCTCTTGCCGAAGCTGAACGCGCCGCCCTTGCCGCCGCCTTGCATCTGGCGCATGAAATACACCCAGACGCCGATCAGCAGGAGCATGGGCGCCCACGACAGCAGGAGCGTGGTGAGCATGCCCTGCTCTTCACGCGGCTTGATGTCGAACTTGACGTTGTTGTTCAGCAGGTCGCCGGTCAGGCCGCGGTCGAGCAGGCTGCCGGTGGTGTGCTCCGTCTTGCCGTCCGTCGTGCGCGCCGTGATGTCGATGCCGCCGCTGCCCTCCGTGATTTCCACGCTCTGGATGTGCTTGCTGCGCACTTCCTCGAGGAAATCGGAATAGGCCACGCGCCCGCTCTGCGTCTGCGCCGTGTTGAACGATTTGAAGACCGTAAACAGCACGAGCGCGATCACGAGCCAGACTGCGATCTTCGAAAACCATTGATTGTTCACCGCGGCTCCTTCTTAGAAAATGCCACTTCCCACGGCAGATGGGGATGATTCTAGGCCAGTCAATAGCCCGGGAACCCGATTGCCGGGGTCGGGAAGGTCGCCAAACGCACATTTCGGCGCCGAATGCGCTTGCATGTTGGCTTGCGTGCCCGGCAGGCGTCGTGCCGTCACCGGGCGACGGGATTCTTCAGACCGAAACCGACGAGGAAAGTTTCGGCGGATTTGTCGCGCGAGGCCTTGGGCTTGACGGCCTTGACCACGCGGAAATTGGCGCGGAACAGTTCCACCAGTTCACTGTAGCCGCTTCCGTGAAACACCTTGGTCACGAGGGCTCCCTCCGGCTTGAGGTGCTGCAGCGCGAAATCGACCGCCAGCTCGACGAGGTAGACGACGCGGGCCGTGTCGGTCACCGTGACGCCGGTCAGGTTGGGCGCCATGTCGGAGACGACGACGTCCACGGGGTCGCCGTTGATCGCCTCATCGAGCTTGGCCAGGACATCGTCCTCGCGGAAGTCGCCCTGGATGAAGTGCACGCCTTCGATGGGCTCCATCTCGAGGATGTCCAGCGCGACAATCCGGCCGTTGAGCTCGCCCACCGCCGCGCCGCTGCCGGCGAACTTGCGGCGGATGTACTGGCTCCAGGCACCGGGCGTCGAGCCCAGGTCGACCACCAGCTGGCCCGGACGCAGCAGCTTGAACTGCTCGTCGATCTCCGACAGCTTGTAGACGGCGCGGGCGCGAAATCCATCGCGCTGCGCCTGCTTCACGTACGGGTCATTGGCGTGATCCTGCAGCCACTGCTTGTTGACCTTCTTGCTTTTCGTCTTGATTTTCATGACAAAGGGATAATACGGGGATGGCCCTGATTCAACTGACCCCTGCCGAACGCAAAGAAAAGCGCGGCGACGCCCACCATCTCGACCCCGTGGTCATGATTGGTGCCGACGGACTGACGCCCGCCGTCCTCAAGGAGGCCGAGGTCGCGATCCGTTCGCACGGCCTGATCAAGGTGCGCGTCTTCTCGGACGATCGCGCGGCCCGCGAGGCGATGTTGACCGAAATGGCCGACAAGCTCAACGCCGCGCCGATCCAGCACATCGGCAAGCTGCTGGTGCTGTGGCGGCCGATGGAAGAGGCGGAGCCGGAACGCGTGTCCGACACCAACCTCGGCCCGCGCGTCGTCAAGATCCTGAAGTTCTCCAAGCGTGGCAGCCACCGTCCGCAGATCAAGAAGGTCACCGTGCTGGGCAACGAGCGCGTGACGGCCGGCGGCCAGGTCAAGCGCGCCAAGAAGCGCGTCACCAGCATCAAGAAGAAGGTCTGAGGAACGGGCGGCGCGGCTCACCGCGTCGCCTTCCAGGCCAGCCCCAGCACCAGCAGGCCCTTGAGGCCGAAGAAGGCCAGGCTCAGCGCGTGCAGCTGCAGGAAGCTCAGCTGCGTGGCACCACCCAGGCGGGCCTGTTCCATCGCCGGCAGCAAACCGTAGTAGCCGGCCACCGTGCAGAACAGCGCGCCGGCCGCCAGCAACATTTCCGACGAGAACTGGGTCACGCCCGTCGCCATGTGGCGCGCGAGCGCGTCGCGGCGTTCGATGACCAGGATCAGCACCCCGAAGACCAGGCTGGTCGGCGCCTCGCGGGCGAAGATCGCGCGGGCGATGGCGCCGAACGAGGCCTTGTCCAGCGCGTTCGACGCCGCCGGCGTGGCGATCAGCGCGATCGCCAGCAGCAGTCCCAGCCAGACGCCGGGCAGCAGCCGGCGCAGGCTTTCGGTGAAGGACTGCTTAAAGTTCGCCAATCGATGATCCGGTATCGGAAATGTCGCCGACGCTGTCGTTCGGACGCTGACCTGAAGAATCAAGCTCTCGGGAAGCGAGGATCACATCCGAGCCAAACCGAGCGCCCCCTCGGGGGGCAGCGACCAGCGGGAGCGTGGGGGCTCTAGATGTACTTCACTTCCACGATCTCGTAGCGCTTGGAGCCGCCCGGCGCGTGGACGTCGGCGGTGTCGCCGGCTTCCTTGCCGATCAAGGCGCGCGCGATCGGAGAGCTGATCGAGACCAGGTTCTGCTTGATGTCGGCCTCGTCGTCGCCGACGATCTGGTAGGTCACTTCCTGGCCGGTCTCTTCTTCTTCCAGCACGACGGTGCTGCCGAAGACGATGCGGCCACCGGCGTCGACATCGGCCGGGTTGATGATCTGCGCCGCCGCGAGTTGGCCGTCGATGTGCAGGATGCGGCCTTCGATGAAGGCCTGCTTGTCCTTGGCCGCCTCGTACTCGGCGTTCTCGGACAGGTCGCCCTGCGCGCGCGCCTCGGCAATGGCCTGGATGACGGCATGGCGCTCCACCGTCTTGAGTCGGTGCAGTTCTTCCTTCAGTTTTTCGGCGCCGCGGCGGGTCAGGGGAATCGTGGCCATATCGGGAGTCTCAGAGGGGAAAAGCAAACCGCCGCCCGGAAAGCAATCTGGCGACTGCTGGCGGGCGGCGGGTCCAGTCGGACTGGAAGAATCGCCAGTTTAGATCAGTTTCAGGGCAGTTCCGCGTGCAGTTCCTGCAGGGAAACCACCGTGATGTCGTCCTCGTGCTTGAGCGCCTCGGTGGCGGCTTCGCAGCCGGCCATCGTGGTGTAGTACGTCACGCGGTTGGCGATCGCTGCCGTGCGGATGTAACGCGAGTCGGCAATCGCCGTGCGCGTCTCGTCCACGGTCGTGAAGACCAGCTGGACTTCGCCCGCCTTGATCATGTCGGCGATGTGCGGGCGGCCGTCCTTGACCTTGTTGCACAGCTTGACCGGGATCCCGGCCTCGGCGATCGCCGCCGCCGTGCCCTTGGTGGCCGACAACGTGAAGCCCAGGTTGACCAGGTCGCTCGCGACCTTGACCGTGCGGGCCTTGTCGGCGTTCTTGACGGTCAGGACGACGTTGCCCTTGGTCGGCAGGCGCGAGCCGGCGCCCAGCTGGCTCTTGAGCATCGCCTCGGCGAAGGTGCGGCCCGTGCCCATCACCTCGCCGGTCGACCGCATCTCGGGGCCCAGCACCGGATCGACGCCCGGGAACTTGTTGAACGGGAACACCGCTTCCTTGACGGAGAAGTACGGCGGCACGATCTCCACCGGCTTCTTGCCGTGCAGGCCGATCTGGTCGGCCAGGCGGGTGCCGGCCATGCAGCGCGCGGCGATCTTGGCCAGCGCCTGGCCCGTGGCCTTGGAGACGAACGGCACCGTGCGCGAAGCGCGCGGGTTGACTTCCAGCACGTAGACGACGGCCTCGTCGCCCTCGCCCTGGATCGCGAACTGCACGTTCATCAGGCCGACGACCTTGAGCGCCTTGGCCATCAGCGCGGTCTGGCGCCGCAGCTCGTCCTGCATCGCCGGCGACAGCGAGTACGGCGGCAGCGAGCACGCGGAGTCGCCCGAGTGCACGCCGGCCTGCTCGATGTGCTCCATGATGCCGCCGATCATCACGTCGGTGCCGTCGCTGATGCAGTCGACGTCGACCTCGATCGCGTCGTCCAGGAAGCGATCCAGCAGCACCGGCGACTTCTCGCTGACCTTGACGGCCTCGCGCATGTAGCGCTCCAGATCCTTGTCGCCGTGCACGATCTCCATCGCGCGGCCGCCCAGCACGTAGCTCGGACGCACCACCAGCGGATAGCCGATCTCCTGCGCCAGCACGAGCGCCTGCTCGTTGGTGCGCGCGGTGCGGTTGGGCGGCTGCTTCAGGCCCAGCGTGTGCAGCAGTTGCTGGAAGCGCTCGCGGTCTTCCGCGATGTCGATCGAGTCGGGCGTGGTGCCGATGATGGGCACGCCGTAGGACTCGAGATCGAGCGCGAGCTTGAGCGGCGTCTGGCCGCCGTACTGCACGATCACGCCGTACGGCTTCTCGACGTCGACGATCTCGAGCACGTCCTCCAGCGTCACCGGCTCGAAGTACAGGCGGTCGGAGGTGTCGTAATCGGTCGAGACCGTCTCCGGATTGCAGTTGACCATGATGGTCTCGTAGCCGTCTTCGCGCATCGCCAGCGCAGCGTGCACGCAGCAATAGTCGAACTCGATGCCCTGGCCGATGCGGTTGGGACCGCCGCCCAGCACCATGATCTTCTTGCGCGAGGTGGGGGCGGCCTCGCTCTCGCCGTCGACGTTCTCGTACGACGAGTACATGTAGGCCGTCTGCGTCGCGAACTCCGCGGCGCAGGTGTCGACGCGCTTGTAGACGGGGCGCACGCCGAGTGAGTGGCGCGCTTTGCGCAGCTCGTGCTGGTTGCTCCCCATCAGCAGGCCCAGGCGCTTGTCCGAGAAGCCCTTCTGCTTGACGAAGCGCAGTTCGGAGGCCGACAGCGACTCCAGCTTGCGGCCACGCAGCTGCTGCTCGATCCTGATCAGGTCCTCGATCTGGGCGAGGAACCAGGGATCGATCTTGGTCGCGTCGAAGATCTCGTCGAGCGACATGCCGATGCGGAACGCGTCGCCCACGAACAGGATGCGCTCGGGGCCGGCGTTGGTGATCTGCTCGAGGATCTCCTCGTGATCGGAATCCTTGCAGCCGGTGCGCTCGCTCAGGCCGTCGATGCCGGTCTCCAGGCCGCGCAGCGCCTTCTGGAAGCTTTCCTGGAAGGTGCGGCCCATGGCCATCACTTCGCCGACCGACTTCATCTGCGTGGTCAGGTGCGAATCGGCGGCCGGGAACTTCTCGAACGCGAAGCGCGGGATCTTGGTGACGACGTAGTCGATCGACGGCTCGAACGAGGCCGGCGTGGCGCCGCCGGTGATGTCGTTGCGCAGTTCGTCGAGCGTGTAGCCGATGGCCAGCTTGGCCGCGATCTTGGCGATCGGAAAGCCCGTCGCCTTGGAGGCGAGCGCCGACGAGCGCGACACGCGCGGGTTCATCTCGATGACCACCATGCGGCCGTCGACCGGGTTGATCGAGAACTGCACGTTGGAGCCGCCGGTATCCACGCCGATCTAGCGCAGGATCGCCACGGAGGCGTTGCGCAGCAGCTGGTATTCCTTGTCGGTGAGCGTCTGCGCCGGGGCCACGGTGATCGAGTCGCCGGTGTGGATGCCCATCGGGTCCAGGTTCTCGATCGAGCAGATGATGATGCAGTTGTCCGCCTTGTCGCGGACCACTTCCATCTCGTACTCCTTCCAGCCCTTGAGCGACTCCTCGATCAACAGCTCGCTGGTCGGCGAGAGGTCGATGCCGCGCTTGCAGATCTCCTCGAATTCTTCCGGGTTGTAGGCGATGCCGCCGCCCGAGCCGCCGAGCGTGAAGCTGGGGCGGATCACCATCGGGAAGCCGCTGCCGCTGATCTCGGCGGTGATGCGCTTCTGGACGGCCCAGGCCTCTTCCATCGAGTGCGCAATGCCCGACTTGGCCGAGTCCAGACCGATCTTGGTCATCGCGTCCTTGAACTTCAGGCGGTCCTCGGCCTTCTCGATGGCGTGCTCGTTGGCGCCGATCATCTCCACGCCGTACTTGGCCAGCACGCCGTGCTTGTGCAGGTCGAGCGCGCAGTTGAGCGCGGTCTGGCCGCCCATCGTGGGAAGGATCGCGTCCGGGCGTTCCTTCTCGATGATCTTCTCGACGACCTGCCAGGTGATGGGCTCGATGTAGGTGACGTCGGCCGTGGCCGGATCCGTCATGATCGTGGCCGGGTTGGAGTTGACGAGGATGACCTTGTAGCCTTCCTCGCGCAACGCCTTGCAGGCCTGGGCGCCGGAGTAGTCGAACTCGCAGGCCTGGCCGATGATGATCGGGCCGGCCCCGATGATGAGGACCGACTTGATGTCTGTGCGCTTCGGCATTACTGGCTCTGCTCTTGGTTCTTGGTCTTGTTCGCGCTCATCGAATCGATGAAGCGGTCGAACAGGTAGGCGATGTCGTGCGGGCCGGGCGAGGCTTCCGGGTGGCCCTGGAAGCAGAACGCCGGCTTGTCGGTGCGGGCCAGGCCCTGCAGCGTGCCGTCGAACAGCGAGACGTGCGTGGCCACGAGGTTGGCGGGCAGCGTGGCGGGGTCGACGGCGAAGCCGTGGTTCTGGCTGGTGATCGACACCCGGCCGCTGCTGGTTTCCTTGACCGGGTGGTTCGCACCATGGTGGCCGAACTTCATCTTGAAGGTCTTGGCGCCGGAGGCCAGCGCCAGGATCTGGTGGCCCAGGCAGATGCCGAAGGTCGGCGTGCCGGTGTCGATGATGGTGCGCGTGGCGTCGATTGCGTAGTCGCAGGGCTCCGGGTCACCGGGGCCGTTGGACAGGAAGACGCCGTCCGGCTTCATCGCCAGCACCTGGGCAGCGGGCGTCTGCGCCGGCACCACGGTGACGCGGCAGCCGCGCTCGGCCAGCATGCGCAGGATGTTGAACTTGACGCCGTAGTCGAACGCGACGACGTGGAACTTCGGCGCGTCCTGCGTGCCGTAGCCGCTGCCGAGCTTCCACTCGGACTGCGTCCACTCGTAGCTCTTGGTGCAGCTGACGACCTTGGCCAGATCCAGCCCGGCCATGTTCTGGCCGGCGCGCGCCTTGGCGATGGCGTCAGCGCGGTCGGCCTCGGTGACCGTGTGCCCGACCGGGAACGCGACGATGCAGCCGTTCTGCGCGCCCGCGGTGCGCAGGATGCGCGTCAGCTTGCGGGTGTCGATGCCGGCGATGGCGACCGTGCCCTCGCGCGCGAGGTAGGCGTCCAGCGAGACGGACGCGCGGAAGTTGGAGTGTCGCAGCGGCAGATCCTTGATGATCAGGCCGGCGGCATGGATCTTCGACGCCTCGACGTCCTCATCGCTGATCCCGTAGCTGCCCACGTGCGGATACGTCAGGGTGACGATCTGCTTGCAGTAGCTCGGGTCGGTGAGGATTTCCTGGTAGCCAGTCAGCGCGGTGTTGAACACCACTTCGCCGACCGTGTGGCCGGCAGCGCCGATCGAGGTGCCGGAGAAGACCGTGCCGTCTGCGAGTGCAAGGATTGCGGGGGGCAGGACAGGCAGCAAAGGGAACTCCGGGTAGCGGTGCCCAGAGTTTCGAGACTCCCGCGCGGGACGCTGTCGAGCGGGCTCGGCAGGCGGCGGCGGGCGGGGAAGTCGGTCTGCGGTAGGGGGTACCGGAGAGGCGTCGCTGTTCAGGCGCTCGAGGGGTCTGGGCTGATTGCGGGTAAACCTGTAAATTATAGCCGTCGGCGGCGTGCTTGTCACCCCCTTGTCATCGGCCGGAGCCATCACCACATCCGTGACAACGACTCGGTTCCCCGCGGGGAACTAGAATGACTCGACCGTCTCCAATGGACGGGATGTTCCCAAGAATGGAGTGTTTCTCATGGATCGCAACGTGCAACAGCTCGAAGTCCTGAATGGCGGCTCCGCCTACGGGGTCGACACCCACCGCGTGCTGCGCAATACCTACTGGCTGCTCGCGCTGTCGATGGTGCCCACCGTGCTGGGCGCCTGGATCGGCGTGCAGACCGGCATCGTCTCGCACATGACGCCGGGCATGTCCTTCATCGTCTTCATGATCGGCGCCTACGGCCTGATGTTCGGCGTGCAGGCGACGCGCAACTCGTCCACCGGCGTCTTCGTGATGCTGGCGTTCACGTTCTTCATGGGCCTGATGCTGTCGCGCCTGCTCGGCCAGGTGCTGGGCGGCTACACCAACGGCGCCAGCATCATCATGAACGCCTTCGGCGGCACAGCGGCGGTGTTCTTCGGCATGGCCTCGCTGGCCACGGTCGTCAAGCGCGACATGTCCGGCGTCGCGCGCTTCGCCTCGATCGGCATGATGATCGCCATCGCCGCGATCGTGATGAACCTGTTCCTGGCGTCGTCGGCCCTGATGCTCACCATCTCGGTGGTCGTGATGGTCATCAGCTCGCTGTTCATGATGATCGACGTCAAGCGCGTCATCGACGGCGGCGAGACCAACTACATCAGCGCCGCGCTGGCGATCTACGTCGACCTGTACAACCTGTTCCAGTCGCTGCTGATCATCCTGTCGTCGCTGACCGGCAACCGCCGCTGATCCGCCGGCACTCATGAAGACGGCGCCTTTCGAGGCGCCGTTTTTTTTGGGCGCGTCGCGCGCCCCAGCGCCGCGAAACCCCACGTTCGGCGCTCCTCTGTCGCCGGGGACGCGTGCTAACGTCAATGCACGACGCCCGGCGACCGCAATGGCCAGGGCAGATCGTCCAGCAATCAGGAAGACCGCCATGGCTGAAACATCGACCGCCCTGTACCGTTCCGTCACCTCCGATGCCTTCCCCGACGGCGTCGTCAAGGATGGCGTGCCCGCCGCGGGCCTGCTCTACCCCGACTTCTACGCCCGCACCCTGCCCGACGGCAAGGTGCGCGACCCCGACGTCGTCGTGTTCCGCGACACCCGGGGCGACGAGTGGGTGCAGGATCTGGGCGGCACCTCGCTGTTCGACAAGGCCAACGTGTTCAAGGGCAAGCGCTGGCTGTCGTTCGAGATTCCCGAGGGCACGGTGATCCCCGATTCGCTGGTCATCCGCGACACGGGCTTCAACAAGCGCTTCCAGGCCACCCACTACCAGATCGAATCGGCGGCCAAGACCATGCGCATGGACTCGTACAAGGGCGCGCTCGACAATCTGGCGCGCAACGCGATCGTCCGCTCGCTGGCCGCCGCCAAGAGCCACTGAACCCCGGAGCCGATGCCATGCCCGAAGTACGCGGCCCCACCCTCATGATGGCCATCCAGGCGGTCGACGACAAGGTTCAAGGCCTGGTCGCCCGCCTGGACGCGGCCGATCCCGACGCCGAGGACGTCACCGACCTCGAGGACGAATTGCTCAGGTACGAGAAGGCGGCCTCCGAACTCAAGGTGGCCTACGAGGCCGCCGTGAAGATGGCGAGCAACCTGCCGGCGTACGACACGCTCGTCAAGTAGCGGCGTCGTCGGCCGGCATCCCGGCGCCCGGGGCATCGTCGAAGCCGTCGGCGGCGGGGACGGCCTCCGGAATCTCGATGGGCACCGCGCGCGGCTTCCAGTCGGGATCCCATTCGAACACCGCCATGCTCTCGACGTGCGCCGTGTGCGGGAACATGTTGACCGCGCCGGCGGCCACGCAGCGGTAGCCGGCCTGGTGCACCAGCAGTCCGGTATCGCGCGCGAGCGTTGCCGGGTTGCAGCTGACATAGACGATGCGCCTGGGCGCCGTCCAGCCTTCGCGCGTCGACGCCTTGAGCTCGGCCAGCGCCTTGGCGAGCGCGAAGGCGCCTTCGCGCGGCGGATCCACCAGCCACTTGTCGACGGTGCCCAGGGCGACGAGGTCGTCCGCGGTCAGTTCGAACAGGTTGCGGGCGTCGAAGCGCGTGTGCGCGTCCAGGCCGTTGAGCTTCGCGTTGTCCAGCGCGCGATCCACGAGGGTCTGGCTGCCTTCGATGCCCAGCACCGTCCTGGCCATGGTCGCCAGCGGCAGCGTGAAGTTGCCGAGGCCGCAGAACCAGTCGATGACGGTCTCGTCCTTCTTGACGTCGAGCAAGCGCAACGCGCGGCCGACCAGCACCGTGTTGATCTGGTGGTTGACCTGCGTGAAGTCGGTCGGCTTGAACGGCATGCGAACGCCGAACTCGGGCAGCGTGTAGGCCAGCTCGGGGCCCTCGTCGTCGATGCGCACGACGGTGTCCGGACCTTTGGGCTGCAGCCACCATTGCACGCCGTGCTGCTGGCCGAATGCGCGCAGCAGCGCCATGTCGTGCTCGCTCACGGGCTCGAGGTTGCGCAGCACCAGCGCGGTCACCTGGTCGCCGATGGCCACCTCGATCTGCGGCAGGCGCTCGCGCGCCTGCATGGACTCGATCAGCGCGCGCAGCGGCATCAGCATGTCCGAGATGCGCTTGGGCATGACGTGGCACTCGCGCATGTCGGCCACGTAGCTCGACTTGCGCTCATGGAAGCCCACCAGCACGGTGTTCTTCTTGGCGACCCAGCGCACCGACAGCCGCGCACGCAGCCGATAGCCCCACGGCGGCCCCTCGATCGGCCGCAGCACCAGCTCGGGCCGCACCTTGCCCAGGTGCCACAGGTTGTCCTCCAGCACGCGCTGCTTCATCGCCACCTGCGCGGACGGCGCCAGGTGCTGCATCTTGCAGCCGCCGCAGGCACCGGGATGCAGGCCGAAGTGCGGGCAACGCGGCGCCACGCGCTGCGAGCTCTCGCGGCGGATCGCCACCAGGTCGGCCTTCTCCCACTGCTTCTTGCGCTTGACCACCTTGACGCGCGCTTCCTCGCCCGGCAGTGCGCCGTCGATGAACACGACGATGCCTTCGCTGTTGTGCGCGATGCCCTGGGCGTCCAGGTCGATGCCGGTGACCTTGAGCCACTCGTTGTCGGAGACGCCCGGCGCGGGGCCGGCGTTGCGGTCGCGTCGATGACGCCCCCGGCCGGACTTGCCGCCGGCCTTCTGTTGTTCGGTACTCATGCCGTGATTATCGGTGGCCCGATGGATTCGGCCCCGGATCGCGAATCACGAACCGGGGCCGACTGTTTTATCGGGAAGCGAGGATCACATTTGAGCCAAACCGAGCTCCCCCTCGGGGGGCAGCGACAGGAGGAGCGAGGGGGCAGTCAATTCAAAGCCGGAAGACGCTGACGTCGGACACCAGGCGCTGCACCTGCGTGCTCATCGAGTCGGCGGCCGCGGCCACCTCCTCGACCAGCGCGGCGTTTTGCTGCGTGACCTGGTCCATCTCGGTGACGGCGACGTTGACGAGGTCGATGCCGGCGCTCTGTTCGACGGTGGCCGAGGTGATCTCCGAGACGATGCCGGCCACGTGCTGCACCGACTGCACGATCTGGGCGATCGTGCCGGCGGCCACGTCCACCAGGTGCGTGCCCTCGTCGACCTTCTCGACCGATTCGCCGATCAGCGTCTTGATCTCCTTGGCGGCCGTCGCGCTGCGCTGGGCCAGCGTGCGCACTTCGGTCGCGACCACAGCGAAGCCGCGGCCCTGTTCGCCCGCACGCGCCGCCTCGACGGCCGCGTTCAGTGCCAGGATGTTGGTCTGGAAGGCGATGCCGTCGATCACGCTGATGATGTCGGCGATCTTCTTGGACGAGGTCGCGATGTCGCCCATCGTGCGCACCACCTTGCTGACCGCCTCGCCGCCTTGCTGGGCCTTGGCGGCCGCGTCGTTGGACAGTTGGCGGGCGTGCGTGGAGTTGCTGGCGCTCATCTTGACCGTGCTGGACAGCTCGTCCATCGACGAGGCCGTCTGCTGGATGCTCGAGGCCTGGCGCTCCGTGCGGTTGGACAGGTCGGCGTTGCCGGAGGCGATCTGCGTGGCGGCACTGGCCAGGCTGTCGCTGCCGTTGCGCACGCTGGAGACGACGGTGACCAGGCTCTCGGTCATCGCGGCCAGGGCCTTGAGCAGCTGCCCGGTCTCGTCGGACGAATGCGACGTCACCTTGACGCTGAGGTCGCGGTTGGCGACGCGGCGAGCGATCTCGACGGCCTGGGAGATCGGCACCGTGATCGAATGCGTGACGGCATAGCCGATGAACGAGGCGAACACCAGCGCGACGATCGAGATGCCCAGAACGATGTTGCGCGTGTTGGCGTACGCATCCTCGGCGTTGGCCACTGCGACGCCCGTGAGCTTCTCGTTCAGCGCGACCATCTCGTCGACGGCGGCCATCCACTTGGCCTGCGCCGGGTTGGCCTTGTCGCCGAGCAGCCCGCGGGCCGGAAACTTGTGGTTCTCGAGCGCCATCTGCACGACCTGGTCGGCCAGGTCGCGGGCTTCCTTCTCGGTGCCGTCGATGTGGCCCAGGATGGCCTTCTTGCGGGCGTCGTTCTCGGCCGCGATCATCTTGCCCAGCTTGCCCTTGGCGACCTCGTAGGTCTTGATGTCGGCCTTGAGCAGCTCGTTCTCGGCCGCCATCTCCTCGGGCTCGGACACCATCAGGATATTGCGCACGCGCACGGCCTGCTGGGTCGCCGCCAGGCGCATCTGGTCAGCGAGCGAGGACTCGACGGCGATGCCCCCGGTCACGGCGTTCATGTCGTTGCGCATGCCGCTCGTGCGAGCCAGCGCAATGATCGACAGGGTCGCCAGCAACGCCAGCACGATGCCGAAGGCCAGCGCCAGTCGCACGCCGATTTTCAGGTTGGTCAGCATTTGGATTTCCGAAGTTGGCTGTTGAATTGTTGGTCAGTCAAGGTCCCGCGCACTCCCCCAACGGGTACGACGGCCTTCCGGCGGGTCCAGCTCGGCGTCCGGCGTTGCCGAACCTCGCGTCGAGCGGCCCGGCGACATCGCCGGGCAAGAAAACGTTCAGTTGAGCTTCCAGACGAATTCGGTCTTGACCCATTGCTGGGCCGGCTTGGAGTCGGCCGGTTGCGGCTTGAAGGAGCACTCCATCAGCGCGCGCTGGGCGGCCGAGTCGAGCTTGCGGGAATGGCTGGAGCTCTCGATCTCGCTGTCGATGGCCTTGCCGTCCGCACCCACCAGGATGCGCAGGCCGGTCGTGCCCTGTTCGCCCTTGCTGAGCGACTCGCGCGGGTATTCCGGCGCGGCGCAGCTCTTGGCGTCTTGCACCCACTTGCCGTCGCCCGCCATCGCGGCACCGCTGGCAAGCGCGCAAAGCGAGATGGTCAGGGCGCCACGGATCGTGGTCAGGCGAGCAATGCGGTTCATGCTAGGAACTCCTTGGGCAGGTCAGAAATGGCGGATTCACTTCCCGGCAGGCTCCAGCTCCTCGATGGACGTCTCCTGACGGGGGTCATGGCGGGATTTCGACCTGGCAGACGCATTCTTGAGTGCACTCCGTCACGCTGATCAATAGATCAATGCCGAAAAACAGTCTCAGATGCCCCTGGCATGCCGAAATGGCGCCTCCGGGGCAGGCAAAAAAAACGCGCCTCGAGGGCGCGTTCTTCAGGCGGGTTGCCGGCCTCAGCGGGGCGGCAGCAGGCGCGACGGATCGATCGGCTTGCCCTGCTTGCGGATCTCGAAGTGCAGCTGCACGCGCTCGGCGTCGGTCGAACCCATCTCGGCGATCTTCTGGCCGCGCTTGACGATCTGGTCTTCCTTGACCAGCAAAGCCTGGTTGTGGGCGTAGGCGGTCAGGTAGTTCGCGTTGTGCTTGACGATCACCAGGTTGCCATAGCCGCGCAGGCCCGAACCTGCGTAGACGACGCGGCCGTCGGCGGCGGCGTAGACCGGATCGCCGGCCTTGCCGCCGATGGCCAGGCCCTTGGTCTTGGCGTCGTCGAAGGGCGCGACCACCGGGCCGGCGGCCGGCCAGGCCCAGGTCATGTCATCGTCGCCCTCGTGGGTGACGGCCGGCTGCGGCGTGGCCACGCCGGTCAGCGGCACGGCGCTGCCGGAGGTGGCCGGCGCCGACGTGGCCGCGCCGCTGGCCTTGGCGGCGATCGGCGGCAGGGGCACCGGCTTGAACGTCGCCCCGGGCGCCGAGGCGACCAGGGTGGTGGTGGTCGTCGTGGTGACCGTGCTGCCGGGCGTGACTTCAGCAGCCGGAGGCGTCACGCGCAGCACCTGGCCCACTTCCAGGCGATTCGGGTCGGCCAGGTTGTTCCAGCGAGCCAGGTCGCGCCAGCTCTGACCGGTGTCCATGCCGATCTTGGTGAGCATGTCGCCCGGCTGGACGGTATACGTCGTGCCACGGCCCTCGCCGGCCGGCGCCGGTGCCGTGGCGGTGGTGTGGGACTCGGTGGCCGCGGCGGCCGGATGGGACGTCCGCGCCGAGTGATCCTCGACAGGGGCCTGATTCGGGGTCGCGCACCCGATCAAGGCCCAGGCGGACGCCACGCAAACCGTCGTCACGAGCGTTCGTCGTCCCCAAAGCGATGCCATATGTTCCCTGCGTTGTTTCAACCAATCCCCGATTTTAAAGGAACAAACTGGACCGACTCTCCGACCTGCCTGACGAAGCCGTCCGGCGTCCGGTCGACGATGACCAGCGCCTGCCCGGCCAGCCCCGGCATCGCGGTGGGCGCGACCAGGCGGCCGCCGACTGCCAGCTGCGTCAACCAGGCCTCCGGGATGTCCTCGCCGCCGGCCGCCGCGACGATGCTGTCGTAAGGCGCGTTGGGCGGATGTCCGAAGCGGCCGTCGCCGTGCACCAGGCGCACGCCCGGCACGCCCAGCGCATCGAGGTGGCGCCGCGCCATCTGGTGCAGCGGCTGCAGGCGCTCGACGGAGATCACGCTGCGCGTCAGCTGCGCGAGCAGCGCCGTCTGGTAGCCGCAACCGGTGCCGATCTCCAGCGTGCGCCCCAGGTGCCCCTGCCTGGATGCGTTGGCGCCGTCGAACAGCCACTGCAGCTGGCGCGCGACCACGGACGGCTTGGAGATCGTCTGGCCCAGGCCGATCGGCAGGCTGGTGTCCTCGTAGGCCTGGATCGCCAGCGCGGTGTCGACGAAGCGGTGGCGCTGCACGGCGGCGAAGGCGGCCAGCAGCGACGGCGTGCGGATGCCTTCACTGCGCAGCCGCGCGACCATGCGCTCGCGCATCGGGCCGTTGTCCAGGCCCAGGCCGGTGGGCACGACGTGGCGTGCGGCGTCCTGCGCGGCCTGGTGCAGCAGCGCCTGCGGCCGCAGCGGGTTGCGCGCGGTGCCGCTGGGCGCGGCCGGGCGGCCGGCGCTGGTCCATTGGGCCGGGAATCGCTTCGGACGCGCCGGGTCTCCGGTCATTGAAGCCCCAGCCGCGCCGACCAGCCTGCCAGGTTCGCGTGATCGGTCAGGTCGACCTGCAGCGGCGTGATGGACACTCGCCCGTTGGCGACCGCATGGAAATCGGTGCCGGCGCCGGCTTCGCGGGCATCGCCGGCCGGCCCGATCCAGTAGATCGGATCGCCGCGCGGATTCTTCTGCACGACCACCGGCTCACTGGCATGGCGGCGGCCCAGCCGGGTGGTCGCCCAGGGCACCGTGTCGGCGTCCGGCCGGCTCGGGAAATTGACGTTCAGGAGCCACGGCGCCGCGCCCGGCCGGCCGAACGACGCCTCGGCCATCACGGCCTCGACGACCCGGCGCGCGCCGCGCGCGGCCGCCTCGATGTGGGCCCAGCCCTTGTGCTGGATCGAGAACGCGATCGCCGGCACGCCGAACAGGAAGCCCTCCATCGCCGCGGCCACGGTGCCCGAGTAGAGCGTGTCGTCGCCCATGTTCTCGCCGTTGTTGATGCCCGACAGCACCAGGTCGGGCTTGTGCTCGAGCAGGCCGGTCAGCGCCACGTGCACGCAGTCCGACGGCGTGCCGTTGACGACGCGAAAGCCATTGGACGGGCCGCCGCGGGCCTCGAACACCGACAGCGGCCGCCCGAGCGTCAGCGAGTTCGACATGCCGCTGGCGTTCTGCTCGGGCGCGATGACGTCGATGTCTCCCAGGCCGCGGCAGGCCTGCACGAGGGCCACCAGACCCTGGGCCAGGTAGCCGTCGTCATTGGCGATGAGGATGCGCATGGGCTCATTGTAGGCAGCGCGACCATGCCGGCCCTGCCGCGCGCCTGCACTGTCGCGACGGCGTCACGCCCGCGACTGCCGCGCCGGCCCGGCTTCCTTATGATCCCCGTTCCCTCACGAACTGGATGACGCCATGCACGCCTGGATGTGTGAAACGCTGGACGGCCCCGCAGCCCTGCAATGGCGCGAGCGTCCGACGCCGCAGCCCGCGGACGACGAGGTGCTGATCGCGATCCACGCGGCCTCGCTCAATTTCCCCGACCTGCTGATCGTGCAGGGCAAGTACCAGATGCGCCCCGAGCTGCCGTTCGCGCCGGGGGCGGAGTTCGCCGGCGTCGTCGAGGCGGTCGGCAGCGCCGTCAAGCACCTGCAGGTCGGCATGCCGGTGGCGGCGCTCGGTGGCCACGGCGGCTTCGCGACGCACGCCTGCGTCAAGGCGATGCAGTGCATGCCGCTGCCTGCCGGCTTTCCGCTGCGCGACGCCGCGGCTTTCGCGTTCACCTATGGCACGGCGCACCACGCGCTGGTCGACCGCGGCGCGCTGCAGGCCGGCGAGACGGTGCTGGTGCTGGGCGCGGCCGGCGGCGTCGGCACCGCGGCCATCCAGATCGCCAAGGCCGCCGGCGCGACGGTGGTCGCCGCCGCTTCGACCGACGCCAAGTGCGAGCTGTGCCGCGAGCTCGGTGCCGACGTCACCATCAACTACGCGACGACGCCGCTGCGCGACGCATTGAAGGACGCCACCCGCGGCAAGGGCGTCGACGTGGTCTTCGACCCGGTCGGCGGTTCGCATGCCGAACCCGCATTCCGCGCCATCGCGTGGCGCGGCCGCTATCTGGTCATCGGTTTCGCCGAAGGCCAGATCCCCGCGCTGCCCTGGAACCTGCCTTTGCTCAAGGGCGCCTCCATCGTCGGCGTCTTCTGGGGCGACTTCGTGCGCCGCGAGCCGGCTGCGAATGCGCGTATGCTGGGCGTGTTGGCCTCACAATACGCGCGGGGGCAGATCAAGCCCGTGATCGACGACGTCCTGCCCCTGTCCAGGCTCGCCGATGCATACCATCGACTCGAACACCGGCAGATCCTGGGCAAGCTGGTGATGGTGCCGGACGAACTTCTCGAGGCGACCCGTCAATGACCTTGCGCGACGGTTCCCAATAGGCAGTTCCCCCCATTCGGCTGCCCCGAAACGGGGGATGCGGCAAGCTCTTCGGCTCGTTAGCATTCCGGCATCGCACGCAAAGGAGCGGGAGACCACTTCCGCCAGGCGGCGACCAAGGCAGGCAAAGGGGAACGACATGGCAGTCAAGGTTTTGATCCTCGAGGACAACCCCGCAGCGCGGGAATTCCTCGGACGCGTGGTGCGCGAGAGCTTCAGCGACACCATCACCATCGTCGAGGCGGGCGATCTGGAGAGCGCACGCCGCGCGGTGCGCATCGCGGGCGGCGCGCAGGGCTATCACGGCGTCGATCCGTTCAAGCTGATCCTGGTCGACCTGGAACTGCCCGATGGCTCGGGGCTGGAGCTGCTCGAGGAGCTGCGCCAGTATCCGGCCACCAAGATCGTGACCACGCTGTACTCCGACGACGAGCACCTGTTTCCCGCGTTGCAGTGCGGTGCCGACGGCTACCTGCTCAAGGAAGACCGCTTCGAGCTGCTGGTCGAAGAGCTACAGAAGATCGTGCGCGGCGAGCCGCCGCTGTCGCCGGCCATCGCGCGCCGGCTGCTGGGGCACTTCCGCACCAACACCCGCACGGGCATGAACCGCCGCATCACCGACGAAGGCAACGGCGCGGCGCTGCGCTCGTCGGGCGGCGCGTCCACGTTCACCTCGGCGATCGCATTCGCCCCGCCGGGGCCGGTCGAGATCGAGCCGCCGCTCGATCTGCCCGCGCTGACGCCGCGCGAGGTGGAGGTGCTCACCTTCCTGAGCAAGGGCTTCACGATCAAGGAGATCGCGGCGCTGATGTCGATCAAGTGGTTCACGGTCAACGACCACATCAAGTCGATCTACCGCAAGCTCAACGTGTCCAGCCGCGCCGAGGCGGCGGTGCTCGCCAGCAAGCAGGGGCTCGTGTAAGCGTGCGTCGTGCCGCGGGCCTGACACCAACTTCTCCGGCCGCCGCGCCGTGAGCCCCGGGCGCGTTCGCCCGATGGGCTGGCGCCGGCTGCTGCTGCTGCCGATCGCCCTGCTGGCGTCGCTGGCCGTGGTGCTGCTCGCGCGCACGATGGCGCAGACGCCCGACCTGGACGCCCGCTGGCGCCTGGACGCCAGCGGCCACCTGCAGATGATCGCCACCGACCTGCCGTGGATGCGTCCGGCGCTCGGCCGCTCGCTGGAGGTGATCGTCGCGCCGGGCATCGCACCGCTGTATGTCGACGGCCGCCGCGTCGTCAATTCCACCCGCTGGATCGCCAGCGACGAGGAGCGCGACGCCGCCACACTGCAGCAGCGCCAGATGGCGCGCGTGCTGCAGCCGGGCGTGGAGGTGATGCTTGGATTCACCGATCGCATGAGCGCGCGCGTGACGCCGCATGCGCGCGGGTACACGACGCTGGGCATCACGTTCTGGCTGCTGTGCGGGCTCGGGCTGGCCCTGGAGCTGGTCGGCGCCGTCGTGATCCTGGTGCGCCAGGACATGCGCACCTTCCTCTTCGCGGTGATGGCCCAGTGCCAGTCGGTGCAGCTGCTGCTGGCCGCCGTCGACGCGGTGCCGGGCATCGGCAACGTCAGCCTGCTGGGCGGCCACGAGGCGGCGCTGCGCATGTCGCTGGACGTCATCACCTGCGCGGCGCTGCTCGACGCGACGCTGCTCTATCCGACCCCGCTGCCGCCGCGCGGCGCGCTGGCCTGGCTGTCGTGGACGGCGGCCATCGTGTTCAGCGGCGCCGCCCTCATGTTCGACCTGCCGCAAGCCTGGTGGTGGTGCGAGGCGCTGTCGCTGAGCACCGGCTTGCTGGTGGTCGGCCTGCTGGGCTGGTCGTACCGCATCACGCCGCACCCGTACGCAACGGTGATGCGGCGCCTGTCCGTCGTCACCACCGGCAGCCTCGCGCTGGTGACCATCGTCGTCGCGCTCAACGACAGCATGCCGGGCGAGGTGCAGTCGCTGGTGACGGCGGTGCCGGTGATCTGGACCGTGTTCTTCGCGTCCTTGCTGCTGATGTCGCCCTTCCTCGCGCGCTCGCAGCACATGATGCGCGAGTTCGCGATGCTGGCCGGCGTCAGCACGCTGGCCACCTCCGTCGACCTGCTGTTCGTCGCGGTGTTCTCGTTCAACCAGTTCGCCTCCATCACCACCTCGCTGTTCGTCGCGCTGGGCGTCTATGCCGCATCGCGCCAGTGGCTGCTGGACCAGGTGATCGGCGCCCGCGCGGTGACCACCGAGCGCCTGTTCGAGCACCTGCTGCGCATCGCGCGCAAGGTGGAGGAGCAGCCCGAGCGCGCCGCCGACTGGCAGCTGGAGCTGTTCCACGCCGTGTTCCAGCCGCTGGTGGCGCGCCACGAGCCCGGCTTGACCGACACGACACGCTGGT
>JBJMWF010000363.1:0-8846 GCA_045810265.1 Vitreoscilla sp. | reverse complement strand
CACCGAATCGAAAGCCCGCTCCATGTCGCCCCAAGAACTCAAGGCCGTCCTCCAATCCGGCCTCCTGTCCTTCCCGCTGACCGACTTCGACGCCGATCTTCGCTTCGCGCCGCGGCCCTTCGCCGATCGCCTGGAGTGGCTGCAGCCCTACGGCGCTTCGGTGCTGTTCGCGGCCGGCGGCACGGGCGAGTTCTTCTCGCTCGAACCGGAGGAATACAGCGAGGTCGTCAAGGTCTCGCTCGACACCTGCCGCGGCCGCACGCCCATCGTGGCCGGCGCCGGCGGCGGCACGACGCTCGCGATCCGGTATGCGCAGGAAGCCGAACGCCTGGGCGCGCAAGGCATCCTGCTGCTGCCCCACTACCTCACCGAAGCCAGCCAGGAGGGCTTGATCGCGCACATCGCCGCCGTCTGCGCCAGCGTGAAGATCGGCGTCGTGGTCTACAACCGGGGCGCCTGCCGCCTCACGCCGGACAGCCTGCTGGTGCTGGCGGATCGCTGCCCCAACCTCATCGGCTTCAAGGACGGCGTGGGCGACATCGAGAAGTTCGTCGCCGTGCGCCAGACGCTGGGCGAGCGTTTCGCCTATGTCGGCGGGCTGCCCACGGCCGAAGTGTTCGCCGGCGCCTATGCCGCGATGGGCTGCCCGGTGTACTCGTCGGCCGTCTTCAACTTCATTCCCCGCACCGCCATGGATTTCTACCAGGCACAGGTCGCGGGCGACACCGCGACGACCAACCGCCTGATCCGCGATTTCTTCCTGCCCTACATCGCGCTGCGCAACCGGGGCGAAGGCTACGCCGTCTCCATCGTGAAGGCCGGCGCCACGCTGGTCGGCCACACCGCCGGGCCGGTGCGCCCGCCGCTGTCGGACCTCAAGTCGTCGGAAGTCGAGGCGCTCGGCGAGCTGATCGCGACGCTCGGCCCGCAATAGGCATCGCAGGCAGGCACCATGAACCCATCCGCATCCGACCTGGCCCGGCTCGACACCCCGCGCATCACCGACCTGCGCGTGATCCCGGTCGCGGGCCGCGACAGCATGCTGCTCAACCTGAGCGGGGCCCATGCGCCGTTCTTCACCCGCAACCTGCTGATCCTGACCGACAGCGCCGGCCGCACCGGCGTGGGCGAGGTGCCCGGCGGCGAGAAGATCCGCCAGACGCTGGAGGACGCCCGGCCGCTCGTCGTCGGGCAGCCGCTGGGCTCCCAGCAGCGGCTGCTGCAGGATCTGCAGCGCCAGTTCGCCGATCGCGATTCCGGCGGCCGTGGCCTGCAGACCTACGACCTGCGCACCACCATCCATGCCGTCACCGCGGTGGAATCCGCCCTGCTCGACTTGCTGGGCCAGCACCTGGGCGTCCCGGTGGCGGCCCTGCTCGGCGAAGGCCAGCAGCGCGATGCCGTCGAGATGCTGGGCTACCTGTTCTACGTCGGCGACAAGGCCAAGACGGATCTGCCCTACGCCAGCGAGCCCGAGGCCGCCGATGCGTGGCTTCGGCTGCGCCACGAGAAGGCGCTGACGCCAGACGCGGTGGTTCGACTGGCCGAAGCGGCACGCGAGCGCTACGGCTTCGACGACTTCAAGCTCAAGGGCGGTGCACTGCGCGCCGAGGAGGAGATCGAGGCGATCGTCGCCCTGCACGAACGCTTCCCCAATGCCCGCGTGACGCTCGATCCGAACGGCGGCTGGCTGCTGAAGGACGCGATCCGCCTGACGCGCGACCTGCGCGGCGTGCTGGCCTACGCCGAAGACCCGTGCGGCGCCGAGGACGGCTTCTCGGGTCGCGAGGTGATGGCCGAATTCAGGCGTGCGACGGGCCTGCCGACGGCCACCAACATGATCGCCACCGACTGGCGCCAGCTCAGCCACGCGCTGGCCCTGCAGGCGGTCGACATCCCGCTGGCCGATCCGCACTTCTGGACCATGGCGGGCTCGGTGCGCGTGGCGCAGACCTGTCGCGACTGGGGCCTGACCTGGGGCTCGCATTCGAACAACCACTTCGATGTCTCGCTGGCCATGTTCACCCACGTCGGCGCGGCGGCTCCCGGCCGCGTCACGGCCATCGACACCCACTGGATATGGCAGGATGGGCAACGCCTGACCAAGGAGCCGCTGCAGATCATCGGCGGCAAGGTGCGCGTGCCGGACAAGCCGGGGCTGGGTGTGGAGCTGGACATGGCCGAAGTCGAGAAGGCCAACCGCCTCTACCAGCAGCATGGGCTGGGCGCCCGGGACGATGCGCGCGCGATGCAATACCTGATACCGGGCTGGACCTTCAACCCCAAGCGCCCTGCGCTCGATCGATAGGAAGCGACATGTTCAAGAATTTCATTGCCGGCGAGTGGGTCGACGGCGCGCGCAGCTCGCGCAACATCAATCCGTCCGACACCAGTGACGTCGTCGGCGAGTACGCGCAGGCGGACGCGGCGCAGACGCGCGCGGCGATCGACGCCGCGCGCATGGCGTTTCCGGCCTGGAGCCTGAGCACGCCGCAGCAGCGCTTCGACATCCTGGATGCCGCCGGCACCGAGATCCTGGCGCGCCGCGCCGAACTGGGCGACCTGCTGGCGCGCGAAGAGGGCAAGACCTTGCCCGAAGCCATCGGCGAGGTCCAGCGCGCCGGCAACATCTTCAAGTTCTTCGCCGGCGAAGCGCTGCGCCCCGGCGGCGAGACGATGCCGTCGGTGCGCCCGGGTGTCGGCGTGGAGATCACGCGCGAGCCGATCGGCGTCGTGGGCATCATCACGCCCTGGAACTTCCCGATCGCGATCCCTTCGTGGAAGATCGCCCCGGCGCTGGCGTACGGCAACTGCGTCGTCATCAAGCCGGCCGAGCTGGTGCCCGGCTCGGTCTGGGCCCTGGCCGAGATCCTGTCGCGCAGCGGCTTGCCGCAGGGCGTGTTGAACCTGGTGATGGGCAAGGGCTCGGAGGTCGGCGCGGCGCTGCTGGAGGATGCCCGCGTCGACGCCATCAGCTTCACCGGTTCGGTGGCCACCGGCCAGCGCATCGCCCAGGCCTGCGTCGCCCGCATGGCCAAGTTCCAGCTGGAGATGGGCGGCAAGAATCCGATGATCGTGCTGGACGACGCCGACCTGGGCGTGGCCGTCAACTGTGCGGTGCAGAGCGGCTTCTTCTCGACCGGCCAGCGCTGCACCGCCTCTTCGCGCGTGATCGTCACCGAAGGCATCCATGACCGCTTCGTGCAAGCCGTCATCGAGAAGCTGAAGACGCTGAGGGTCGACGACGCGCGCAAGGCCGGCACCGACATCGGCCCCGTCGTCGATGCCACGCAGTTGAAGCAGGACCTGGACTACGTCCAGATCGCCCGCGACGAAGGCGCCCGCATCGCCTGGGGCGGCGAGGCGATCGAACGCAACGCCGACGGCCGCACGGGCTTCTACATGCGCCCTGCCCTGGTCACCGAGTCGTCGCCCGCGATGCGCATCAACCGAGAGGAAGTGTTCGGCCCGGTCGTCAGCGTGCTGCGCGTGCGCGACTACGAGCAGGCGCTGGCGCAGGCCAACGACACGCCGTTCGGGCTGTCGGCCGGCATCGCCACCACCTCGCTCAAGCACGCCACGCACTTCAAGCGCCACTCGCAGGCCGGCATGGTGATGGTCAACGTGCCGACGGCCGGCGTCGACTACCACGTGCCGTTCGGCGGCCGCAAGGGATCGAGCTACGGCCCGCGCGAACAGGGCCGCCACGCCGCCGAGTTCTACACCGTGGTCAAGACGGCCTACACGCAAGCCTGAGCGCCACCGGCGCGCCCCACCCCACTGACCGAGACCACCGCGCAACAAATGCGCGGCGGGCGGAGCCTTGCCCGCACGACGGAGACATGACCATGACGACCGCCTTCACTGGTTCCCTTGCCAAGCCCAGCCGCACGCGCTTTGCCATCGTGGCCATGCTGTTCCTGGTGACGGCCATCAACTACGCCGACCGCGCCACGCTGTCCATCGCCGGGCCCTCGCTGGCCAAGGACCTGGGGCTGGATGCGGTCGCCATGGGCTATGCGTTCTCCGCGTTCGGCTGGTCCTACGTCGCGGCGCAGTTGCCGGGCGGCTGGCTGCTCGACAAGTTCGGATCCAAGCCGGTCTATTTCGCCAGCATCTTCCTGTGGTCGCTGTTCACGATCCTGCAGGGCGGCATCTCGTTCCTCACGGCCACCGTCGGCACTGCGGTGGTGGCACTTTTCTCGCTGCGCTTGCTGGTCGGGATGGCCGAGGCGCCCTCGTTTCCTGCCAACGGTCGGATCGTCGCGGCGTGGTTCCCGGCGAACGAGCGCGGCACGGCGTCCGCGGTCTTCAACTCGGCGCAGTACTTCGCGACGGTGCTGTTCGCCCCGCTGATGGGCTGGATCGCCCATTCCTACGGCTGGCCCAGCGTGTTCTACACCATGGGCGTGATCGGCGTGGTCGCCAGCCTGCTCTGGCTGAAGGTGATCCACGATCCGGCGACGCATCCGAAGGTGAACGCCGCCGAGCTGGCCTACATCGAGCAAGGCGGTGGCCTCGTCCGGCTGGGCCAGGCGCACCACACCAACTCGGGCACCTTCGTCGACCCGACGCCCAAGTGGTCGTACATCAAGCAACTGCTGGCCAACCGCATGCTGCTGGGGATCTACATCGGCCAGTACTGCATCACCACCCTGACCTACTTCTTCCTGACCTGGTTTCCCGTCTACCTGGTCAAGGAGCGCCACATGTCGATCCTGAACGCCGGTTTCGTCGCCGCGCTGCCGGCGATCTGCGGCTTCTTCGGCGGCGTGCTGGGCGGCCTGGTGTCGGACTTCCTGCTGCGCCACGGCCGCTCGCTGACCTTCGCCCGCAAGGCGCCCATCGTGGTGGGCATGCTGCTGTCCACCAGCATGGTGGCCTGCAACTATGTCGATTCGTCGGCGCTCATCGTCGGCATCATGGCGTTCGCCTTCTTCGGCAAGGGGCTGGGCGCGCTCGGCTGGGCCGTGGTCTCCGACACCTCGCCCAAGGAGATCGCCGGCCTGAGCGGCGCCCTGTTCAACACCTTCGGCAACATGGCCGCGATCACCACGCCCATCGTCATCGGCTACCTCGTCAAGGGCACCGGCTCGTTCGCCTGGGCGCTGGTGTTCATTGCCGCGAACGCGCTGGTGGCGGTCGCCTGCTACCTGTTCGTGGTGGGCGACATCCGGCGCGTCGTGCTGGTCAAGGGCGGCCGTTGAGCGCCTGCGTTCAGTGGCTGATCATCCAGGGGCGCTTGCCGGGAAACGTCTTGCTGCCGTCGGCCCGCGCCAGTGTCGGGCCGCGCTTGCCCGTGCTGCAGCAACCGCAACCAGTTGGATGTTTCAGCCGCGCCGTGTCGCGCGAACTCCTGGGCTCGTGGCGGGCCCGTTCGTTGGTGGCAACGGCGCTGCGCAGCCCGCCGTCCATCAGCGCGAGCCGCGGGGCAGCGACGAAGACGCGGGCGGAGGCGTCGCCGCAATCCGGGCAGGCCATGGGCGCATTGCGCTGCGCGGTCGGCCGGATCGCCTCGAAGCCGCCGCAGCGGGCGCAGGCGTAGTCGTAGGTCGGCATCGCGGCCTCAGGCCAGGTCCGGCGACAGCGGCATGCTCACCGAGCCGTCGAGCACCTTGGTCGGGCCGGCGGCGCTGGGGTTGATGTCGAAGTCGAAGATCTGGGTCGGCAGCCACAGCGTGGCGCAGGCATTGGGAACGTCGACCACGCCGCTGATATGCCCCTGCACGGGCGCGGTGCCGAGGATCGAGTAGGCCTGGGCGCCCGAGTAGCCGAACTTCTTCAGGTACTCGATGGCGTTGAGGCAGGCCTGGCGATAGGCGACGTGCACGTCCAGGTAGTACTGCTTGCCCGCCTCGTCGACGGAGATGCCTTCGAAGATCAGGTAGTCGTTGTAGTTGGGCGTGATCGGGCTGGGCTTGAAGATGGGGTTCTTGATGCCGTACTTGGCCACGCCGCCCTTGATCAGCGTGACCCGCATGTGCACCCAGCCGGCCATCTCGATGGCGCCGCAGAAGGTGATCTCGCCATCGCCCTGGCTGAAGTGCAGGTCGCCCACGCTGAGGCCGGCGCCGTCGACGTAGACCGGGAAGAACACCTTGGAGCCGCGCGACAGGTCCTTGATGTCGCAGTTGCCCCCGTGCTCGCGCGGCGGCACGGTTCGCGCGCCCTCCGCGGCGGCCCGGTCGCGCGCCGCGCCCATCATCTTGCCCATGTGCGCGGTGCCGGGCGACGGCGGGTTGGCGAGGCCGGGCACGCGCGTGGGATCCGTCTCGATGAGCGCGGCCTCGCGGGCGTTCCAGGTCTCGAGCATGGCCTTGTCGGGCAGGCAGCCGATCAGGCCTGGATGGATCAGGCCGGCGTACTGCACGCCGGGCACGTGGCGCGAACTGGTGAACATGCCGTGGAAGTCCCAGATCGACTTCTGGGCCTGCGGGAAGTGCTCGGTCAGGAATCCGCCGCCGTTCTTCTTGCTGAAAAAGCCGTTGAAGCCCCAGAGGCTGTCCTGCTTGGCGCCGATGTCCAGCAGCTCCACGACGAGCAGGTCGCCCGGCTCCGCGCCCTTGACGCCCACCGGGCCGGACAGGTAGTGCACGGTCGACAGGTCGATGTCGCGCACGTCGTCGGCACTGTCGTTGTTCTTGATGTAGCCGCCCGTCCAGTCGAAGGTCTCGAGGATGAAGTCGTCGCCCGGATTGACCCAGCAGGCCATCGGGATGTCCGGGTGCCAGCGGTTGTGGATGTTCTCGTTGTCGGTCGGCGACTTCGTCAGGTCGACCTTGATCAGCGTGTCGGTCATGAAACGTCTCCAGCGGTTCGGGGTGGGATGAAACGGTTTGACGAGGGCAGCTAGACGGACAGGAACTGCCGCACGCGCTCCACGTCGGTGTCCGCGCGCGAGGTCTCGTGCACCAGGCGGCCGCCCTCGATCACGAAGATGCGGTCGGCCACGTCCATCGCGAAGCTGAGCACCTGCTCGGAGACGACGATGGTGATCTCGCGCAGCTTGCGGATCTCGTTGAGCGCCTTGGCGATGTCCTTGATGATGGAGGGCTGGATGCCTTCGGTGGGCTCGTCCAGCAGCAGCACCTTGGGTTCGGTCACCAGCGCGCGGGCGATCGCCAGCTGCTGCTGCTGTCCGCCCGACAGGTTGCCGCCCTTGCGCCGCCGCATGTCGAACAGCACCGGGAACAGCGCGTAGATGTCTTCGGGAATGCGGCGCGTCTTCGAGTTCTCCAGGCCCGTCTGGATGTTCTCCTCCACGGTGAGCGTCGGGAAGATCATGCGGCCCTGCGGCACGTAGGCGATGCCCTTGGCGACGCGGCGGAAGCTCTCGTCCTTCGAGACCTCGTCGCCATCGACACGGATGCTGCCGCTGCGGGCCGGCAGCACGCCCATGAGGCTCTTGAACAGCGTCGTCTTGCCCATGCCGTTGCGGCCCATGATGGCGACGGTCTCGTTCTTGCGTCCCTCGAACGACACGCCGTGCAGCGCCTCGCTCTGGCCGTAGGCGACGAACAGGTCGGTGACTGAGAGCATCGGGTTCTCCTAGTGGCCGAGATAGACGTCGACGACCTTGGGATCGGCCTGCACCCGCTCCATCGGGCCTTCGGCCAGGATCTTTCCCTGGTGCATCACGGTCACCTTGTGCGCGATGCGCTTGACGAAGTCCATGTCGTGCTCGATCACGATCACCGAGCGGTTGCGGCAGATGCGTTGCAGCAGCTCGCCCGTCTGCTCGCGCTCGCGCGCGCTCATGCCGGCGATCGGCTCGTCCAGCAGCAGCAGCTCGGGCTCCTGCATCAGCAGCATGCCGATCTCCAGCCACTGCTTCTGGCCGTGGCTCAGCAGGCCGGCCTCGAGGTCGAGGCGGTCGCCCAGGAAGATGTCCTCGGCCACCAGCCTGACGCGGTCGCGCACCTGGTCGTCGCACTTGAACGCGAGCGCGCCCATCACCGAGCGGCCCTTGGGGAACGACACCTCGAGGTTCTGGAACACGGTGAGGTTCTCGTAGATCGACGGCGTCTGGAACTTGCGTCCGATGCCCAGCCGCACGCGCTTGAACTCGGCCATGCGCGTGAGCTCGGTGTTCTTGAACTTGATGCTGCCGGAACCGGCCTTGGTCTTGCCGCAGATCAGGTCCAGCAGCGTGGTCTTGCCCGCGCCGTTCGGGCCGATGATCACGCGCAGCTCGTTGCGATCGACGTAGAGCGTGAGCATGTCGATGGCCTTGAAGCCGTCGAAGGAGACGGTCAGGTCCTCGATGGCGAGCGCGAAGTCGGTGTTGCTCATGGCGGTGGCGTGTGGATGGAGTGAGTCAGACCGCTTCCGAACGCGGGAAGCTGCCCGAGCTGGCCTCCAGGCGGACGGCGCGGATGGCGGCCGGCTCGGGTTCGGTGCGGGCGACGACCGGCGCGGGCGCGCGCTCGCGGCTGCGCCAGGCGACCCAGCGCGGCACCACCTGGCTCTCCCACAGGCCGGCCAGCCCCATCGGGAAGGCCATGGTCACGCCGATGAACAGCGCGGCCATCAGGAACAGCCACAGGTCGGGAAAGCTCTCCGAGAAGAACGTCTTGCCGGCATTGACCAGCAGCGTGCCGTAGACCGCGCCGACCAGGCTCATGCGCCCGCCCACGGCCGCGAAGATCACCATCTCCACGGACGGCACAATGCCCACGAAGCTGGGCGACATGAAGCCCACCTGCAGCGAGAACAGCGCCCCGCCGATGCCGGCGAGCGCGGCCGCCAGGCAGAACGTGAAGACGCGGAAATTGGAGACGTCGTAGCCGGAGAAGCGGACGCGGTCTTCCTTGTCACGCATCGCCAGCAGCAGCGTGCCGGCCTTG
>JBJMWF010000362.1:0-19576 GCA_045810265.1 Vitreoscilla sp. | reverse complement strand
CCGTTCCTCTGCCGCCTGCATCGCCTGCGCCAGCGCGTCCGCCTCGGGTTGGCGCCGCAGCGAGGCGTCCGATTCGAGACCCAGCACGACGCCGGTGCGATCCTCGGCCGAGCGGTTCTGGCTCAGCTTGAACTTTCCCTCGACCCGCGTCACCTCGATCTCGATGCCCACGATCGCCTTGAGCATCGCGTCGAGGTAGTCGGGCGGCGCGTCGCCGACGTGCCAGGGCACCGCGCGTCCGCCTTCATGGCGCTGCGTCAGGCGGGTGACGAAGGCGCGCAGCCATTCGGTGTCCTGGATCGCGCGCAGCGTGCCGTGCACCTGCACCATCGTGTAGTTCCACGTCGGTACCGCCTTGCCGTGCTGGAACTTGCTCGGGTACCAGTTGGGCGAGATGTAGCCCTGCGGCCCCTGGAACACCGCCAGCACCGGCTGGCCGTCGGCCTCGCGCCAGAGCGGGTTCCCGCGGGCGACATGGCCGGTGACACGCCAGCCGTCGCCCACGCGCTCGACCTCCAGCGGCATCAAGTCGGCCGCCAGTTCGGCGCCGCCGCGGATCAGCGTGGCCAGCGGCGCGTCCGTCATCAGCGCGAGCAGGGCGTCGGCATCCTGTTCGACGAAGTGGGCAGGCTGGTACATGGCGCGATCCCGGTCAGGCGGCGACGGTATAGTTGAGCGCGAGGCGGCCGCCGTCGACGTAGACGATCTCGCCCGTGACGTAGCTGGACGCGTCGCTGAGCAGGAAGCCGACCACGTCGGCGATCTCCTCGGGTTCGCCCAGGCGCTTCATCGGCGTGCGGCCGAGGATGCGCTGGCGCGCGGCGTCGCTGGTGAGGACGGCGTCACGCGCGAGGTCGGTGGCGATGGTGCCGGGCGCGACCGCGTTGACGCGCACGCCTTGGTCGATCAGTCCGAGCGACATCGCCCGCGTGAGCTGGTTGATGCCGCCCTTGCTGGCGTTGTAGCTGGCGATGGTGGCGATCGCCATCAGGCCGTTGACCGAGGACATGTTGACGATCGCGCCGCGCTTTTGCGCCACCATGTGCCGGGCCACTGCCTGCCCGACCAGGAACGCGCCCTTCAGGTTGACATTGATGACCGCGTCCCAGTCCTCTTCGGTGACGTCGAGGAACTCGGCCGCGCGGAAGATGCCGGCGTTGTTGACCAGGCCGTCGATGCGGCCGAACTCGCTGAGGGTGGTGGCGGTGGCACCGTCGACCTGCGCCTTGGACGAGACGTCGCAGCGGATGAAGCAGGCGTCGTGGCCCGCGGCACGAAGCTCGGCCGCCAGAGCGTGGCCCGGCGCATCGGCGACGTCCCACAGCGCGACGCGCGCGCCGTCGCGCGCGAGCCGGCGCGCGCAGGCCGCGCCGATGCCGTTGGCGGCGCCGGTGATGACGACGACGCGGCCACCGAGGCCGAAGGAAATGGTGCTGCTCATGGGAAGTTCTCTTGGATCGGGCGGGAGACGGACGCGCACTGCGGGCGCGCGCGGCATGCCGGCACTATACGGCGCGCCTGGCCGCGACTGTCATTGCGCGCACGCGTCTCAGGCCGTGGCGGCGGACGCGCGCGATGGCCGATCCAGCCAGGCGATCAGGCCGGCGGCGTTGAGCGCGGCGTCGTCCTGCAGCAGCGCGGCGATGCGGTCGTCCGGCAACCTCACGCCGAACGCACGCGCACCGTCGCCGTACAGCGTCATCAGCGACGCCGTGATGGCCTGCAGTCGATCCGGCGCCTCGCGCTGCGCGAGCGCCGCGGCGACGGTGGCGTCCACCATCTGCTCCAGCCGCGCGGCGCAGTCGGCGACGCCGGTGATGCGGCTGTAGTGGGTGAGGAACATCTGCCGCGGCGAGGTGGCCATCAGGCGCGCGATCGACGCGCGCATGGCCTCGGGATCGAACTGCACGGGCGTCGTCGTCGGGAAGATGAAGGCGCGGCCGTCGACGTTGAACTCCGGGTAGGCCATGCCGAAGTTGTCGCCGGTGAACCAGCCCTGGCTGCAGGCGTCCCAGATGCAGTGGTGGTGCAGCGCGTGTCCCGGCGTGTGCGCGAAGAGCAGCGGACGCCCGGCCAGCGCGATCGTTTCGCCATCGGCCGTGCTGCGCACCCGTTCGGCGGGTACCGGCAGCAGGCTGCCGTAGGCGCGCGCCATCTGCGCCGCGCCGTACACCGCCAGCGCGCCCTGCCAGAGGGCGGCGGGGTCGATCATGTGGCGGGCGCCACGCGGGTGCACCACCAGCTGCGCGCCGGGCAGCGCCTGCATCAACTGGCCGACGCCGCCGGCGTGGTCGAGGTGCACGTGCGTGGCGATGACGAAATCGACCGCCGAACGGGCCAGCCCCAGCGCGTCCAGCGCCGCCAGCAGGCGCGGCACGGCGAACGCAGTGCCGGTGTCGATGAAGGCGGCGCGACCGCCCTCGGCCACCAGGTAGGCGGCATCGAAGCGGTCGCGATGGAAACCGGTGTCGATGGCCCACAGGCCGTCGCCCAGCGGTTCGACGAAGGAGGGCAGCGAAGAGGACATCCTTCGTCTCGCCGCCCCGGGGCGGGTTACTGCGCGGCGCCCAGCGAGATGTACAGGCGGGCGACGTCCGGCGCACCGTCGGTGCCCTGGACGCTGCGCAGCTGCTGCACGGCCTTGCTCTTGTTCTTGCCCGACTGCAGCATCGCCACGCCCAGGCGCAGCTTGGCGTCTTCGGGACGCTTCAGGCTGTCCTTGGAGATGCCTTGCTGGATCAGGTCGATGCCTTCGTCGTACTGGCCCATCGAGGCGTACTCGGCGCCGATGGCGACCAGGTCGTCGCCGGTCTTGCCCGTCTTGGCCTCGGCGGCGCGCTTGGCGATGGAGGCCTTGGAGTCGACCACGTTCTTGTTGATCAGGTCGCGCAGGCGTTGCTGGCGCGGGGCTTCCGCGCCCGTGCCCAGCACGCCGGCGGTGTAGCCCTTGTCGACGACGATCTTGGCTTCGGCCGGCAGCTGCGCCTGCAGCAGCAGCTGCGCCATTTCCATGTAGTCGGCGGCCGTGGTCACGTTGCCCGACGCCAGGCGCAGGCGCAACAAGTCCAGCGAGAAGCGCGACGAGAAGCCCGGCTTGCCCGGCAGGTCGGACAGGTAGATGCCCACGTACTGCTTGTTGGACGGGTAGTAGGTGACCAGCTGCTCCTTGACCTGCAGGTCGCCGGCCTTGTTGCCGGTATGGCGGTAGGCGTCGGCCAGGCGCAGCAGGTCGTCTTCCTCGGGGCGGCGGCCGCTGGAGATCGCGGACTGCACCTTGGCGGCGTTGTCTCGCGCGATCTGGCCGTAGTCGCCGCTGGAGCCTTGCACGTATTCCTGGATCTGGCGGATGCCCGAGCCGTTGTCGCCCGCGGCCTTGGCCTTCTCCACCCACTGCATCGCCTTGGCGTTGTTGTGCTGCTGCGCATAGATGCCGGCGATGGTCTCGGCCAGCTGGCCGGCTTCGTTGCCTGGCACCTTGCCGGTGGCGAACGCCGCTTCGAGCTCGCGGGCTGCCTCGCCGTTGTCGCCCATGCGCTGGTACGCGGCGCCGCGGATGCGCGCGATCATGTAGGTGTCGTCCGGACCCGAACCGGTGACGCCATTGAGCTTGGCCAGGGCTTCCTTGGCCTTGCCCGCGCGCACCAGGTCGCTGGCTTCCTTGAGCGGCTTGGCGACGGCGGCGGACACGGCGTAGGCGAGCGGGAGTTGCAGGAGGCCGGCGGCCAGCAGAATGGCGGCCAGGAGACGGTTGGTCTTCATGGGTTTTGCGAACCTGTAGGTGACACGCTGAATGGGAGAAGGCGCACTGCGAGCAGTGCGCCTTCCGAGGTGGTACGTCTTGTGATCAGTGCGTGAACTGTTCGTTCCCGACGATGCCGATCTTGGTGACGCCCAGGCGCTGCGCCTCGGCCATCACTTCGGCCACGTATTTGTACGGGGCCAGCTTGTTCGGGATCAGGTGGACTTCGGGCTGGTCGGGCATCTGCGTGATCTGGTAGAGATGCTTTTCCAGATCCGCGCGATCCTTGATCACTTCGCTGTTCCAGCCGATCTGGCCGTCGAAGTCGACGACGACCTCGATGACCACCGGCGGCGCCGGCGGCTTCGCATCCGAATTGACCGGCATGTTCAGCTTCACCGCGTGCGTCTGGATCGGGATCGTGATGATCAGCATGATCAGCAGCACCAACATCACGTCGATCAGCGGCGTGGTGTTGATGTCGACCATGACGTCGCCGTCTTCGCTGGCGCCTGCGCTCATTGCCATGTTGTTGGCTCCTTATTGGTTCGGCGGCGGTTCGGTGATGAAACCGACCTTCGCGATACCAGCACGCTGGCAGGCAAACACCACCCGGCCGATGGACTCGTACCGGGCGCCCTGGTCGCCGCGGATGTGCACTTCGGGTTGCGGCTTGACCTTGGCCTTCTCGGTGAGCAGGCTGACCAGCTCGTCGATGTCCTTGATCTGGTGCGTGTTCCAGTAGACGTCGCCGTCCTTGCTGACCGCCAGCAGGATGTTCTCCGGCTTGGTGACGGTCACGACGTTGCGTTCCTTGGGCAGCTCCAGCACGATCGACTGGGTCACGACCGGGATCGTGATCAGGAAGATGATCAGCAGGACCAGCATCACGTCCACGAGGGGCGTGGTGTTGATGGTCGAGTTGACTTCTTCCTCGTCGCTGCTGTCGCTTCCGACATTCATCGCCATGAGGATTCCTTCGCGTTCAGGCGTTCAGGCAGAAAACGCGAGTTCAGCGCTTGCCGGCCAGCAGGACGTTGTGCAGGTCGCCGGAGAAGGCGCGAACCTTTTCCATCACCGACTTGTTGCGACGCACCAGCCAGTTGTAGCCCATGACGGCCGGAACGGCGACGGCCAGACCGATGGCGGTCATGATCAGCGCTTCACCGACGGGGCCGGCAACCTTGTCGATCGACGCCTGGCCGGCGATACCGATCTGCGTCAGGGCGCCGTAGATACCCCAGACGGTACCGAACAGGCCGACGAACGGAGCGGTGGAACCGACGGTGGCCAGGAAGGCCAGGCCGTCCGACAGGCGGCTCTGGATGTTCTCGACGGCGCGCGAGACGCTCATCGAGATCCAGGTGTGGCGGTCGATCTGCTCGACCAGCGTGCCTTCATGGTGCTCGCTGGACTTCAGGCCGGATTCGGCGATGTAGCGGAAGGCCGAGCCTTCTTCCAGCGTGTTGGTGCCGGCCTTGATCGAGCCCGCGGTCCAGAAGCCGTCGTTGACGCCGTTGGCGCTCTGGAACATCTTGCGCTGTTCCCAGTACTTCGTGAAGATGATGTACCAGCTGCCCATCGACATGATCAGCATGATCACGAGGTTGAACTTGGCGATCCAGCCGCCGTCGCGCCACAGCGCGCCCAGGCCGTACGGGTTCTCGATCGTTTCCTTGCCGGCGGCTGCCGGGGCGATCGGGGCTGCGCCCGTGTCGGCCGGAGCCGGGGTCGCCGAAGCGTCGGAAGCCGTGGCGGCAGGAGCCGCGGGAGCCGTCGCGTCCGCCGGAGCCGATGCTTGCGCCAGAGCGGTGGTCGGAGCGGCAGCGACGGTCGCCAGCGCGAGGAGCGCGGCCGCAAAGGGAGTGCGCATCGAGTTCAGAAAGGACATGTTTCCTCCGGGGGAATGGAACCGGCCAGCATGTCGGTCATGGCCGGGTATCACAGAAAAAAGGGGGGCAAGTGAAGTGGGCCGTCGGCCCACCGGCTACTCGGTAAGCTTCCAGGAATAAGCGACTTCGACCTGGGTGCCCACCGGGCGGCCTTCGGCGTCGATCCCCGGCTTGAACGGGCATGTGGCCAATGCTGCCTTGGCGGCGTTGTCCAGCAGGCGGTTCTCGCGGGACGAACCGGACGAGCCGACCACGTCGGCCGCGGTGACCTTGCCGTTGGCATCCACCGTGAAGCGCACGCGCGTCACGCCGGAGGCCTGCGCGCGCAGGGCGGCCGGCGGGTACTCGGGCTTGCAGGCCGGATCGTTGGCATTGATCTGGGCGGGGCGAGCGGTGACCGAGGGCGGCGCCGGCGGGGCCGGCACGGCGACGGGCTCGACCTTGCGGTCAGGCGCCGGCGGCGGCATGACGTTGGTCGTCTGGATCTGGTTCTGGGCCGGCGGCGGCGGCACGTCGACCGGCGGCGGCGGCACGTAGACCGGCGGCGGCGGCAGGTTCTTGGGCGGCGGCGGCAGATCCTTGGGCGGCGGCGGAGGAGGCGGCGGCGGGGCGTCCACGACCTTCGTCTCGGTGACCATCACTTTGTCGACGACCTTCTTGGCCAGGCCCGAAACCAGCGCATAGGCCAGCAGGACGTGCATGATGACGACGATGATCAAGCCGGTTGGGTGCTTCCCCGGATTGCGCTGCGATTCAGCAAAATTCACTCGAAATACCTCCAGACGACCCGGTTGGGCGCTGCATCTTTTCCTGCGCACCGCAGCGCGGCTGCGCTGCGAAGTCGCGAACTATAGCGTGCTCCCGTACTTCGACCTTTACGGGTTTCCCTTAATTTTCGACACCAGTATTGCGTTTCAACCGCACTGAATTTTGTCTTCGTGCCGATTGACAGTGGCTTGTGACAGGCAAGCCGCCCGAACGACCGTTCGTTTCTCCAGCCCGGGCCAGCTGTACAGATTTGCAAGCTTCATGCCAGAGTGCATCCCCGCTGGGCAAGAGACGTTCCGCCCGTAGCCAGACTACGAACCGGGGCCGGCCTGCGACCCTGGGCAAGTCAATCACCTCGTCACGGTATTGTCACTCGAACGCGCTGGTGATTGCGAACGCGCGCACGTTTGGCGCGGATGCGGCACCTGCGAGGGGCACCCGGCGCGTGACCTCTTGCGCGCGACTCGTCGCCGCGAGCCACGATCACCCTTCGGTGGGATGCGCGCCGCCGGAAGAAGGCGCACATTGGGAGTGAAGAGCCGTGCGCGAAAGGAGCCGACCATGGCCGCACTGACGCTGTTGCTGTTCGCCTTGCTGGCGATCGGCGCGCGCGCGTTCCATTGGAGATGCCGGTTCGCCGGCTGGGAGCCGCTGTGGCGCTTCCGTTCCGGCCCGATCACGGTCGAACTGCGCCGTCATGCCCGACTGGCCCGGCTGGCGCACGACTCGCTCGAGTACCCCCAGCCGCGCGAGTTCCGGGTCGTCACGATGCGCCTGGGTGGCATCCCGGTGTGGTCGCAGGAGTCCACGGTCAGCCTGCCTGCGCAGGCCGATGCGCGCATCGACAGCGTCGCCGCCGCGGAGTTCGATCACCTGTTCGATTCGCACTTCCGCCGCGGCTGGACGCACCGACCGGCGCACCTCGCCGCACGCGCCCACTGAGCAGGCGTTCGCCGCATGGCGCGGCGACCGCGATCCTGCCGGTACGGCCCGAAGCGGGCCGGCACCGCGGCGGTTCGGTGATACTGCCGAGTCATGTCGCCCCGCTCCGCCGCCATTGCCGCCCTGGCCAGCATGCTGGCCTGCGGCTGCGTGATCGTGCCGGTGACCACGGCCGAATACGACCCCGGCTGCCAGCTCGTCGTGCACCACATGCAGTTGGAGGCGGTCCAGCTCGCCCAGATCAACCACTGCGGTGGCCAGGGCTGCGAGATGGTGGTGATCGCCGCATTGGGCGTGACCGCCGCCAGCGCGATCGTCTCGGGCTCGATCGCGGTGATCGGCAACATGGCCTACTGGGCCGAGCGACGCGCCGGCTGCGTGGCGCCGCCCGTCCTCGTCGACTGACCCGCGTCGCAGACACGCTGTCGACCACGCCACGATGTGGCCGGGCGACCAGCCGTAGCCTGCGCTGACGCTGCGCGGCCTACGCCCGCAGGAACTTCTGGAAATCCGCGGCGGGCACCGCCGGCGACCAATGGAAGCCCTGCCCTTGCTGGCAGCCGAGGTCGCCCAGCAAGGCCAGCGTGGCGCCGTCCTCCACGCCCTCGGCCACCGTGAACAGGTTCAGGCTGCTGGCCATCTGGACGATGGCGCGGACGATGGCCTGGTCCTGCACATCGTCGGTGAGGCGGCGCACGAAGGTCTGGTCGATCTTCAGGCGCTCGACCTCGAAGCGCTTGAGGTAGGCCAGGTTGGAATAGCCGGTGCCGAAGTCGTCGATGGCGAAGCGCACGCCCATGCGGCGCAGGCTGGCCAGGCTCTCGACCAGCGCCAGCGAATCCTGGATCAGCAGCGACTCGGTCAGCTCGAGCTCGAGGTTGGCGCTCGGCAGGCCGGACTCGGCGAGCGCCTGCGCGACCGAGGTCTCGACGCTGCTGCGCCGGAACTGCACCGGCGACACGTTGACCGAGATCGTCAGGTCCGTCCAGCCCGCCGCGCGCCAGCGCTGGGCCTGCGCGCAGGCCTCCTGCAGCACCCAGTCGCCGATCGGGATGATCAGCCCCGAGCGCTCGGCCAGCGGGATGAAGCGGGTCGGCGAGATCTGGCCCAGCTCGGCGTGGTGCCAACGGATCAGCGCCTCCGCGCCGATCAGGCGGCCGCTGCACAGGTCGAACTGGGGCTGGTAGGACAGCGTGAAGTCGCGGTGCGCGAGCGCCGCACGCATCGCCGAGAGCAACTCGACGTGCTCGATGACGCTGGCGTTCATCTCGGTGTCCCAGAAGCGGAACGCATTGCGGCCCGACTCCTTGGCGCGGTACATCGCGATGTCGGCCTTCTTGAGCAGGCTGTCGAAGTCCTCGCCGTCGGCCGGGAACATCGCCACGCCCAACGAGCAGCCCGAGAAGATCTCCATGCCGATGACGTCGAACGGCGTCATCAGGCACGCCACGACCTTGTTGGCGATCTCGGCCACCCCGGTGCCGTCGCTCGCCTCGGGCACCAGCAGCAGGAACTCGTCGCCGCCCAGCCGGGCGACGGTGTCGGCATGGCGCAGCAGCGACGACAGGCGGTCGGCGACCTGGATCAGCAGCGTGTCGCCCGAGCCGTGGCCCAGCGTGTCGTTGACGTTCTTGAAGTTGTCGAGGTCCAGGTAGAGCATCGCCACGCTGTGCCCGCCGCGGCGCGCGGCCGCGGTGGCCTGCTCGAAGCGGTCGCGCGCGAGGCTGCGGTTGGGCAGGTGGGTGAGGGCGTCGTGCGTCGCCATCATTTCCATGCGCTCCTGCGCCGCCGCCATCTGCGCGTTCTGGGCGTGCACGGCATCGAGCGCGGACTGCATGTCGCTGGCCATCAGCCAGGCCACCACGCAGGTGACGAACAGCACCGAGGCCAGGTCGATGAAGGTGTTGTACGACAGCGGCGGCAAGGCGTTGACGTGACGGCCGCTCATGTTGGCGTACAGCACCCAGGCGATCATCGCCACCATCGCGGCGAACAGGCCGAAGTACAGACGGCGCGTGCCCAGCATCGCGGCGAACACCAGCATGCAGGGGAAAGCCAGCAGCGAGGTGTCGCGCAGGCCGCCGTTCTGCCACATCAACAGGCTCACCATGCCGAACAGCGCGACCAGCAGCAGCGCGACGGCCGCGTCGCGGCGGCCTTGGCGCACCAGCAGCAGCACGATGCCCAGGGCGGCCAGTCCGGTCGCCAGGGGCGGCATGTTGTGCCAGCGCTGCGCGAGGAGGTCGGGCAGGGCGGTGACGCAGATGGCGAGGATCGTGGCCCAGGTCGCCTGCACCAGCCGCCGGTCACGCAAGGGGCGCGATGCAATCAGGCCGGGGGAGTTCGGCTGCTCGCGTAAAACGGTCAACGGTTCGAACCTCTTCGGCGTCTGACGCCGATATTCTTTGCCCGGGCGGAGGGATCCGGACATCGCTTGCGACGCCGAGTGTTGCATGACTCCCGCGCCACCCCGGGCATGCCCGAGCGAAGCTCCCCGATTCCGGGCTTTGTTGGCATCAGAGCATCAGCGACAACCCGTAGGTCAGGGCCAGGCCGACGACGGAGATGACGGTCTCCATCAGGGACCAGGTCTTGATGGTCTGGCCCACGGTCATCCCGAAGTACTCCTTGACCAGCCAGAACCCGGCGTCGTTGACGTGCGAGAAGAACAGCGAGCCGGCGCCCACCGACAGCACGACGAGCGACAGCTGCGCCGGCGCCAGCCCCACCGCGAGCGGCGCGACGATGCCCGCGGCGGTCACGGTGGCGACGGTGGCCGAGCCGGTCGCCAGGCGGATCAGCACCGCGACGATCCAGCCCAGCAGCAAGGTCGACAGGCCGGTGGCCAGCGCGATCTTGGCGATCGCCGCGCCGGTGCCGCCATCGACCAGCGACTGCTTGAAGCCGCCGCCCGCGCCCACGATCAGCATCACGCCGACCACCGGCATCAGGCTGGCGCCGATCTTCTTGCCCAGCACGGCCGGCGAGAAGCCCACCGCGGTGCCGAAGGTGACCATCGCCAGCAGCAGCGCGGCCAGCAGGGCGACGACCGGATCGCCGATGAAGTCCAGCAGCGGACGCGCGGGGGCCGACTTGTCCAGCGCGATGTCGGCACCGGCCTTGGCCAGCATGAGCACGAGCGGGAACAGCAGCGTGGCCATCACCACGCCGAACGACGGGCTGTGCGTCGGCCCGGCCTCGCGATCGGCCGCGGCCTTGGCATCGCCGCCCTGCGTCACCGCGAGTCCGGCCCCGGCGGCGCCGATCGGCACCAGCCGCGCGGCGACCAGGCCGTACAACGGTCCGGCGATGGCGACGGCCGGCACGGCCACCAGCAGGCCCAGGCCCAGCGTGATGCCGACGTTGGCATGCAGGATCGCGATCGCGGCCAGCGGCCCGGGATGCGGCGGGATGAAGCCGTGCAGCACCGACAGGCCGGCCAGCGCCGGAATGCCCAGCCGCATCGCCGGGCCCTTGGAGCGGTGCACCGCCAGCATGACCACCGGGATCAGCAGCACCAGGCCGATCTCGAAGAACATCGGGATGCCGATGATGGACGCGATCAGCGCCATCTTCCACGGCAGCGTCGCCGGCCTGCCGCGCAGCAGCGTGTCGACGACCTTGTCGGCGCCGCCCGAGTCGGCCAGCAGCTTGCCCACCATCGCGCCCAGTGCGATCAGCACGCCGACGTAGCCCAGCACGCCGCCGACGCCGGCCTCGTACGACGCCGTGACCTTGCCCAGCGGGATGCCGGAGCCGACACCCACGAAGAGCGCGCCCACGGTCAGGGCGAGGAAGGCGTGCAGCTTGAGCCAGACGATCAGCACGACGATGATCGCGATGCCGATCGCGGCGACGGCCAGCACCTGGGTGTCGTGCGCGGCCAGGATGGGGGTGGACATGGGTGCTCCTCCGGTTCAGGCCGCCAGGCCCAGGGTGGCTGTGATCTCCGCCGCGATCTCGGGAGGCGTCGCGCCGATCTCCACGCGGATCGCCGGTTCGTCCGCGGCGGGTTCCTCCAGCGTCGCGAACTGGCTGTCCAGCAGCGTCATCGGCATGAAGTGGCCGTGGCGCGTGGCCAGTCGGGACGCGATCAGCTCGCGCGAGCCGTGCAGGTAGACGAACTCGACGCCGTCGCCGCGGCGGTCGATCAGGTCGCGATACGAGCGCTTGAGCGCCGAGCAGGTGATGACGCCGCATTGCCCGGCATCGAGCCGCGCGTCCACCCAGTCGGCCACCTTGGCGAGCCAGGGCGCGCGGTCCTGGTCGTCCAGCGGATGACCCGCGGCCATCTTGTCGACGTTGGCCTGCGGATGCAGCGCATCGCCTTCCTCGAACGCCCAGTGCAGGCGTTCGCCGAGGATCTGGGCGACGGTCGTCTTGCCGCAGCCCGACACGCCCATCAGGACGAGCACGACGGGCAAGGCGAGGCGCTTGGGAGCGGCGGTCATGGGCAACTGGTTCTCCGGAATGTTGTCGGCCCGCGCGGGGCCCGACAGCATACGTCGGGAACTCGAAGCCCGCGTCCTCAGGGTTGTGGCGCGGCCGCGAGGGCGACGATGTCCCTGACCTCGAGCACGCGCCGGGGCGAACCGGCGACCGCGGCGTTGATCATCGCCCGCGCGACCTCCTGCAACGTGCAGAACCCCGAGGGGTATAGCGCACGGCCGACGGGATAGATCCAGGCGAGCGCCTTGTACCAGCCCTTGAGGTTGCGCTGGCCGGGCGTGGCACGCATCATGGCCGGGCGGAACATCACGCCGCGCGGGAACAGCCGCAACAGCTCGTTCTCGGTGGCGCCCTTGACGCGCGCCCACATGGTCTTGCCGTGTTCGGTCGAGTCGGTGCCGGCGCCGGTGACGTAGCAAAAGGTCATGTCCCGATTCAGGCGCGCCAGCGTGCGCCCCGTGGCGATCGTGAGGTCGTAGGTGACGCGGCGGTAGTCGGCCTCGCTCATGCCCAGCGACGACACGCCCAGGCAGAAGAAGCAGGCGTCGTAGCCGGCCAGCCGCGACTGGACCGCGCTCAGGTCGGAGAAGTCGGCATGCACGACTTCGGTCAGCTTCGGGTGCGTGACACCCGCGGGCTTGCGGTTGATGACCAGCACGCGGCCGACGCGCGGGTCGGCCAGGCATTCGAGCAACACGCCTTCGCCGACCATGCCGGTGGCGCCCGTGATGATGACGGAGATCGTCATGGGTGGTCCTTGCTCAGGCGGCCTGGACGGCGCCGGCCTGCGGCGCGGCCTCGACCGCCTGCCACCAGCGCTCGCCCGCCTGCGGTTGCGCGAGCGAAAGGCGCTCGCCCATCGCCGGCGTCGCCAGCGGCACCGCGCGCGCCTGCGCCAGCGCCAGGATGCGATCGAACGGCTCGTGCCAGGCATGCATCGCCAGGTCGAAGGTGCCGTTGTGCAGCGGCATCAACCAGCGGCCGCGCAGGTCCAGGTGCGCCTGCAGCGTCTCCTCGGGTTGCATGTGGACGTCGGGCCATTGCGCGTCGTAGGCGCCGGTCTCCATGAACGTGACGTCGAACGGTCCGAGGCGCTCGCCGATCGTCCTGAAGTCGGCGTGGTAGCCGGTGTCACCGCTGAAGAACAGGCGCAGGTCGCCCGCCAGCAAGACCCACGATGCCCATAGCGTGCTGTTGCCGTCTGACAGGCCGCGACCGGAGAAGTGCTGCGCGGGCGTGGCGACCAGGCGCACGCCGGCGAGCGAGGTCTGCTGCCACCAGTCGAGCTGGCGCACCTTGGCGGCCGGCACGCCCCAGGCGATCAGGCGGTCGCCGACGCCCAGCGGCGTGATGAACATCTCCACTTTCGGCGCGAGCTCCAGAACGGCGGCGTGATCCAGATGGTCATAGTGGTCGTGCGACAGGATCACGCCCTTGATCGGCGGCAGTTCGGCGATCGGGATCGGCGGCGCATGGAAGCGCTTGGGGCCGGCCCACTGCACCGGCGACGCGCGCTCCGAGAACACCGGGTCGGTGAGCCAGAACTCGCCCGCGAGCTTGAGCAGCAGCGTGGAGTGGCCGAGGCGGAACAGGCTCGCATCGGGCGCGGCGGCCAGCGTGGCGGCATCCAGCGGCTGCACCGGGATGGGCGCGCGCGGCACGGTGGTGTCGGGCTTTTGCGTCAGCACGCGCCAGGCGATGCCCAGCGTCTTCTTCAAGCCCGGCCTCTCGCGCGGTGCGGCGTTGCGGAACTTGCCGTCGCGGCGCTGCGGCGACGGGAGGGAGTCGGTGCCGGCAGCAGGGCGCTGGCGCGAGGACAGGCAGGTCATGGTCGAGTTCACCTTCAGCAAGCGTTCGGGGAGGTGCGGCTCACGAGATCCACAAAGTAAACTGCACCGTGTAGTTTCAGTGTAGTGGCGGATCGCCAAAAAGTAAACCGCCTGGTGTAAAGTTGCGTCATGACCGCGCCCACCCGACTGACCGACCGCAAACGCGACGCCATCGTGCAGGCGGCCATCGTGGAGTTCCGCGCCAACGGCTTCGAGGCCACCAGCGTCGACAAGGTGGCCGCGCGCGCCGAGGTCTCCAAGCGCACGCTCTACAACCACTTCCCCAGCAAGGACGAGCTGTTCGGCGCGATCCTGCACATCCTGTGGGAGAGCAGCGCCAGCGAGCTGCGGCGCGCCTACGAGCCGGCCCGTCCGGTGCGCGACCAGTTGCTCGAGCTGCTCAATGGCAAGCTGGCGATGCTGGCCGACGACAACTTCCTGGCGCTGGCCCGCGTCGCGATCGCCGCCGGCCTGCACTCGCCCGAGCGGGCGCGCGAGATGGTGGCGCGCATCGGCGAGAAGGACGGCGGGATGCTGGACTGGGTGCGGGCCGCGCAGAAGCACGGCGCGCTCAAGGCGGGCGACGCGGCCCAGGCCGTCAAGCAGCTGGAAAGCCTGGTCAAGGGCGTCGCCTTCTGGCCGCAGGTCGCGATGGGGCAGCCGCGCCTGACGGCCGCCGCGCAGAAGAAGCTGGCGGTGGCCACCGTGGACCTCTTCCTGGGCTATTACGGGACCTGAGGCGAGCCGTCGTCAGGGCCGGCGCACCAGGCGCGGCTCGCCCAGCGCGGGCAGGCTCGGGTCGTAGGGCGGGTTGCGTGCAAGCGTCGGGGCCAGGTAGGCGGTGAGGGCGTCGATGTCCTGGGCGCCGCCGAGCCGGTTCGTGCCGGCAGTCAGGATGGCGAAGCCGTCGCCGCCGCCCGCCAGATAGCTGTTGACGGTGACGCGCCAGGCTCGCGCCGGCTGCAGCACGACGCCGTCCTCGACGATCGCCTGCATTGGGCCGGTTGCCAGGGGCGGCGTTGCGGTGACGTCGGTCGGCGTGAAGCGGACATCGACGATCCTCGCGCAGGGCGGCGCGCCCGCGCGCCAGGTCACGCGCAGGCCGTTGGACGGCTGCAGCGGTCGATCGGTCGCCTGGCCGGCGCAGCCGGCGAACTGCTGCTCGAGCAGGTCCTTCAACTGCGCAGACGTCAGCGTCATCGTGACCAGGCTGTTGCCGAATGGCTGGACGCGGAACGCCTCGCCGTAGGTGAGCGCGAACGGCGCCGTCATGCCCGCGGCCGGCAGGAAGCCTGGGGCGCGCACGCCGCCCGGGTTCATGAACGCGATCTGCGCGCCGCCAAGCCCGGCCGGCTGCGTGGCGCGCAGCTGCGAGTCGGCGATCAGGCTGCCGGCAGGCTGCTCGCCGGCCTCGTCGGCGACGGCCGGCAAGGCGGCGGCCAGCCGGCCGACCGCGCGCATGGCCAGCGGCGCCGCGAGCGCCGCATAGCCTTGCACGATGTCGCGCACGGCCGGTGCCGCGTCGACGGCCTGCGTGATCGCCGGATCGCCGCGATCGACCAGGCGGTTCGTCGGCGACACGGCGAGCACGCGATGCGTCTTCGCGTCGAACGTCAGATCGATGTCGGTCAGCACGCGGCCGAAGGCGCTGGCGCTGGTCACCGGCACCCGGCGGCCGACGCCATTGGGCAGCCCGGTGGCCCGCGAGGTGCCCACCGCGTTGGCCGAGCAGTTGTAGGCCGCGTGCGTGTGCGCGCTGATCACCAGGTCGACGGCGTCGTCGAGCCGGTGCACGATGCGGCCGATGTCGGACTCGCTGCCGTCGGCCTTGCGCAATGCGGCGTCGCAGCCGTTGATGTCGCTGACGCCGGAGGCGGGCTGCACGCCGCCCTGGTGCACCAGCACCACGATGGCCGCCACGCCCTGCGCGCGCAGCTGCGGCACCAGCGCGTTGACGGTGTCGGCCTCGTCGCGGAACTCCAGTCCGGCCACCCCCGTGGGCGTCACGATGGAGGGCGTGGCGCGCAGTGTCATGCCGATGAAGGCGACGGGGATGCCGTGCAAGCTCTTGATGGCGTAGGGCGGCAACAGCGGGCGGCCGGTGGCGGTGTCCATCACGTTGGCCGCCAGCCACTGAAAGCGCGCGCCGTCGAAGCGGCCTGGCGTGAGTGAGCCCAGGCCCTTGCAGCTGTCCGGATCGGGCCGTCCCTGCGCGATCCTGCAGCCCCCTCGTTGCAGGCGCAGCAATTCGTCCGCGCCCTTGTCGAACTCGTGATTGCCGACCGAGGTGAACTCCAGGCCGATGTGGTTGAGGACCTCGACCGCCGGCTCGTCGCGGAACAGCGCCGATACCAGCGGCGAGGCGCCGACCAGGTCGCCGCCGCCCACCACCACGTTGTCCGGGTTCTGCGCCTTCAGGCGCGCGACGTACGCGGCCAGCGCCTCGGCGCCGCCGACCGCCGGACGTTCCGTCGCCTGCGCGCTGCGGCCGAAGCGGCCGGGCGACTCGAGGTTGCCGTGGAAATCGTTGAACGCGATGACCTTGACGGTGACCGCCGTGGGCGGCGCCGTCGCGGCGCAGCCCGCGATCGCGGCGGCCAGCAGCGCGGCGGCAGCGACGCGAATGCGCATGCTCGCAATCGGGTACTCAAGGCGGAGGAAAAGCGTCATCATTCGACCATTGTGTGGCGCCGCGGCGACCGTTGCGTTCGCTTGCAGTCCGCGTGTTCTCCCTGAACCGGCGCGGGCCGCAGTCGCTACCATTGCCTCGGGGGGTGATCGACGCGTGCGCCATCGGGCAGCAGACCCGGACGTCATGGCTTGCGAGACACATGGACAGCTCGGACAGCAGCTCCGCCCCCCTGCAGCCGGCTTCGGCCGGTGCATCGGCGCGCCCACACCCGGCGACCCTGGCGTTCGGCCTGCGCCTGGTGATGGTGGCCGCCGGCTACTACCTGGCGGCTCGCCTGGGCTTGCTCATTCCCTACGTCGGCACCCACGTCTCGCTGGTGTGGCTGCCCACCGGCATCGCGGTGGCGGCGTTCCGGCGCTGGGGCATGGGCATGACGCCCGCCGTGTACGTCGCCGCCGTGGCGGCCAACGCGGCCATCGGCGGTCCCTTGTGGATCGCGTTGTTCGTGGGCGCGGGCAACACTGCGGGCACGGCGCTGGCGGCGTGGCTGTTGCGACGCTGGAACTTCGACGACCGCCTGCTGCGCCGGCGGGACGTCGCCGCCTTTCTGGGGGCGGTCGCCCTGGGCATGTGCGTCACCTCGCTCAACGGCGTCGCCTGGCTGCACGTGGCCGGCGCGCCCGAGTCGGCGCATGTGGTGCGAGCCTGGTTCGGCTGGCTGGTCGGTGATGCCGTGGGGGCGCTGCTGGCGGGTGTCCCGCTGATCGCCTGGAGTCGCGATGGTGCCGCCCAGGCTTTCCGCGGCCGCGCCGGCCTTGGCAACGCGGTGCTGCAGGCGATCGTGCTGGCCAGCGGCCTGGCCGTCTTCGCCAGTCCGTTGGACAAGGACTCCGCACTCGTCTTTCCCCTGCTCGCGCTGCCGTCCTTCGTGCTGGCGCTGCTGGCGATGCGCGGCGGGGTCATCGCGTCGTCGACCGGCGTGCTGGCGCTGGCGATGGCCGCGGCCTACGGCACCGCGCGTGGCCACGGGCCGTTCGCGGTGCACGGCGCGGCCTCCGGCTCGCTGGCGCTGTGGAGCTACATCACGGCGCAGGCCTGCGTCAGCCTGTTGATCTGCGGCATCTGCATGGCGCTGCAGTCGAGCCGGCGCGAGTTCGCGGCCTTCCTGCAGAACACGCCCGACGGCGTCCTCGTGATCGACGAGCAGGGCCTGCTGCTGCACGCCAACGCCATGTCCGGCGCGATGCTGGGGCTGGATGCGGGCACCTTGCCGGGGCGACGCGCCAGCGAGGTGCTGCGTGGCGACGCCGGCGTCGTCGCGACGCTGATCGCCGGCGGCGGCGCGCCCGCGACGACCGAGCTGACGCTGCCGCGCCCGGGCGGCGAGCCCTTGTTCGTGGAATGCCTGGTCGCACGCTACCAGCAGGCCAGCGGGCACTGGCAGACCCACGTCAGCCTGCGCGACGTCACCCAGGCCAAGCGGGCGCAGGCCCTGCTCGCGACCAGCGAAGCGCGCCTGAAGGCCGTCAGCGACCACGTGCCGGCAATGTTCGCCTACGTCGATCGCAGCCAGACCTACCGCTTCGCCAATGCGCACCTGCGCCAGGTGATGGGCGTCGACCCGGCGATGGTCGTCGGCCGCACCATGCGCGATTTCCTGGGCGAAGCCGCGCACGAGGAGCTGCGGCCCCACATCGAAGGCGCCCTGCGCGGCGAACACCAGAAATTCGAGCGCACCGGCTGGAAGCAGAACGCCCACACGCACTTCCTGGCCGAATACGTCCCCGACCAGCGCGTCGACGGCACGGTCGACGGCTTCTTCCTGATGGTGCTGGACATCACCGAGCGCCATCGCGCCGAGCTGGCGCTGGCCCGCAGCGAGGCGTTCGTGCGCACCATCACCGACCACATGCCGGGGCTGCTCTCGCGCCTGGACCGCGACTACCGCTACACCTTCGCCAATGCGAACTACGTCGCCTGGTTCGGGCTGTCCGAGCCACCGATCGGCAAGACCATCGCCGAGGTGTTCGGCCAGGAGGTCTTCGAGGGAGTGCGCGAACGCATCGACGAGGCGCTGGCCGGCCGGGATGTGCTCTTCGACCTGGTCAACACGGTCAAGGGCCCGCGCGCCGCCGACTTCCTGCAGGTGCACTACGTGCCCGACCGCGATGCCCAGGGCCGCGTCATCGGCGTCTACGGGCTGGTGACCGACCGCAGCGAGCAGAAGCGCTCGCGGGACCTCATCGAGGCCAGCGAGCGCCAGCTGCGCGCGGTCACCGACAACCTGCCGATGCTGATCACCTATGTCGACACCGAGGAGCGGCTGCGCTTCATGAACGGCACCTTCCACGACTGGCTGGGCGTCGATCTCGCCAAGTCGGTCGGCCGTCCGCTCAGGGACGTGGTGGGCGACGAGCACTATGTCTCGCGCCGCGAGCACCTGCGCGCGGCGCTGGCCGGCCAGCGCGTCGAGTTCGAGGTCGTCTCGAACACGCTCTCGGGCCTGCGCAACCTGCAGACCGTCTACATCCCCGACACGCGCGAAGACGGCACGGTGCGCGGCATCTTCACGCTCAGCACCGACGTCACGGCCATGAAGAACGTGCAACAGGAGCTGCAGCGCATCGCCCGCGTGGACACGCTCACCGGCCTGGCCAACCGGCGCCAGTTCGACGAACTGCTGGAGCAGGCGCTGGCGCGCCACCGGCGCATGAAGCGGCCGCTGGCGCTGATCTTCCTGGACATCGACCACTTCAAGAACATCAACGACAGCCATGGCCACGGCGCCGGCGACGCGGTGCTCAAGGAGTTTGCCGTGCGACTGCTGCACACGTTGCGCGCGACGGATCTCGCGGCGCGCCTGTCCGGCGACGAGTTCGTCGTGATCCTGGACGGCATGGCGGCGCAGGACGAAGCCGTGGGCGTCGCCGACAAGCTGCTGCAGGCGATCCGGGCGCCGATGAACGTGGGCGACAAGACGCTGGCCGTCACCGCCAGCATGGGCCTGGCCTACCAGGACGGTTCGGCCGAGATCGACGCCCAGGGGCTGATGGCGCGCGCCGATCGCGCGCTGTACCGCGCCAAGCAAGGCGGTCGCGATGCGGTGGGCCTGGCGGCCGACTAGTCGGCCGCCTCGCGGCGAATGAGCGACAGGATCTTCGCCGGCTGGCTGCCGTCGGCCGCGACATCGCCGCGCAACGCGCTCGGCGCGCCCTTGGGCAGCGTGAGCGAGACGGTGGTGCCCGCGCCCGGCGTGCTCTCCAGCGTCGCGTTGCCACCGGACTGCGTGACGAAGCCGTAGACCGTGGCCAGGCCCAGGCCCGTG
>JBJMWF010000361.1:0-11991 GCA_045810265.1 Vitreoscilla sp. | reverse complement strand
GCGCGTCGCCGTGGGCGCGGCGCGGGCCGTCGCGGCGCTCGCGCGGCGGCGCCGGCGGCGCATCGGCGCGCCAGACGTTGCTGGGCGTGTCGCGGCGCGGCGGCGGCAGGTCGCGCAGGTCGGGCTTGTTGCCGCGCGCGGCGACGTGCTCGGTGGGCTTGCGCTCGTGCGGGCGCTGCTCCATCACGCGCTGGCCGACATGCGGCTTGTCGCGCCCTTCGGGCTCGGAGGGCGCGGCTTCGCCACGGGGAATGCGGCGCGGCCCGGTCGGCGGCTTGCTGGGCGGTTCCGGCGGCGGAGAGGAGGAGTCGGTCATGTCAGGGGGCAGTGCCGGAAAGAGGAATCGGAAAACGGGTCAGGAGAAGTCAGCGACCGCGCAGGAACAGCGCGTCGAGTTCCTTCATGGTCACCTGGCGCCACGTGGGGCGCCCGTGGTTGCATTGGTCGGAGCGCTCGGTGGCCTCCATCTGGCGCAGCAGGCCGTTCATCTCCTCGAGCGTCAAGCGGCGGTTGGCACGCACCGCGCCATGGCAGGCCATCGAGGCGAGCACGTCGTCGCGGGCGCGTTGCACCAGGCTGCTGGCGTCGACCTCGGCCAGATCGGCCAGCACCGAGCGCACCAGGTCGACCGGGTCGGCCTGCAGCAGCGCGGCCGGCAGGCTGCGCACGGCCAGCGTCGTCGGGCCCATGGCCGAGACGTCCAGTCCGAGCGCGCGCAGCGTCTCGGCGTGTGTCTCGACAAGTGCATGCTCGGCTGGCGTTGCCGCGAAGGTGGCAGGGATCAGCAGCGCCTGCGTGGGCATGTCGTGCGTGGCGGCGCCGGCCTTCAGGCGCTCGTAGACGATGCGCTCGTGCGCGGCGTGCATGTCGACCACGACCAGGCCCTGCGCATTCTCGGCCAGCACGTAGACGCCCTGGATCTGTGCGATGGCTCGGCCCAGCGGCCAGTCGGCCGCATCGGCCTTGGCGATGGCAGCGAGGGCCTGTTCATTGCCTTGCGGACGAACCCAGGCGGGGGCCGGCTCCTGCGCTTCCAGCACGGCAGTGCCGCCCGAATCCAGGATGCCGCCGGCCACCGGGGCCGGGGCGCTGGAATCGCCGAAGGCGCGCGCGAACAGTGACGCCGTCGTCGCGCCGGCGAGCGGGTCGCGCGTGTCGCTGGGCAGCGCCCACGGGCGCGCGGGGGCGAGGGCGGCGGCGCTCCATCCCGGGGCCGCGTTGCCGCTGCCGTTGAGGCGTTCGACCGCGGCAGCCGCCGCAGCCGAGAAGCCGCCGGCCGACCCGAACGGCGTGCCGGCCACGCCGGTGCCGGCGTTGGGGCCCGGCGCCGTCGCGCCCGACGGCGCCAGCACGTCCTCCACCGCGCGCTTGACCGCCTGGTGGATGGCACCCGAGTCGCGGAAGCGCACCTCGATCTTGGTCGGGTGCACGTTGACGTCGACGCGCGCCGGATCGATCTCGATGAACAGCACGTAGGCCGGCTGCTTCTGGCCATGCAGCACGTCCTCGTACGCGGCGCGCAGCGCGTGCGCGATCAGCCGGTCGCGCACGAAGCGGCCGTTGACGTAGACGTACTGGTGATCGCTGCGCGTGCGTGCCGCGGCGGGCAGGCCGACGCGGCCGCGGATCGCGATCGGGCCGATCTCGGCCTCGAGCGGGCGGCTGTTGTCGACGAACTCCTCGCCCAGGACGTCGCGGATGCGCTGTGCCTCGTCGCTCGCACGCCATTGCTCGACCAGCTTGCCCTCGTGCCAGACGGCGAAGCCGACCGCCGGCCGCACCAGCGCGTGGCGGCGCACCGCCTCGATGCAGTGCGCCAGCTCGGTGGAGTCGGACTTCAGGAACTTGCGGCGCGCCGGCGTGCTGAAGAACAGCTCGCGCACTTCGACCGTGGTGCCCTGCGCGCGGGCGGCGGGCGACAACTCGCCCGAACTAGCATCCAGCCGTTGTGCATGCGCGGCCGCCGGCGTGCGGCTGACCAGCGCCAGCTCGGACACCGACGCGATGGCCGCCAACGCCTCGCCGCGGAAGCCCATCGTCGTGACCGACTCCAGGTCGTCGAGCGAGCGGATCTTGCTGGTGGCGTGGCGCTTGAGCGCCAGTGGCAGTTCCGCAGCCTCGATGCCGCCGCCGTCGTCCTCGATCAGGATCGCCCGCACGCCGCCTGCCACCAGGCGCACGCCGATCTGGGTGGAGCCGGCGTCGAGCGCGTTGTCGACCAGTTCACGCACCACGGAGGCCGGCCGTTCGACGACCTCGCCCGCGGCGATCTGGCTGACCAGTTCGTCGGGAAGTTCACGAATGGTGCGGCGCTCGGTTGGCGCAATCTGGAGACTCATCCCCGTATTGTAGGAACCCGCGTCGATAATCGCCGCCCATGGACTCCCTGATCCCCTTGTTTCAGCACCTTCTTCACGCCGACCAGTACCTGCCGGCTTTCGTGGCCAGCCACGGCGTTTGGGTGTATGCCATCCTGTTCGGAGTCATCTTCGTGGAGACCGGCGTCGTCGTGATGCCCTTCCTGCCGGGGGATTCGATGCTCTTCCTGGTCGGCGGCCTGGCCGCCACCGGGGCGCTCGACATCTGGATCGCGGTGGGCGTGATGCTGGCCGCCGCGGTGCTGGGCAACCAGACGAACTACACCATCGGCCGCTGGATCGGCCCGCGCGTCTTCCACTGGGAGAACTCGCGCTGGTTCAACAAGGAAGGCTTCGACAAGGCGCACGCCTTCTACGAGAAGTACGGCGGCGTGGCCCTGATCGCCGGCCGCTTCATGCCTTTCGTGCGGACCTTCGCCCCGTTCGTCGCCGGCGTCACCATGATGTCGCGCCGCCGCTTCACGATCTTCGACGTCACCGGCGCCGTGCTGTGGATCGGCAGCGTGACGCTGCTGGGCTACGGCATCGGCAACCTGCCCTGGGTCAAGACGCACCTGCAGTGGATCTTCCTGTCGATGATCGTCATTCCGGGCGCGCTGGCGCTGATCGGGATCCTGCGCAAGAAGACGCAGCCGCCGGGATAGCGCCCGGCTGATCGTGGCCGAACTGCGTTCGCGCTCAAGGCGTCGTGGCGGACAGAGGGGTCGGCGCCGCCTGCCGGGCGTCGAACAACTGATCCAGTTCCGCGATCACGGTGTCGAGCATGGCGCCGACCTCGTGAACGAGTTCCTCAGGCGCTGAATCCCCGGCGTCGGCGCTCAGGGCGCTCTCGAGGCTGCTGGCCAGTGCGAACAGGTCGCGCATCCCGAGGCTGCCCGAGACACCGCGCAAGGTGTGCACCACGCGAATGATCTGCTCGCGGGTACCGTGCCGCAGGGCCTCGCGCAAGCGCTCGGGGAAGTCGCGCTCCGAGTCGCGGAACATCGTCAGCATCTTCTCGTAGAGCGCGACGTCGCCGCCGAGATCGGCGATGACGCGCTCTGCGTCGATTCCGGGCAGGGCGGGCAGGCCGCCTGGCGATCCTGGTGCCGCCAGCCGGGAGGCTTCACGCACCGCCGGTTTGATCCAGCGTGCAAGCGTCTTGAACATGGCAACGACGTTGATGGGTTTGGTGATGTGATCATCCATGCCGGCGCTGAGCGCGCGCTCCACATCCTCGACCATCGCGTTGGCAGTCATCGCGATCACGCGCAGGCCCGCCAGGTGCGGCAGGCTGCGCAGCGCGCGCGTCGCCTCGTAACCGTCCATGATCGGCATCTGGCAGTCCATCAGCACGCCGTCGAACCGCTCCTGCGCGAGGATCGCCAACGCCTCGCGGCCGTTGCCCGCCACCCGCACCGAGATGCCCGCGGCGCCGAGCAAGCCCTGGCTGATCTCCTGGTTGATGGCGTTGTCGTCGACAAGCAGGATGCGTGCGCCGCGCAGCGCCGCCTTGTTCCGTTCGAGGCTGTCATCGCCCGGGGCGGTGTCCGTGGGGCAGACGGCAGCCGGTTCGAGCAGGCGCATCGACCCCTCGATGCACGCGCCGAACGTGAGCGGCTTGGCGATGATCAGGAGATTTCGGTAGCCCGCCAGGTCGATGGCCTTCTGGAGCGGCTCCTGCTCGCCGGCCGGACACAGCACGGCGACCGCCGGTGGCCGGGCGCACTGCTGGCGGGTGTGCTGCGCGAAGTCCAGCGGCGACGTGCCTGGCAGGGGCGTGCCGAACAGCACGAGCTCGATGGGCGCCCGGGCGGCCTCGGCCGAGGCGATGACCCGAAGTGCCTCGCTGCCCGTGGCCGCCTCCTGCACCGCCATGCCCGCGGCGCATGCGTAGTCGCGCGCCACGGCGCGCGCGCTCGGGCTGGCTTCGGCGACGAGGACCCGCCGCCCTGCGAGCGCGGCCAGTGCGGCGGACCGACCGGCATCGGGCAGCTCGTAGGAGCGTTCGAGCGGCAGTGCGAAGGAGAAGCAGCTGCCTGAGCCAACTTGGCTGTGGACGGCGATGTCGCCACCCATCAGCTGGGCCAGCCGGCGGCTGATGACCAGGCCCAGCCCGGTTCCCCCGAAACGCCGGCTGGTCGACTCGTCGGCCTGGGAGAACGGCTGGAACAGTGCATGCACCTGGTCTTCGCGCATGCCGATCCCGGTGTCGCTGACGGAAAAGCGAAGGGTCAGGTGCTTGTCCCCGGCGGCGTCGGCACGCTCGACGCGCAGCACGACCTCGCCGCGCTCGGTGAACTTCACCGCGTTGTTCAACAGGTTCAGCAGCACCTGCCGCAGGCGCAGGGGGTCACCCATCAACAGCGGGGGAACGTCCTGGCCGCGCCCGACGAGCAGTTCCAGACCCTTCTCGTTGGCCGCCAGCCCGATCAGCGATGCCAGGCTTTCCAGTACCTGGTCGAGGTCGAAGCTGGTGAGCTCGATGCTGAGCTTGCCCGCCTCGATCTTCGAGAAATCGAGAATGTCATTGATGATGCCCAGCAACGATTCCGCGGCGCGATGCACCTTTGCGACCTGGTCGCGCTGGCGCGGCGTGAGCGGGCTCTGGAGCACGAGGTAGGACATGCCCAGGATCGCATTCATGGGGGTGCGGATCTCGTGGCTCATGTTCGCCAGGAACGCGCTCTTGGCGAGCGTGGCGGCCTCGGCGGCGCACTGGGCGTTCTCCAGGTCGAGCGTGCGCTGGCGCACGCGCTCCTCGAGATGCGCATTGGCCGCAAGGATCAACTCCTCTGCACGCTTGCGTTCGCTCACGTCCGTGTAGACCGCCACGCCGCCGCGCACGCTTCGATCCGCTCCAATCAACGGCCGGGTGTTGACGGTCAGCCAGCGGCCTTCAGGCAGCGCGGCGTTGCGGACCATCATCAGCACGCCGTTGCTCGGCTCGCCAAGCAGGGCACGCCGCAGCGGCAGCTCCTCGACCGGGAAACGCGTGTGGCCGTCGGGCAGGAACAAGCCGAAGTGCTCGGGCCACGACCGATAGTCCTGCGCCGGATCGTCGCCCATGCCCAGCAACTCTCGACCGGCAGGATTGGTCAGGATGATGCGGCCCTTGCCATCGGCGAAGGTGACCCCGTCGGCGATGCTGTCCAGGATCGACCGCAGCACCTCGGCCTGCTCTTCCACGCTCGCCTGCGACTGGCCGAGCTGCTCATTGAGCGAGGCGAGCTGGCGGTTCGAGCGACGCTGGCGCACCAGGAAGATGGCCGTGCCGGCGAGGGCGATCCCGCCAACGATCGCGAGTGACCACAGCCAGCGCTGCTGAAGCTGCTGGCGAGCCAGTTCGATGCCCTGCCGATCGTTGCGCCGCGTGAGTTCGTCGATCTCGCGCTGGCGGCTCTCCTGTTCGTACCGGCGCGCCAGTTCGACGATGCGCTCGCCGCCTTTGTCGCGCTGCAGTTGAGCGGCATTGCGCGCAGCCTCGGCGCCCAGTTCGTAGGCGCGCCGATAGTCGTTGCGGGCTGCCGCAAACGCGGCCAGGCTCCGCGCGCTCTCGGCGATATACAGCGGGGAACCAATTTCCGCGGCGAGCACGTATGCCTGCTCGGCCAGGTTCTGAGCGGCCACCGCATGCCCCAGGGCCGTGTTCGTCTCGCTCAGGGCAACCAGCGTGAACCAGCGCCCGATGCGGTTCGGATGCTGCTCGTAGCCCGAGAGAACCTGCTCCAGGATGGGCAGCGCCTCGGCGTCGCGACCTTGCTTGCGCAGATTGGCCGCCAGGTTGAAGAGGCCGAAATCAACGTAGAACGGCCCGCCGTTGCTGCGATACATGGCCACCGCATTGCGCAGCCGCGCCTCGCCGCCCTGGAGGTCACCCAGGTTGGCGACCTGGGTGGCGATGCCGGCCTCGGCGTTAGCCTGCATCAGCAGCGAGCCGGCGCGGCGGGCCTGCTCCTGCATGCGCTCGAAGTAGTCGCGTGCCTGCACGAATCGGCCCGCGGTACTGTAGGAGATGCCCAGCCCCTGGTAGGCAAAGGCGAGGGCGCGCGGGTTGCCCGAGCGCCGAGCCATCTCGAGCGCGCCCACCGACATGGCAACCGACTCGTCCAGGTCGCCAAAGCGCAGGTAGCGCATGGAAGCACGCAGCATCGCCTCGGTCAGCAGGTCAGGGCGGTCGACGCCTTCCAGGCTCGTCAGCGCCTTGGAGGTCGACTCGATGAGGCCCTTCATGTCGGCCTGGTTGACCGTGATCAGCGCGAGGTTGAGGTTGGCCTCGGCCTGGCCGACGTGGTCGCCGCTCTTCAAGGCGATGTCGAGCGCCGCGTGTGCCGTCGACGCCGCACGCTCCGTCATCGCCAGGTAGGTCTCCGTGCGCGCCAGCACGTTGAGCGCATGCGCGCGATCCTGGGCCGAGGCGTTCGCGGGCATGTCGCTCGCCAGTTGCCCGGCCTGCTCGTGGGCGCGCACGACGTCGTTGTCGGCCAGCCGACGGGTCTCATCGACCTGAGCGCGCCACGCGTCGAGCGTCGGCGCAGCGGCGGCGCTGCACAGGGCAAGGCACAGCGTACCGCTTGCCAGGCACCGAGCCACGGCCCTGCGGACGGTGGCACCGAAGACGGGATCCATGCTGCCGACCGGGGTCAAAGACGCAGCGTCAGGGCGACGGCGACTTCGCGGCCGTCGAGCCAGACGCTCTGCGGTCGTGTCGACGAGCCCCACGTCGAATGACGCTGGGTATCGAGCAGATTGCCGCCTTCCAGGCGCAGCGTGAGACGTTCGTCGACGCGCCAGTCAAGCGATGCATCCAGCCATCCGTAGCCGCGGACCACGTTCGGCAGCGCACCCACGCCCACCACCTGCGTGACGCCGCTCAGGTAGTGGTCGCGCCAGTTCCAGGCGGCGCGCAATGACAGTGGCCCGCGCTCATACATCCCGATCACGTTCGCGCTGGCGCGCGAGAGGTTGGACAGCGGCACGTTGGCGCCGAGTGCCGCGTTGCGCACGCGGCTCGTCACGAGCGTGGCGTTGGCCTGCATCCCGAGGCCGCCGAGCCAGCCCGGCAGGCTGGTGTAGAACTGCTGGTAGGCGACCTCGAAGCCGTGCACGTCGGCGGGCAGGCTGTTGTGGGGGCGGCTCACCTGGTAGGTCGTCCCGGCATAGGTCTCGGGCGCACTGACGGTCGTGACGAAGCCGTCGACGTGGCGATCGAAGAACGCGATCGAGGTCGTGAACGCGCCGTAGGATTCGAAGGCCAGGTCGAAGCCGGACGAACGGATGGGCCGCAGCGCCGGATTGCCCGCGCTGCCCTGGTTCAGACTGGGGTTGACCGAGTTGGGCACCAGCGTCAGGGACGGCGAAAGCTGGTCGAAGTTCGGCCGGGTGAGCGTGCGCGACGCGGCAAAGCGCAGCAATTGGTCCGCGGCCAGCGCGTAGTGAAGATTCAGGCTCGGCAGAACGTCCACATAGCGGGTCGCCTGCCCGATCGGCAGCACGTCCCTGGAGCCCGGCACGCTCTCGTTGCCGCCAACCGACTCGCGGGTCCCCGTCAGGCGCAGGCCCGCATTGCCGCCGAGGCGGTCATCGAAGGCACCGATGTCGGCCTTGAGGTAGCCCGAGCGCGTCTGCTCCTCGATGCGCCACAGGCCGAGCGGATTGCCTGCGGTCGGCAGCGGCGTCGTCACGCCGAAGGCCGCACGCAAGGCCGCCGGGTCACGCGCCTGTGCGAGATCGCCCACCAGGAACTGGCGCAGGCTGGGCGCGCCGCTGCCCGGGAGGAAATTCGAGTAGGGATTCGGCGTCACCAGTCCAGGCAGGGCCGCGACGGAGGGCCCTTTCAGGGAGACGTCGCCGAAGATGAGGCCGCTTTCGTTGCTCGCCACGCGCGAGGCGAACCGCATGCCGACCGATAGTGCGCGTACCCAGCCGAGGTCGGTGCGGTGCTCGATGTCCAGGCGCGCGGCGTCGAGCGAGCCGCCGAACGGTTGGATGCGGTAGGCGATGCCTGTGTAGGCGAAGCTGGCGGGCGACAGCAGGTCGGTGCCAGCGACGCTGGAGGACGGCACCGATGTCGACAGATCCTGCGTGAAGCGCGCTGCGGTGCCGCCGAAGAACGGCCCCGAGAAGAACAGCGAGCTCGTGCTCGTGGTGCGGGAGACGTCCGCGCGCACCGTCATGCGTTCACCTGTCCATTGGCCGCCCACGGCCGCCATTCGGGTGCGCTCGCTGGTGTCTCGTGCAAAGCTGAGCACCGAGATGGGCGCGTTGGTCCAGGTCACGCGTTCGACATCGTGCGTGCCCGGGAACAGCGCGACGCTGGAGGGATCGAAGGTCGACGACGAGCCGACGTTGACCTGGTAGGAATCCTGAGTCGTGATCAGGCGCGCGTCGCTGGCCTGCGCGTACAGCTCCCACGTGCGATCGGGACGCCATTGAAGGGCGAACTGCGCGGCGGTGCGGTCGCGGTGGCCGACGCTGGTCGTCTCGGACGTGCCACCGGGCGCCACAACCGTGGTACCCGGAACAAGGTCGATCCGGCTGGTGGGCGTGCCGACGCTCTTCTGGTCTTCGCGCCATGGCCGGGGCTGGTGCGCGAAGGCGGCCAGCAGCCCGATGTCGCCCCCGCCCGCGATCGTGAGCCGCTTGGTTGCCAGCAGGGAGAACTGCGTGCTGGTGTCGCGCGCGAGGGTCGAATGCACTGCGCGCACCGTGGCGCCGATCGTGTCCTGGGGGAAGTCGAACGGACGCCGGGTGCGCAGGTCGACCTGGCCCGCGATGCCACCCTCGATGCGATCGGCCGACGCCGTCTTGATCACATCGATGCCATTGACCAGCTCGGACGGCATGGCGGTGAAATCGAGCGTCCGGCCAGCACCGGCCGTAAAGACTTCGCGGCCATCCATCGTCGTCTCTACCTGGGTGAGCCCGCGCACGACGACGCCGCTGCCTTCGCCGCGGTCCCGCCCGATCTGGACGCCGGTGATGCGTTGCAGCGCTTCAGCGACGCTGGTGTCGGGCAGCTTGTCGATGTCGCCCGCGACGATCGAATCGCTCAACTCGTCACGGCCGCGCTTGAGGTTGCGGGCTGCGTCCGCGCTCGCCCGCACACCGATCACGACGACGGCCTGAGCCTGCACTTCCTGCGCATCGCAAGGGGCGGCGCTGGCTGCGAGCAGGCCGGGCAAGCCAAAGCAATACCAAGCCTGTCCAAATGAGCAGGCCGGGCGTCGCATCTCGGCTGACGAACTCATCAGAGCATTGAAACAGAATAGATGGCGCCGCACCAGAGCCAAGTCCCGGCCGGCGTACCAGCTTCCGGGCTCGCCGTTCTGGTCTGGGAAGGTGACGGCGCAGGCATCGCGCCCGTGCCCGTCAAGCGCGCGGGAACCGGCCCCTCAGGTCGCTACAGATCCCGATGCCGCGCGATCGGCGGGTTCTTTGCGAAGTAGCGGTCGATGCCGGTGAACAAGGCCTCCACCAGCTGGTGGCGATAGTCCGGATCGCGCAGCTTGTCTTCTTCCTGTGGATTCGAGATGAAGGCCGTCTCGACGAGGATGGAAGGGATTGCCGGCGCCTTCAGCACGGCGAAGCTGGCCTGTTCGACGCGTCCGCGGTGCAGCTTGCCGACCTTGCCGATGCGGCTCAGCACCTCGTCGCCGACGCGCAGGCTGTCCTTGATCTGCGCCGTGGTGCTCATGTCGAGCATGGCGCGCATGACCTGGGCGTCCTTGACCTTGACGCTGACACCGCCGACCGAGTCGGACGCGTTCTCGCGCTGGGCCATCCACCGTGCCGCGGCGCTCGAGGCACCGCCCTGGCTGAGCGCGAACACCGAGGCGCCGCGCGCATCGGGCGTGAAGAACGCATCGGCGTGGATCGAGACGAACAGATCGGCCTGAACGCGTTCGGCCTTCTTCACGCGCTCGCCCAGCGGCACGAAGAAGTCGGAGTCGCGCGTCATCAGCACGCGCACGCCGGGCTTGGCGTTCAGGCGTTCGCGCAGCTGCATGGCGATGGCCAGCACCACGTCCTTTTCCTTCAGGCCGGTGGGCCCGATGGCGCCCGGATCCTCGCCGCCGTGGCCAGGGTCGATCGCGACCACCAGCAGGCGGTCGACCTTGCGCTTTTCCTCGGGCGTGAGTGCGCGCGGGGCGAACGGGGCCTGCATCTCCATCGCCGAGGTGTCGATGCCGGCGCCGCCGCGGATCGCCGCACCGGCCTCGGCCACGCGGGGCGAGGTGTTGGGCAGTGGCGTGGGAATCGTCGCGATGTCGGTGCCCGACAGCGAGGGCGCGCTGGCGCCGCTCGGGATCTTGCCGATGAACTCGCCCAGGGCGTCCTGCACCTCCTTGGCGGCCTGTTGCTCGGACTGCTCCTTGCCGCGCAGCAGTGCCAGCAGCGGATCGCGCGCCTTGACCGGATAGAGGTCGAACACCAGCCGGTGCTGGTAGGCCGCCACCGGGGCCAGCATGAATTGCTGCGGGGCGACGGCCTGCTTGAGGTCCAGCACCAGGCGCACCACGCGCGGCTGGTTCTGGCCGACGCGCACGCCGGCGATGAAAGGGTCGTCCGCGCGCACCTTGCCCACGAGGTCACGCAGTGCGGGGCTCAGCTCCAGGTTGTCGATGTCGACGACCAGGCGATTCGGGTTCTCGGCGAGGAAGTTGTGCGCCGACAGCGGTTCGTCCGATTCGATGGTGACGCGCGTGTAGTCGGCCGCGGGCCAGACGCGGACGGCGACGATGGAGGCACCGAACACCAGGTCGGGGGCGCTCAGACACAGCACGAGGCTGCCGCCGCGCAGCAGGGCGTCTCTTCGCTTCATGAACCCAGATTGTCGAGCAATTGCAGGCCTTTCGGGGTCATGGCGTCGAATCGGACGCCTCGAATCGTGCCGTCGTGTGGCGTGATCGTCACGCGCAGGTCGGGCAGCGGCAGCAAGGGCTCGGCTTTCTCGGCCCATTCGACCAGCTTCAGGCCGGGCGCGCCGAACAGGTCGCGCAGGCCGGCGTCCTCCCATTCCTGCGGGTCGTCGAAGCGGTAGAAGTCGAAGTGCGAGATCGCCAGGTGGTCGAGCTCGTAGGTCTCGACGACCGCGTAGGTCGGGCTCTTGACCCGGCCTTCGACGCCCAGCGCGTGCAGCAGGTGGCGCGCGAACGTCGTCTTGCCGGCGCCCAGCGGGCCTTCCAGCTCGACGAAGGCGTCGCGCAGCGCCGGCGCGCGCGCGAGCGCCCCGGCGCCACGCGCGCAGGCGGGCTCGTCGGGCCAGGTGGCCTGCGAAGTTCCTAGAATCGGCGGATGTTGCAACTGCGTCATGACGTCGGGGACGATCCCCAGGGGCTCGCTCTCTTGGCGCGCCTCGAGGGCTGGGCGCGCGAGCTCGGATTCTCACAGATCGGCGTGGCCGAGGTCGATCTGGGCGACGAGGCGGAAGCCGGCCTGCGCGCCTGGCTCGAGGCGGGCTTTCACGGCAGCATGGGTTACATGGCGGCGCACGGCATGAAGCGCGCGCGCCCCGCCGAACTGCAGCCCGGTGCCCTGCGCATCATCACCGCGCGCATGGACTACCTGCCCGAATCGCGCGGTCCGGACTGGCGTGCGCAGGAGCAGGCGCGTCTGACGAGACCCGGCGAAG
>JBJMWF010000360.1:0-9247 GCA_045810265.1 Vitreoscilla sp. | reverse complement strand
GCCTTCGCGGATCGCCTTGACGTCGCGGCTTTCCTGCAGCAGCTCGCGCGAGACGTTCAGCGGCAGGTCGGCCGAGTCGATCACGCCCTTGACGAAGCGCAGGTACACCGGCATCAGCGCCTCGGCGTCGTCCATGATGAAGATGCGCTTGACGTACAGCTTGACGCCGCCGCGCTTGTCGCGGTTCCACAGGTCGAACGGCGCCTTGGCCGGGATGTAGAGCAGCTGCGTGTACTCGCTGCGGCCCTCGACGCGGTTGTGGGTGTAGGCCAGCGGCGGGTCGGAGTCGTAGCTGATCTGCTTGTAGAACTCCTGGTACTCGGCGTCGGTCACGTCGCTCTTGGCGCGCGCCCACAGGGCCGAGGCCTTGTTGACGGTTTCCCACTCGTCGGTCGCCTTGTATTCGGCCTTCTCGCCGTCCCACTCCTCCTTCTTCATCAGGATGGGCAGCGAGATGTGGTCGGAGTACTTCGAGATGATGGACTTGAGCTTCCAGGGGCGCAGGAACTCGTCCTCGCCTTCGCGCAGGTGCAGGATGACGTCGGTGCCGCGTTCGGCGCGGGTGATCTCCTCGACCTCGAAGTCGCCGGTGCCTTCGGACGTCCAGCGCACGCCCTGCCCGGCCGGCAGGCCGGCGCGGCGCGATTCGACGGTGATGCGGTCCGCGACGATGAAGCCCGAGTAGAAGCCGACGCCGAACTGGCCGATCAGCGCGGCGTCCTTCTTCTGGTCGCCCTCCAGCCTGGACATGAACTCCTTGGTGCCGCTCTTGGCGATCGTGCCCAGGTGCGCCACGGCCTCCTCGGCCGACATGCCGATGCCGTTGTCGCGGATGGTCAGCGTCTTGTTCTCGGCGTCGAAGAAGATGCGCACTTCCAGGTTGGGCGCGTCTTCGAGGAACTGCGGATGGTCGATCGCCTCGAAGCGCAGCTTGTCGCACGCATCCGATGCGTTCGACACGAGCTCGCGCAGGAAGATTTCCTTGTTCGAGTACAGCGAATGCGTGACCAGGTGCAGGATCTGCTTGACCTCGGCCTGGAATGAGAGAGTTTGCTTTTCCATGGGTAGTGCCCGATTGAGTCTGGGTTCGAAGGGAGCAGGCAGCGCAGCCGCGATGGGGCGCATCCGCAGATCCGCGCGGCGTGGCGGCGGAAACGCGTATTGTCGCCCGAGCGCCACATGGGGGCCAGCAGCGGGGGTTTCAAGCGCCCGCCCAGCGCGCCGCCGGGCGCCCGGCCCGCTTCGAGCATGAAAAAAGGTTCTTCGCCGATCTGCGGGAGTACCCAGCGACAACGAGAAGGCGGCGTCGGGTCGAGTCACGCCGGGCGCCTCGACCAAGACCTGACCGAGGTGCCTGGCATGTTCTCGTTCGCGCCGCGGTGTCAACGAGCGGGGCCCCTTCATCGCGGACGAGAGCGTGCCTGGCGCCTATCCCGTCGGGGCCGGCGTCAGGCACCGCACCGAGCCGCCGGTCGCCATTGGTCCGATGGTGGGGACCAATCGCGGCGACTCGATGCGATGCCAGACACCTCCAGCACCGACCAGGCATGCCGACGACCTCGAACCAGCCCGCACATCGGCGATGACCTGAAAAAAGGGGCCCAAGGCCTTTGGGTGCGGTGCTGGTGGGCGCGCTCAGGCGTCCGGCGCCTTCGTGCGACGGCGCGCGGCCGTGCCCAGCAGGCCCAGCCCGGCCAGCAGCAGCGCGACGTTGGACGGCTCCGGCACCGCCGTGACGTCGGTGTAGACGCCGTCGAAACGGTAGGCGGCGGCAGCGCCGTCGATGGTCGTGTCGCCCATCAGCGCCAGGAAGGCGGCGTTGCCGGTCAGGTCGCCGAGGAATCGCAGCGCGTAGGCGGGCGAGGTCGAGGCCAGGTAGTCGGTCACGCTCAGCGTCGTGCCGGCGACGACGGCGCCCAGCGCGTCGAAGGTCAGCGACGAGTCGCCCAGGTCGATCGCCGAGTCCTTGCCGAACGACACCGCCGCGAATTCCTGGCCGTTGGCGCCGTGGACGTCGACCAGCCGCAGCATGCCGCCCTCGAGGTCGAGCTTGCTGCCGGCGGCCAGGCGGTTGGCGCCGTCCAGCACCAGCCGGGCACCGGCGTCGACGATGGTCGTGCCGGTGTAGGAGTTGCTGCCCGACAGGGTCACCGTGCCAGTGACCACCTCGACGGTGTTGAAGTTGGAGATGCCCGAGGCGTAGGCGAAGCTGTTGCCCGCGCCCGGGCTGATGGTCATCTTGTTGGCCACGCCGGCGCCGCCGTCGATGTCGCCCAGCACCACGGCCGAGCCGCCAGTGATGTTGAAGACCACGTTGCCGGCGCCGCCGGCGAAGGCTCGGCCGCTGCTGCTGCCGTCGATCCTGCCGGCGTTGTTGACGGTGACCGGATCGGCGCCGGCCTGGATAGCCGCATCGCTGGCGCCGCCGCCCTGGATCGCGGCGCCGGCGTTGTTGTTGATCGTCGCGCTGAACGCCGTCGGGTTGCCCTTGACGACGATGGCCGAGCTGTTGCCGCCCCGGATCAGGCCGCCGGCCTGGTTGGTGACCGTCGCGTTGCCGTAGATGCCGTCACGGGTCGTGGCCGTCAGGTCGTTGCCGGTCAGCGTGATGCCGATGCCCTTGGCGTTGGCGTTGCCCGCCGCGACCAGGCCCTCGATCGCGCCCGAGTTCGTGATCGAGCCGCCGCCCACGCTGAGGCCTTCGCTGAACGCGCCTGCCGGATCGACCGCGTTGAGCGAGCGGATCACGCCCGTGTTGACGAGATTGACCAAGCCGTCCACGTCGACGCCATCGCCGTCGCCGGTCACGCCATTGCCGATGATGGTGCCCGCGTTGTGGACGGTGACCAGCTCTTTGGCGTTGAGGCCGTCGATGTTGATGCCCGAGCCGTTGTCGCCCCGGATCGTCGCGCCGAACAGGTTGGTCACCATCATCGCGAACGCCGCGTTGGCGTCGGCCGCGCCGCCGGTGATGCCGTGGCGGCCGCCTTCGATGATGCCGGCGTTGTTGTTGATCGTGACGCCGGAGTTGTTCTGCGCATCCACGCCGTCGCTGCTGTTGCCGGCCGTCGTGATCGAGCGGATCGTGCCCCAGTTGTTGACGACGCCGTTCAGGCCCGGACGCACGGCGTCGGCCTCGAGCGCCTTGAGCAAGCCGGTGGCGTAGTTGTTGACGGTGTTGGCGCCGGTCATGGCGTTGAAGTCGACGGCCTGGCTGCCGCCGGCCGAGGCGTTCAGCGAGATCATCGAGCCGTAGTTGTTCAGCGTGGCGCTGGACTTGGCCTTGTTCATCTGAATGACGTCGCCGTCGGCCGTCTGGATCAGCGCGGCCGCGTTGCTGGCGCTGCCGTTGTTGATGATCAGGTTGCTGACGCCGGTGTTGTCGCGGATCGCCCGGGCAGCGTTGGCGCCCGCGCCCGATTGCAGGATCGTGCCCTGGTTGTCGATCGTCGCGTTGTTGCCGGTGACGGTGATGGCGACGCTGCCGTCATGCACGTCGAGCTTGCTGCCTGCGGTGACCGACCCGATGCCGCCGGACAGCGTCTGCGCCGTGCTCGACGTGCCGTTGACGGTGAAGCCGGCGGCCTGGGCCGGGGTCGCGGCCAGCGCGGCCAGCAGCGGAACGAGAAGGAACGGGGCGCGCGCGTGCGCGATCGTCGACGAGAAGGTCGGCATCGGGAGATCCATTGTTGTAGTGAGCCGAACGACTCCGGCGCGGCATCCTCGGACGCACCCTTGCGGCGCCCAAACGTCGCAGCAGTGTCATGAGCCGGCGTGACGCCGCCGTGACAGCGCCCTGGACGCTTTCCCTGACCCGCCACAGCCGGTCGACTCGCAAACCCGCATCGGGATACCACGTCCCACATTTCGACCCCCACGTTCGTTGACAGCGCCCGGCACGGCGCCCAGACTTTTCGGTCACCCGGACTGATCTCCAGTCCTTGTTCCTCACCACGAGAGGTCTTCCATGCGAATCAACAGGATGACGGCCGCCGCACTGGCCGCCGCCGGTGTCTTCACCAGCCAGGCCGCGCTGTCCGCGACCCCCGGCGCCTCCATCGGGCATGTCGTCGAGGCGCCCGCCACGGTCACGGCCGCGGCCGCGCAGGACCGGGTCGAGTTCGGCGTCTACCTGCCGCTGCGGCACCAGAACGATCTGGACGGCCTGCTGGCGCAATTGCACGACAAGTCCTCGCCGCACTATCAGCACTGGCTGCAGCCGGCCGAGTTCATGGCGCGCTTCGGCCCCAAGCCCGAGGACGTCGCCGCCGTCAAGGATGCGCTCACCGCGCGTGGACTGACCATCGTGTCGAGCAGCGCGCACGGCGTGCGCGTCAGCGGTAGCGCCGCGGCCGTCGAGCAGGCCTTCAGCACGCCACTGCTCAAGGTCAAGAGCCGCTCCCACACGCGCTTCCAGGCGCGGCAGGCGCTGCAACTGCCGAGCGAGCTGGCTGCCATCGAGCTGCGTGTCACGGGCCTGGATGCGCTGCCGCAGCACCGCGTCCATGCGCGCGTCACCGGCCTGGCGCCCAAGGCCGCCGGCGACAACCGCTACAGCCCCACCGGCCCGTACTGGTTCGACGACCTGAAGCAGGCGTACGACTATCCGGCCTACAGCGCGAGCACCGACGGCAGCGGCGTCAGCGTGGCCGTGCTGATGGCCGACCTGATCTTCCCGAACGACGTCGCGGCGATGTTCAACCACGAGAAGTTCACCGCCATCACCGGCAAGCCCGCGCCCAGCGTGACGACGGTGCCGGTGGACGGCGGCGGCGTCACGGACGGCTACGGCTCGGTGGAGGCCAGCCTCGATGTGCAGCAGGTGCTGGGCGGCGCGCCGGGTGCCAAGGTGACGCTGGTCAGCATTCCCGACCTGTCCGACGACCACATCATGGACGGCTACCAGTACATCATCGACTCCAACAAGTACGACATCGTCAATTCCTCGTTCGGCGGCTGCGAGCTCGCCTACACGGCCGCGTACAACGGCGGCACCGACTACACCTACATCCTGCAGCAGTACCACGACCTGTTCCAGCAGGGCAATGCGCAAGGCATCACCTTCGTGGCCAGCTCCGGGGACGAGGCGGGCCTCGAGTGCCCGTCGGTCGACTACTTCAACGGCAGCACGACCGCCACCTTCGTGCCCAGCATCAGCACGCCCGCCGGCGACCCGTCCGTGACCGCCGTCGGTGGCGGCAACCTGGTCACCACCTCGTCCACGACCAGCCTGGACTCGGCCTATGTGCGCGAAAGCGCCAACGCCGACCCTGAGGCGCCCTACGATGTCTACGGCCTGGGGGCCGACGTCTCGGGCGGCTACTGGGGCGCGGGCGGCGGCGTCAGCGTGGTCTTCAAGAAGCCGGCGTATCAATGGCTGGCCAATACCGGCTCGGCCAGGTGGCGCACCATCCCGGACGTGGGCATGCAGGTGGGCGGCTGCCCCGGCCTGGCCGTGAGCTGCGATCCCGACGACAGCGCCGTCGTCGTCGCCTACAACCACGACGATCCGGTGGCCGGCGGATTCTTCGGGGTCATCGGCACGTCGGTGTCATCGCCCGAATTCGTCGGTGCACTGGCGCTGTTCGAGCAACAGCTGGGCAAGAAGAACCACCGGTTGGGTAACGCCAACTACTACCTCTACGGTGCCGGCGCCCTGCAGACACTGGCGGGCGGCACGCACGCGCCCACGGCCCTGCAGCTCTACCACCGCAACAACCCCGGCTACAACGGCGTGGTGCCTGACAGTTTCCCCAGCTACAACTACAACTACGTGTACGGCAACGGCAGTCCCGACGTGCGCAAGCTCTTCGGGATGACCGGCTACAAGGCCGCCGGGGTGCCGCAAACGCCGAGCAACCCGTAAACCGAGTTGTTTCCAGATGAACGGGGCGTTCGCCAATCGGCGAGCGCCCTTTTTTCATGGGTGGCGTGCCCCGCGAGGAAGCGGCCGAACTCGACGGCAAGGCATCCGGACGTTGCAATGGCCGGGTAGACGGGCATGTCAATCGCCTGTGGAGGAGACACGCGCCGGCCGCTGGCCTGCGCTCGACGGAAACAGGAGACTCCCATGAGCAACAGCCCCACCCGCCTTCGCAATTTCCAACTGGCCCTGGTCGCGTCCGCGGTCCTCGGCCTTGCCGCCTGCTCCAGGAGCGGCCAGGACGTCGCGCCGCCGCCGGCCCCGTCGCAGATGTCGGCCGCGTCGCTGCCGGCACCGGCCACCGCACCGGCTCCGGCGCCGGTGGCCACCGCCGCGCCGGCGCCGGTCGTCGCGGCGCCCGCACAGGCACCGGTCGTGGTCGCGCAGAACGATCGCGGCTACGAGCAGGGCCGCCGCGACCAGCAGCGCCAGGACGCTCGCCGCGAACGCGCCTTGCGTGAACCGCCGCCGCGCGCCGATCGGGACACGGACGTCGACCAGCAGCGCCAGCAGCACCGTGACCGCCAGGTCGCCGCGGCGACCTGCCATGAATGCGGCGTCGTCGACTCGGTCACCGCCGTGAAGGTGCAGGGCCAGAACAACGGCGTCGGTGCGGTCGCCGGCGGCGTCGGCGGCGCCCTGGTGGGCAACCGCATCGCCGGCAGCCACAACCGCACGCTGGGTGGCGTGGTGGGGGCGGTCGGCGGCGGCCTGCTGGGCAACGCCATCGAGAAGCACGAGCGCACCTCCACCGCCTATGACGTGAGGGTGCACATGGAGGACGGCACCTGGCGCACTGTGCGCGAGTCCACCGCGCCGGCGGTGGGCGAGAAGGTGCGCGTCGACGCTGACGGGCTGCACGATCGCAGCTGACGCACGCGCGAGGCTTGGCCGGAGACGGCGCAGCCTCGCCCGTTCTAGCGCTCCAGGGCCGACGCCAGCGCCAGCGTCGGGGCCGACTGGTTCATCGTGTAGAAGTGCAGCGACGGCGCGCCGCCGGCGATGAGCCGCTCGCACAGCGCGGCCATCACATCGAGGCCGAAGGCCTTGATGGACTTGGCGTCGTCGCCGAACGACTGCAGCCGCAGGCGGATCCAGCGCGGGATCTCGCAGCCGGTGTTGTCGGCAAAGCGCATCAGGCCGCTGGAGTTGGTGATCGGCATGATGCCGGGCACGATGGGCACCGTGATGCCCATGGCGCGCACCTCGTCGACGAAGCGGAAGTAGGCATCGGCGTTGAAGAACATCTGCGTGATCGCCGAGTTCGCGCCGGCGGCCACCTTGGAGGCGAACGCCTTCAGGTCGGCCTCGGGCGACCGGGCCTGCGGATGCGTCTCGGGATAGGCGGCGACCTCGATGTGGAAGTGGTCGTCGGAGTGCTTGCGGATCGCCTCGATCAGCTCGGTGGCGTAGCGGAACTCGCCGAAGCTGCCCGAGCCGCTCGGCAGGTCGCCGCGCAGTGCGACCAGGCGCTTCAGGCCCACGGCCTTGAAGCCGTCCAGTGTCTCGCCCACGCTCGCGCGCGTGGCGCCGATGCAGGTGAAGTGCGGCACGCCGACGACGCCTTCGTCGCGGATCGCCTGCACCACCTGCAGCGTGCCCATCTGCGTCGAGCCGCCCGCACCGTAGGTGACGGAGCAGAACTCCGGCTTGAGCGCGTACAGCTCGGCCCGCGCCGCCGCCAGCTTGGTGATGCCTTCGGGCGTCTTGGGCGGGAAGAATTCGAGGCTGACAGGAACCTTGATCATGAGTCGTTCCGGAAAATGGTTTCGCACGAGGAGGCGGCAGGCCCGCAGGTGTCTGGCATCGCCTCGAATCGCGCTGGGGCCTTGGCTTCAGGCGAAGGTGCCGCCCGCGATTCGAGGCGGTGCCTGACGCCGGCCCCGCCGGGATCGGCGTCAGGCACTGCCTTCCTGCGCGATCAGCCGTACTGCTTTCGCTCACGGCTTGACGCGGAGGAAGGCAGTGCCACACACCTCGGGCCGCATGGAGGCAGCGCCAGACACCTCCGGCCTGGGCGATCAGTACCGGTACGTATCGGGCTTGTAGGGACCCGACTTCTGCACGCCGATGTACGCGGCCTGCTCCTCGGTCAGCTCGGTCAGCTTGGCGTTGAGCTTGGACAGCTGCAGGCGCGCCACCTTCTCGTCCAGGTGCTTGGGCAGCACGTAGACCTTGCCGGCCTGGTAGGCCTCGGGGCGCGTGAACAGCTCGACCTGGGCGATCGTCTGGTTGGCGAACGACGAGGACATCACGTAGCTCGGATGGCCCGTGCCGCAGCCCAGGTTCACCAGGCGGCCCTTGGCCAGCATGATGATGCGCTTGCCGTTCGGGAAGATCACGTGGTCGACCTGCGGCTTGATCTCCTCCCACTTGCAGTGCTCGAGCGAGGCGATGTCGATCTCGTTGTCGAAGTGGCCGATGTTGCAGACGATGGCCTGCTCCTTCATCGCGTTCATGTGCTCGTACGTGATGACGTTCTTGTTGCCGGTGCAGGTGACGAAGATGTCACCCAGCGCCGCGGCGTCGTCCATCGTCACCACGCGGTAGCCTTCCATCGCGGCCTGCAGCGCGTTGATCGGGTCGATCTCGGTCACCCAGACCTGCGCCGACAGCGCGCGCAGCGCCTGTGCCGAGCCCTTGCCCACGTCGCCGTAGCCGGCCACCACGGCCACCTTGCCGGCCACCATCACGTCGGTCGCGCGCTTGATGCCGTCGACCAGCGACTCGCGGCAGCCGTACAGGTTGTCGAACTTGCTCTTGGTGACGGAGTCGTTGACGTTGATCGCGCGGAACAGCAGCGTGCCCTTGGCCGACATCTGGTTGAGGCGGTGCACGCCGGTGGTCGTCTCCTCGGTCACGCCGATGATCTGGGCGCTCTTGCGCGTGTACCAGGTCGGATCGACCGCCAGCTTGGCCTTGATCGCGGCGTACAGCTCGCGCTCTTCCTCGCTGGTCGGACTGGCGATCACCGAGATGTCCTTCTCGGCGCGCTGGCCCAGGTGCATCAGCAGCGTGGCGTCGCCGCCGTCGTCCAGGATCATGTTCGGGCCTTCGTTGTCGCCGCCCTTGGCGCCGAACTCGAAGATGCGGTGGGTGTAGTCCCAGTAGTCCTTCAGCGTCTCGCCCTTGTAGGCGAACACGGGCGTGCCGGCCACCACCAGCGCGGCGGCCGCGTGATCCTGCGTCGAGTAGATGTTGCACGAGGCCCAGCGCACTTCGGCGCCGAGCGCCTGCAGCGTCTCGATCAGCACGCCGGTCTGGATCGTCATGTGCAGGCTGCCGGCGATGCGGGCGCCCTTGAGCGCGTTGCCGTACTCGGTG
>JBJMWF010000359.1:0-13536 GCA_045810265.1 Vitreoscilla sp. | reverse complement strand
GAGCGAGCTCGTCGATGCGCTCGGTGGCCAGGCGCACCGGGTCGTACTGCTGCAGGCCGATCAGGCCCATCTGCAGCGCCAGCGGGCCCAGGCCGTAGCGGCCGCCCTCGGTCTCGCGCTCGACCAGGCCCAGCTTGATGAAGCTCACCAGGTAGGGGTGCGCCTTGCCGGCGCTCATGTCCGCGGCCGCGGCCAGATCCTTCAATGCCAGGGGCTGGCCGTGGTGCGCCAGCGCCAGCAGCAGGCGGCCGCCCACTTCGATGCTCTGGATGCCGCGCGAATCGGAGTCGCGCGTCGGCTTGGTCGGGCGGGCAGTGGTCACGGCGGGCAGGATGAAGGGAGATGGCGCGTGGACAGGGCGGGGCGACCTGTCTATGATAGCCGCACGATTCAGCATTGGTGAATCGATTCAACAAAGGTGAAACGATGACGGGCTCGTCCACGCCAGCCGAAGGCCTGCACGGCGGCTTCGGCAACCACTTCAGCAGCGAGGCGGTGCCCGGCGCACTCCCGCAGGGCCGCAACAGCCCGCAGCGCGCGCCGTTCGGCCTCTATGCCGAGCTGCTGTCGGGCACCGCCTTCACCGCGCCGCGCCACGCCAACCAGCGCACCTGGCTCTACCGCCGCCAGCCCTCGGTGCGCAGCGGCCCCTATGCGCCGCTGGGGCACGCGCTGCTCAAGACCGGCGCCCGGGACGGCGTCGACATCCCGCCCGACCCGCTGCGCTGGCACCCGATCCCGCTGCCGCCCGAGTCGCTCGACTTCGTCGACGGCCTGCGCACCATGGTGCTCAACGGCGATCCGGACGCGCAGACCGGCGTCGCCGTGCACCTGTACGGCGCCAGCCGGCCGATGGGCAATCGCGCGTTCGTCGACGTCGACGGCGAGCTGCTGCTGATCCCGCAGGAAGGCGCCCTGCGCGTCACCACCGAGCTGGGCGTGCTGCACGCGGCACCGGGCCAGATCGTGCTGCTGCCGCGCGGCATGCTGTTCAAGGTCGATCCGGCGGTCGACGGCGCAGCGGTGCGCGGCTATGTCTGCGAGAACTACGGCGCCGCCTTCCGCCTGCCGGAGCTGGGCCCGATCGGCTCGAACGGCCTGGCCAACACGCGCGACTTCCTGGCGCCGCACGCCGCCTACGACGACGGCCCGGCGCAAGCCTGGGAGCTGGTGCGCAAGTTCGGCGGTGCGCTGTGGCGCGCACCGGCGGCGGCCTCGCCGTTCAACGTCGTTGCCTGGCACGGCAACCTCGTGCCCTACGTGTACGACACGCGCCGCTTCAATACGATCGGCAGCGTCAGCTTCGACCATCCCGATCCGTCGATCTTCACCGTGCTGACCTCGCCGTCCGATACGCCGGGTTGGGCCAACTGCGACTTCGTGATCTTTCCGCCGCGCTGGATGGTGGCCGAGGACACCTTCCGTCCGCCCTGGTTCCACCGCAACGTGATGAGCGAGTGCATGGGCCTGGTGCATGGCCAGTACGACGCCAAGGAGGAAGGCTTCCGGCCGGGCGGGCTGTCGCTGCACAACAGCATGGTGCCGCACGGCCCCGATGCCGACGCGTTCGACAAGGCCAGCAAGGCCGACCTCGCGCCGCGCAAGCTCGACAACACGCTGGCCTTCATGGTCGAGAGCCGCTGGCGGCTGCGGCCCACCGCATTTGCGCTGAACGGCGGCCATCTGGACAGGTCGTACGCCGATTGCTGGGCACCGCTGCAAGACAACTTCAAGGCCTGACATGCTGGACTTCACGCACGCGCCCCAGGCGCAGAGCTGGGTCTCTTCTGCCAATGCAGCGGACACCGACTTCCCGATCCAGAACCTGCCCTTCGGCCGTTTCCGGCGCGCCGGCACGCAGCAGCCGCTGCGCATCGGCGTGGCGATCGGCGACGAGGTGCTCGACCTGGCTGCCCTGGGCCATCTTGACCCGCAGATCGCGGTGCTGCTCGGCGCGCTGGCGCAGGGCGACCTGAACGGCTTCATGGCGCAGGGCCGCGCCGCGCGCATCGCGCTGCGCCAAGCGCTGTTCGAAGGACTGTCGGCGCAACCCTCGGGCACCGCATCGCTGTGGCGCGCGAAAGCCCAGACGCTGCTGATGCCGCGCGACGAGGCCGAGATGGCGCTGCCCTGCCGCATCGGCGACTACACCGACTTCTACACCGGCATCCACCACGCGACGGCGGTGGGCAAGCTGTTCCGTCCCGACAACCCGCTGCTGCCGAACTACAAGTGGCTGCCGATCGGCTATCACGGCCGCAGTTCGTCGATCGACGTCAGCGGCCAGCGTTTCCCGCGCCCCTGGGGCCAGACCAAGGGCGAGGGCGACGCCCCGGTGTTCGCGCCGTCGCGCCGCGTCGACTATGAGCTTGAGCTGGGCTTCTTCGTCGGACCGCCCAACGCGCCGGGCATGCCGCTGGACATGGCGCAGGCCGAGGCCTCGCTGTTCGGCGCGACGCTGCTCAACGACTGGTCGGCGCGCGACGTGCAGGCCTGGGAGTACCAGCCGCTGGGGCCCTTCCTGGCCAAGAACTTCGCCACCACGATCTCGCCGTGGATCGTCACCATGGAGGCGCTGGCGCCGTTTCGCGCCCCGTTCACGCGTGACCCGGGCGACCCGCAACCCATGCCCTATCTCGACTCCGCGACCAACCGCGAACGCGGCGCGATCGCGATCGGCCTGGAGGTCTGGATCCAGACCAGCCAGATGCGTGCTCAGGGCCAGGCGGCCGTGCGCGTCTCGTCCAGTTCCTTCGCCGATGCCTACTGGACGCCCGCGCAACTGCTGGCCCACCACGCGAGCAACGGCTGCAACCTGCAGCCTGGCGACCTGATGGGCAGCGGCACGCAAAGCGGCCCCGGCGCGAACCAGGGGGGCTCGCTGCTGGAGCTGAGCCAGGGCGGCAAGCTCCCTTTCGCGCTCGGCAACGGCGAGACGCGCACCTTCCTGCAGGACGGCGATTGCGTGATCCTGCGCGGCTTCTGCGAGGCCGAAGGTGCGCGGCGCATCGGCTTCGGGGATTGCTGCGGCACGGTGCTGCCGGCCGTCGAGCGGCTGTAGGCCCCGCTCGCGCGGGCGTCACGCGCGCGGCGGACGCCGAGGCCTCATGCGCTCTTGGCCAGTACCGGTGCCGCTGTCCTGCGCCGCGTGCTGCCGGCCACCAGCGCGAACACCGCCAGGCCCGCGACGCCGCACAAGGCGTCCGTCCACAGCATGCCGCTGGTACCCCAACGGGTATTGGCGGCCCCGTCGACGAAGGTCATCACCATGATGGGCGTGTTGGAGACCGCGGACAGGAAGCTGAACTTGGTGGCCGCGGCGGTCTGGCCGATGGCCTCGAGCACCACCGCGCAGTAGGCGGCGTAGCACAGGCCGACGGCGAACGCGTAGGCGGACGTCCAGAAGACATATTGATTGGACGTGCGCGGGCACAACGCCATGCCGATGGCGACCGCCGCCACCACCAGGCCGAACAGGCAGTAAGCCAGCTTGCGATCCATGCGGTCGCACAGCCAGCCGCCCGCCAGGCAGCCGGCCGCCGAGATCAGGCCGCTCATCGCGCCGGTGACGAAGGCGACGACATCCGCCGACGCATGCCATTCGCCGGCGATCGGCGACCACAGGTTCTGCGCGGCGCCGCTGCCGATCGGCAGCAGGCAGATCAACAGCGCCAGGATGCCGATGCGCGAGCGCAGCAGGTCCCACAGGTCGCTGCCGATGGCCCTGAGGTTGGCCGCGACGCCCAGGTGGCCGGCGGCTTCGACGTGGCCCTCCACCTTCAACAAGGGCTTGCTGTCGTCGACCCAGCGCAGCGCCAGGCAGCACAGCACGCATACCAGCGCCAGCGTGGCGCCCGACTGGGCCTCGCTCATGCCGCAGCTCTCGATCAGCCACAAGGCCAGGCCGCCGCCCAGCCCCTGGCCGCCGAGATTGCCCGCCTGTGACCAGCCGCCCGCGCTGCCGCGCCGTTCGTCGGGAATGGTGGCGGCCATCAGGCTCTCGACGGCCATGGCGAGCAGCGTCGACATGAAGGTGCTCATCGCCAGCGAGGCGCTGATCAGCACCAGCGACGGCTGCTGCCCCGTGGCGGCGCGCCCCGCCATCCACAGGCCCAGGCCGCACAGCAATGTCGAGCCGACGTACCAGATCTTGCGCGTGAGCAGCGTGTCCACCAGCGGCGCCCAGACCCATCGGAACAGCAGGCAGATGTAGCTCAGGCCGACCAGGATGGCGATGTCGCCGGTGTCGATGCCCTTCTTCTTGAGCTCGTAGGCCAGCGCCACCGTCAGAAAGCCGGGCACCGCGCCGAAGGGCACGAACAGGATCAGGAACAGGAACGGATGCGGCGCGGGTGGGCGCGTGTTCGTCGGCACGGTCGGGGCGAGGGCCATCGGGGTTCCTGGAGTCGATGGCCGGATTGTCCCCGCTCGTCCGGCGGGAATGCTTCGGGTTAGCGAGCGCCCACGGCGGTGCCGCCAGGCAACACGACGATGGCGCGGACAACAGCTTGGCCGGCGCGGCCAGTGTGCACGGACGCGGACAGGAACAGCATCTCGAGGCGACCTCACGAGGGTCGCCTGGATCGCGCCGACGTCCGTGCGACGCACAAGCAGCGTCCGCGATGTCGACGGCCCTCGGGAGCCCTGGCGAGTCGCGCCGGAGGTTTCCCTTCCTCACAAGAAACCCCGGAGATGACCATGAACACGACTCGTGCCCTCAGGCATGCGGCTGCCGCATGCGCCTTCCTGTCCCTTGGCTCGGCCGCGCTGCCGACGCTGGCCGCCAACAATGCGCCCGTGATCCTCGTCCACGGCTTCGCCGGCTTCGGCCGCAACGAGCTGCTGGGCTACAAGTACTGGGGCGGCCTCACGGACCTGCAGACGCAGCTGCAAGCCAAGTACTCGAACCAGCTGGTGGCCACCGCGGTGGTCGGGCCCTTCAGCTCGAACTGGGATCGCGCCACCGAACTTTTCTACCAGATCAAGGGCGGCTGCGTCGACTACGGCGCGCTGCACGCCGCGGCGAACGGCCATCTCGAGCGCCCGGAGAGCTATTTCCACAACGGCCGCACCTGCTACCCCGGGCTGTATCCGGCCTGGGACGCCAGCCACCCGGTGCACCTGGTCTCGCACAGCATGGGCGGCCAGACCGCGCGCATGCTGGTGCAACTGCTCGCGGCCAACGGCGCGCCGGCCAATCCGTCGCTGTTCCCGTACGCCGTCAACGCCAACTGGGTGCGCAGCGTGACGACCATCGCGACGCCCAACGACGGCACCACGCTGGCCTATCGCATCGTCGACTGGGTGCCGTTCGTGCAGCAGCTGGTGACCGGCATCGCGGGCATCTCGGGCGCGACTGGCGGCAACGAGATCTACGACTTCAAGCTCGATCAATGGGGCGTGGGCCCGCAGGCGGCGGGCGAGAGCTTCAGCGCCTACGTGAACCGCGTCACCAGCATCCCGCTGTGGAACTCGGGCGTGAAGGACCTGTCGCCCTACGACCTGTCGCCGGCCGGCGCGATGGCCGAGAACGACTGGGTCAAGGACCAGCCCAACGTCACCTATTTCTCGTGGGTGACCAACTCGAGCTACACCGGCATCCTGACCGGCTGGTCGTATCCCGACCTGGACACGAACCCGCTGATTGGCGCGTTCGCGGGCCCAGGCTTCATGGGCAACTACGCCCGCGATTCGCGTCCCATGCCGCCGGTGGCCGACAGCGCGTGGTTCCCCAGCGACGCGGTGGTCAACACGATCGCGCAGAAGGCGCCCACCTGGGCGATGAACGCCTCGGGCACGATCTACAAGCGATCAGTCATCGTGCGCGACATCAGCAACGGCGGCACGCCTCAGGCCGGCGCCTGGAACTACCGCGGCGAGCTGGCCGGCTTCGATCACCTCGACGCGGTCGGATGGACGCTGTTCTGGGACAGCCTGAGCTGGTACAAGGCGCGGGTCGACGAGCTGCGGGCGCTCTGACCGAAGCGGCGGCAGCGCTCGGGCCGCAGACCGAGGTGCCTGGCACCGATCCCACGGGGCCGGCGTCAGGCAGCGCGCCGCCTCGCCGGCCGGCTGTGTTTCGATGGCCGCATCAGTCGCGGCGACTCGACGCGATGCCAGACACCTCCTGGATCGACCCGGTGAGTCAACGGCTTTGGACGACCGGCGCCTCGCAAATCGGCGAGGAGCCCGGAGAAGGGCCACCGCTCGCACGGGGAGCTGGCAGCGGTGCTGCGCTTGATCGATGGCACGAGTCCAGCGGCGACAATGCGCGCATGAACGGCCCGCAACGCATCGTCTGCCTCACCGAGGAAACCACCGAGTGGCTGTACCTGCTCGGCGAGGAGCACCGCATCGTCGGCATCTCCGGCTACACGGTGCGGCCGCGCCGCGCGCGCGACGAGAAGCCGCGCGTGTCAGCCTTCCTCGACGGCAAGATCGACAAGATCGTCGCCCTCGAGCCCGACCTGGTGATCGGCTTTTCCGACATGCAGGCCGCGCTGGCCGACAAGCTGATCCGCGCCGGCCTGAACGTGTTCGTCACCAACCAGCGCAGCGTCGCCGAGATCTTCGCGACGCTGCGCCTGGTCGCCGGCCTGGTGCAGGCAAGCGAGCGCGCCGAGGCATGGATCGCGGCCTGCCAGGCTCGCCACGCGGAGATCGCCGCGGCTTCGGCCGCCTGGCCGCGCCGGCCGCGCGTCTACTTCGAGGAGTGGGACGATCCGATGATCAGCGCGATCCGCTGGGTCTCGGAGCTGATCGCGATCGCGGGCGGCATCGACGTCTTCGCCGAACTCGGGCTCAAGGCCGGCGGCAAGGATCGCATCGTGCATGAACTCGGCGAACCGCCGCGACGCGCACCCGACCTGATCGTGGGCAGCTGGTGCGGCAAGAAATTTCGCGGCGCGAACGTGGCCGCACGGCCAGGCTGGGCCGACGTGCCGGCCGTGGCCAACGGCGAGCTCCACGAGATCAAGTCGTGCGACATCCTGCAGCCCGGGCCGGCGGCATTGACCGACGGCCTGGAACAGCTGCACCGGCTGTTCGCGGCGTGGACGGCCCGCCAGCCGATGCGCTGACGGCGCCACCGCGTCGCGCGGGGATCAGGTCGAGACCAGCCCCGAGCGCGCGAACGGCAAGCGCAGCACCGCGGGCCCGCCCGCGCGCACCACGGCGTTGGCCACCGCGGGCGCCAGCGGCGGCACGCCCGGCTCGCCGACGCCCGTCGGCGCATCGGTGCTGGGGACGATGAAGACCTCGATGGCCGGCATCTCGTAGATGCGCAGCGCCTTGTACTGGTCGAAGTTGCGCTGCACCGGCCGGCCGGCCTTCAGCTCGATCTCGCTGTAGTAGAGCGCGCCCAGCGCGAAGCCGATGCCGCCTTCCATCTGGGCACGGATGACGTCCGGGTTGACCGCCACGCCGCAATCGACCGCGCAGAAGACGCGATCGACGTGCACCTTGCCGTCCTTCAAGGTCACCTCGGCCACCTGCGCCACCGCGGTACCGAACGATTCGTGCAGTGCGATGCCCTGGGCCGAGCCGGCGGGCATGGCCTTGCCCCAGCCGGCCTTGTCGGCCACGAGCTTGAGCACACGCGTGGCACGCGCGTTCTTCTCCAGCAGCGCGAGGCGGAAGGCCAGGGGATCCTGGTTCGCGGCCTGCGCGAGCCGGTCCATCATGGTCTCCATCACGTAGGCCGTGTGCGTGTTGCCCACCGAGCGCCACCACAGCGGCCGCACCGGAAGGGCGGGCGAATGCAACTGGCCGTCCATCATCGGCAGGTCGTAGGCCGTGGGCGAGACGCCCTCGGCCGATGTCGGATCGACGCCATCCTTGATCATCATCGCCATCGGCGTGCCGGCCAGGATGGACTGGATCACGACCGCATGCTTCCACGAAGCCACCTTGCCGGCGTCGGACAGCCCGACCGTGACGGCATGCACGGCCATCGGGCGATACAGGCCGGCGCTCATGTCGTCCTCGCGCGTGTACTGCAGGCGCACGGGCGCCCGGCCCTTGATCGCGACGGCCACGTTGACGGCAGCCACGGTGAAGTCGCTCCAGGCGTTGGCGCGGCGGCCGAAGCTGCCGCCCGAGATCAGCGAATGCAGCTTGACCTTGTCCAGGGGCAGCCCTGCGGCCTTGGCGGCGGCTTGATGGTCCAGGGTCGGGAACTGGTGGCCGGCCCAGGTCTCGAGCATGCCGTCGTGCAGCCACGCGACGCAGCTTTGCGGCTCCATCGGCGCATGGGCCAGGAACGGGAATTCGTAGATGGCCTCGACCGTGCGGGCGGTCGCCGGTGCAGGACCGGTCGCGGGCGCGGGCTTCGCGAACGGCGTGCCGGGCTGACCGGCCAGCTCGCGGTAGTGCGTCAGCAGGGCGTCGGAATCGAGCGACGCGCCGGCGGTCTCGTCCCACGTCACCTTGAGTGCCTTGCGCCCGCTCTGCGCAGCCCAGGTGTTGCGCGCGACCACGGCCACGCCTTCGGGCACGGCCACGACGTCGGTGACGCCCTTGACCTTCCTGGCCGCGCTCGCATCGAACGACACCATCCTGGCGCCGAACGACGGCGGGAACGCGATGACCGCGGTCAGCAGGCCGGGCAGCTTGACGTCGCCGGTGTAGGTGGCGGTGCCGTTGCACTTGGAGGCCGAGTCGACGCGCGGGGTCGCGTGCTCGCGGCCCATCAGCGAGAACTGGTCCGGTGTCTTCAGGGTCGGCTTGTCGGGGACCGGCTGCCTGGCCGCCGCGGCTGCCATCTCGCCGTAGGTCGCCCGCTTGCCCGAGGCGTGCGTCAGCACGCTGTTGCTGGTGCGGATCTCCGCGGCCGGGACGTTCCAGGCCTGTGCCGCGGCGGACACCAGCATCGCGCGCGCCGTCGCACCGGCCGTCCGGTACTGCTTGTAGGAATTGGCGATCGCCGTGGAGCCGCCGGTGCCCTGCATGCCGAAGGCCAGGTTGGCGTAGAGCTTGACGTCGGCACCTGCGTATTCGGTGCGCACCAGCGACCAGTCGGCGTCGAGCTCGTCGGCAACGAGCGTGGCCAGGCCGGTGGTGTTGCCCTGGCCCATCTCGTGATGCTTGTTGACGATGGTGACCAGGTTGTCGCTGCCGATGCTGACGAACTGGTTGGGCTCGAAGGCGGCCTTGGCGGCGCTGCCTTCGCGGCCCTGGGCGGCTGCCGACGCGGCTCGCGGCAGCCAGCCGCCGACCGCGATCACCAGGCCGCCGGCGGCGAGCACATCGCGTCGCGTGACGCCCGTGCGCGCGGGCGCCGGCTCGCGCACTGGCGCGGCGAGTGCGAGGTCTTCGGATCCGTCGCGCTGCGCGTCGCGAAAGGCTTGCATCATCGGGTGCATGGCGGGTCTCCTCAGGCCGAGAGCTGGGCCGACGCCGCATGGATGGCGGCGCGGATGCGGACGTACGTGGCGCAGCGGCAGATGTTGCCGGCCATCGCCAGGTCGATGTCCTCGTCGCTGGGCTTGGGGTTCTGCTCGAGCAGCACGGTGGCCGACATGATCTGGCCCGACTGGCAGTAGCCGCACTGCACGACATCGAGATCGACCCAGGCCTTCTGCACCGCCTTGGCCGCGCGCGATTGCAGGCCCTCGATGGTCGTGACCTTGCGTCCGGCGACCGCCGAGACCGGCGCCACGCACGAGCGCATCGTCTGGCCGTCGACGTGCACGGTACAGGCGCCGCACTGGGCGATGCCGCAGCCGAACTTGGTGCCGGTCAGCCCGATCTCGTCACGCAGCACCCACAGCAAGGGCGTCTGCGGATCGGCCTCGACGTGATGGGAATGGCCGTTGACGTTGAGTGAAACACCAGACATTGCGAAGCTCCCGTGAACCAAATCCGATCGCGCAGTATGCTCGTGCTTCGAAAAATTTGTGGAGAAGCGCGATGCGGCCGACGACTCTTGTTGGACTTGTGCTGATGACGCTGTTTGCTGGCTCGCCGGCCCTGGGCCAGACCCCGGCGCCAGCGCTGAAGTCCGCGGGCGACTTCGCCACCATCGCCGATCCGGCTGAACGTTCGAAGGCCTTGTTCGCCGAGATGGGCAAGGTCATCGAAAGCCCGCGTTGCCAGAACTGCCACCCCGCGGGCCAGCGCCCGACCCAGGGCGACGACATGCACCTGCACCTGCCGTTCGTGGTGCGCGGCGCCGACGACCACGGCGCCATCGCGATGCGCTGCGCCACCTGTCACCAGACCGCCAACTTCCAGCCGGCGGGCGTGCCGGGCGCGCCCAAGTGGCACGTGGCGCCGATCGAGATGGCCTGGCAGGGCAGGTCGCTGGGCCAGATCTGCGAGCAGATCAAGGATCCGGCGCGCAACGGCAAGCGCACGCTCAAGCAGATCCACGACCACATGGCCTTCGACGAACTGGTCGGCTGGGGCTGGCATCCGGGCGGCACGCGCACGCCGGCGCCCGGCACCCAGAAGCAGTTCGGCGAACTCGTGGCGGCGTGGATCCAGACCGGTGCCGCCTGTCCCGCGCCCTGAACACGGACGACCTCGACCGCCGTGGACAACCTCGACCTGATCGTGCTGCGCGACCTGCGCGACTGGCGGCGCGCCGGCCAGCGCGCGCTGCTGGTGACTGTCGTGCGCACCTGGGGCTCGTCACCGCGTCCGGTCGGCTCGATCCTCGCGCTGTCCGAGAGCGGGCGCATCACCGGCTCGGTCAGCGGCGGCTGCATCGAGGATGATCTGGCCTGGCGGTACCGCGAGCAATGGCAGTCCCAACCGACGAGCACGCCCACCGCACCGGCTTTCGTGACCTACGGCGTCACCGCCGACGAGGCGCATCGATTCGGGCTGCCCTGTGGCGGAACGCTGGAACTGCTGGTCGAACACGATCCGGATCCGGCGGCACTCGATGCGATGCTGCAGGAGCTGGCCGGCGGCGGCCTGGTGCGGCGGCGGGTCGACCTGCGCGACGGCCGCGCCGTGCACGAAGCCGCGCAGCGGCCCGAGGAACTGCGGGTCGACGGCGGCCAGATGGTCAACACCTTCGGGCCGCGCTACCGCATGCTGTTGATCGGCGGCGGCCAGCTCACCGAGTACCTGGCCACGATGGCCTTGTTCAGCGGCTTCGAGGTGGCCGTGTGCGAACCGCGCGAGGAGGTGCGGGCTGGCTGGCGCGTTGCCGGCGCCACGGTCGTCGCGCAAATGCCCGATGACGCGGTGGTCACGTTCCGGCCCGACGCGCGCAGCGTGGTGATCGCCTTGTCGCACGATCCCAAGCTCGACGACCTGGCGTTGCTGGAGGCGCTGAAATCCGAGGCCTTCTACGTGGGCGCCATCGGCAGCCGGCGCAACAACGAGGCTCGCCGGCGCCGGCTCCAGGAGCATTTCGATCTTGGCGCCACCGAACTGGCCCGGCTGCGCGGGCCAGTGGGCGTCTACATCGGCAGCAAGACGCCGCCGGAGATCGCGGTCAGCATCCTGGCCGAGGTCGTTGCCGTGAAGAACGGCGTGGACGTGCCGCACGAGATGCTGGTCGCGCCGGCCAAGGACTTGCTGGCGGGCAGCGCCGGCGGTCCGACGAGCTCGATGGCGGGACCGCGCTGAAACCGCCGGTTCGCCGAGCCCGTCGAAAGAGCGCTCAGGGCTTCCAGCCCCTGGCCTTGGCGGCGTTCTCCGCCGCGGCGTCCAGCGTGTCGCCATCGCGCATCGCGTCGATGGACTGCAGCAGCGCCGGGCTCAACGGACTCGCGGCCATGCGGTAGCCGCCGGCCGCGCTCGCCGAGGCCGCCGGCGCCTCCGCCGAATGCTCCAGGGTCGCGACCACCCAGCCGTCGGGCTGCTTGCAGGCGATGCCCGAGGACGCGTTGTCCAGCGTGAAGGTGCGGCAATACTGCCTGGCGTGATTGCGGAAGGTCAGGCCCACGGCGACGCTGGAATTCGGATCGAGCACGGTGCCGGCGACATGCTGCTCGAGCGCGTCGCGCAGCGCGCCCTGGGCCACGACCGCGCCGTCGCTGGCCACGTTGAGTGCCAGCGTGTCGCCGCCGCCGGCCGGATGCGGCGCCAGCACCCGGGTGCCGAACAGCACGCCCAGCACCAGGCAGGCGGCCATGGCGCCGAACTGCGGCCAGGCCCAGCGGCGCGCATGCGGCAGGCTCGCGCGATGGGCGTCGTTGCTGCCGATCGCCACGGCGTCGTTGGCGGCGAGGGGCTCGGGCATCGCCAGCAGGTCCAGCAGGCCGGCGGGCACCGGCTCGTCCAGCGCCGGCGCATAGGCCGACTGCAGGCGCGCGCGCAAGGCGCGTTCGCGCGCCACCGCGGCCGCGAGTGCGGGCTCGTGCGCGAGGCGCGCCTCGAAGGTGGCGTGTTCGTCCGGCGGCAACTCGCCGTCGACGTAGGCCATGGTGGCGATGCGGTCGTGGTCGTTGTTCATGGCGCGAGGTCTCCGTCGCCCAGCATCGCCTGCAACGCGTCGCGGCCGCGCGCGAGGCGGCTGGTCAGCGTGCCCATCGGAATATCGAGCACCTGCGCGGCCTCCTTGTAGGGCAGGCCCTCGACCAGCACCAGGCTCACGGCCAGGCGCTGTTCCTCGGGCAGGCGGCCCATCGCCTTCTCGATGGACAGCCGGATGTCGCGGCTGCCCGTCTCGGAGTAGCCCACATGCTCGCCGGCCTCCTCGGGCGCCAGCACCTCGTCGCGCCGCCCCCGCGCACGTACTTCGTCGATCCACGCGTTCTTCATGATTCGAAACAGCCAGCTGTCCAGTCGGGTTCCATCCTGCCAATGATCGAGGTGCTTGAGAGCACGCTCGACCGCGATCTGCACGAGGTCGTCCGCGTCCTCCCGGTGGCGGGTGACGCTGCGGGCGAAACGGCGCAGCCGCGGCAGCAGGGCCGCGATCTCCGCACGCAACGCAAGGGGCGACAGGCTCATGACATGATGGGAAAACGTCGAGGGAATGGATTTTCTTCCATGGCGCCGACGTTATCTCCAACATGACCTCCAGAACTTGCCGATTCCTTGCGCTCATGGTCGCGTTGATGTCGACCGCCGCAGCCCAGGCCCAGCTTCGCCTGCCCTCGCTGGGCTCGACCCTGTCGCCGATCACGCGCTCGCCGGCGCTGCAACGGCTCGACTCCGCGGTCGACGCGGCACTGGCGCCAGTCGACCTCGCCACGGCCCGCCTGGCCGCCGCGGCGCAACTCGAGCGTGCGCACCGGCGCCAGCTGCAGCGCGATCCGCGCGGCGAATTGATCGTGCGTGCCGAGGTGCTGGCGCAGCCCTCGAGCCCGGCGGCGCGCGAGGCCTTGCTCGCGGGCGGCTTCAGGCCGCTGCGCGAGGAGCCGCTGGAGGGCCTGGACGACGCCTTCACCGTGATGGCGGCGCCATCCGGCCTCGATCTGGCCGAGGCGGTCGACCGCGCGCGAGCGATCGACCCGGCGGGCGCCTACGACTTCCACCACATCTACCTGGGCAGCGGCAGCGTCGGCGGGCCGCAGGCCGCGGCGTCGGCGCCGATCCCGACCTCGCACCCGATCGCCGGTCCGTCGCAAGTCG
>JBJMWF010000358.1:0-7407 GCA_045810265.1 Vitreoscilla sp. | reverse complement strand
CAGCACCTCCAGTTCCAGAATTAAGGTGCTGGGGCGGCGTCCGCCTGCCGTTGACTTGCACTCAGATCGGCGTTGGCCAGTTACTTGGTCACGCTCAGTTCCTCATCGACGGTGGGTGGGCGGAACGGGGAATTTCTGGCGCAGTCTGTTTGCCAGATAGGCACGCATAGTCCCTCGCCCCAGCCCCTAGACGATACGCCGGCGGGTTACCCAGCAACCCGAACATACAAGGCACGCTCTCGTCCGCGAAGAAAGCGTCTCGCTGGCCGGCATCGCAGCGCGAACGAGAGCATGCCAGGCACCTCGCTGTGCAGCGCAAGGTGCGGGCGGCGCCACGAACAATCGTGACTCGCCGTGTGGTGACTCGGATGCTGGCCGCGTTCAGGAAGACGGCTTCGTAGGTCGCACGGCAGTCTCCCGGCGGAGGCCCGACGCCGCGGCCCGCGCCTGCGCGCCCCGCACATCGAAGGTCACGGTGTCCATGACGGCGCCCTTGGCATCGACCAGCTCCAGCACGTGGTGCCCCGGCCATGGCGACCAGGGCAGCGGCCTGGCGGCGCCCAGGCGCTTGCCGTCCAGGCGCCAGGTCGCGCCGCGTGGGGGCGCACCGGCGACGCCGAAGCGCAGGCGCTGCACCGTGGGCGGGATGTCCGGATCGAGCGCGACGACGGACTTGTCGTCCGGCGAGGCGATCAGGCGGGCGGCGGTGCCGGCAGCGCTGGCCAGCGTGACGCGTGCGGTCTCGGTGCCGGCGAGAAACCACTCGGTGCGGGGCGCCTCGAGCTGGCCATCGAAGGCGATGGCCTGCGCCACGACGCCCGCAGGTGGCAGCGGTGCGGCGGCGACGCCGTCCGCGTTCGGTGGCGTTGGCGCGGTAAACGACGCCTTCAGCAAGCGGCCCGCTGCATCGGGGCGCGGTGACGCGGCCAGCAGCCGGCCGGGATGTTCGGCGGCGACATCGCTGCGCTGCAGCGCGTCCATCACCGTGCGCCACACCGGGGCGGCGCCGGTCACGCCCGAGACCGCGTGCATCGGTGCGCCGCTGGCGTTGCCCACCCACACGCCCACCGTATAGCGGGCGCTGAAGCCGACGCACCAGTTGTCGCGCATGTCCTTGCTGGTGCCGGTCTTGACCGCCGACCAGTAGCGGGTGGCCAGCGCGTTGTCCAGGCCGAAGGTGGGCACGCGGGCGCCGTTGTCGGCGAGGATGTCTGCGACGATGAACGACGATGCCGCGTCCATCACGCGGGTACCCGCTATGGTATCGGAGGGTTGCAGCCGCGGGGCGCCGACGATGCCGCCATTGGCCAGCGCGCGGTAGGCGTTGGCCAACGACAGCAGCGTCACCTCCGGCGAGCCGAGGGCGATGCTGTAGCCGTAGAAATCGCCCGGCTTGCGGATCGGCAGGCCGAGCGCCACCAGGCGGCGCGCGAAGCGATCGGGCGTCACCATCACCGCCGTGCGCACGGCGGGCACGTTGAGCGACGAGCCGAGCGCGGTGCGCACAGTCACCAGGCCCTTGAAGTCGTGGTCGTAGTTCTGCGGGATGTACAGGCCCGAGGGCGTGTGCAGGCGGGTCGGCGCGTCGTCCAGCACCGACGCCGCGGTGAGCCAGCGCTGCTCGATCGCCTGTTCGTAGAGGAAGGGCTTGAGCGTCGAGCCGGCCTGGCGCGGCGCGACGACGGCGTCGACCGAGGCGGCCCGCGACAGCTCGCCGCTGGAGCCGACCCACGCGAGCACGTCGCCGCTGGCGTTGTCCAGGACGATCACCGCGCCGTCCTCGACGTCGCGATCGCGCAGCTGCGCCAGCTGCTGGCGCAGCGCATCGCGGGCGCGGCGCTGCGTGCCGGCGTCCAGGGTCGTGCGCAGCGCCGCGGGCGGCGGCGCCGTGCCCATGGTCTTGAGCACCTGGCGCGCGAAGTGCGGCGCCAGTTGCTCGCCGTCATCGGCGGAGGTCGTCGAAGAGCGCGACAAGGTCAACTCGGCGAAGCCCTGCGCGGTCGCGCACGCGTCCGCGCGACCCTGCGCCTTGAGCACGCCGCATGCGCGCTGGCCGACCAAGGCCGGCGCCGCGTTGGGCGCGCGCAGCAGCGCGGCCGCGATCGCCGACTCCTCGGCGTTGAGGCCCGACGGCGCCTTCTGGAACAAGGCCTGCGACATCGCCGCCACGCCCACCTGCTCGCCACGGAACGGCACCAGGTTGAGCCAGGCCTCGAGGATCTGCTCCTTGCTCCAGGTGCGCTCGATGCGCAGCGCCGCGGCCGCCTGCTCGATCTTGGTCGTCACCGAACGGCCGCCCCTGGGCAGTGCGAGATCGCGATCGAGCAGGCCGGCGAGCTGCATCGTGATGGTGGATGCGCCGCGCGTGCCGCCGGCATTCGCGCGTCCGACGGCGGCGCCCGCGACGGCCGACCAGTCGACCCCCGCGTGCTGCAGGAAGCGCCTGTCCTCCGACGCCATGGCCGCCGCGCGCAAGGCCGGCGAGATCTGCCCCAGCGGCACCCACGCGCCGCGCCGCGCATGCGAGTCGGTGCGCACGGTCTGCACCGGCGCGCCGTGGCGATCGAGCAGCATGGTCTCCGAGCTGCGATACGCCGCCCTGACCTGCTCGAACGACGGCGTCGCCGCCCGCGCCCCCAGCGCGGTCGCCAGGCACGCCGCGACCAGCGTCGCGCGCACGCGCCGACGCGTGACGGGCCAGGTCATGGCTGCACCGTCCACGCCGCGTTGGGCGATTCGCCGAACATCTCGGGCGCATACATCGCCTCGACGCGCGTCTGCGGCAGGCCGAAGCGGCCCGGGTTGTTCAGCCGCATCGTGTACTCGACGCTGAAATCGCCCTTGGGCAGGTAGCGGTAGTAGGCGCGGAACGCTTCGAAGCTGCGCTCCTGGTAGGCCAGCCAACCGCGCTCGTCGTCCTTCTCGCTGCCGGTGCTGATCTGGTCGTCGTTGCCCAGGCCGGTGCCCAGCAAGGCGGCGCCACCCGGCACCGGATCGTTGACCACGACCCAGGTGGCGTCGGCCTGCACCGCGATGTCCAGGTGCACGCGCACCACGTCACCGCGCGACCACTTGCCGGCCACTTTCTGTTCCACCGGCGTGATCGTCTTGGTGATGCGGTAGCCACTGCCGAACGGTACGGTCACGGGAACCGCGGCGCGCGAGGTCACGGTCACCCACGGCTTGCCGCTGCCGTCATGGTCGACCTGCAGGTTGGCGTCGGCCTTGTTGCCGTTGACAGCGAAGCCGGCCGGCCAGCCCAGCGGCATCGTGCCGCCAGCCGGGATCTTGGCCCAGTCGAACGCCGTGGTCGCACCCGGCACGCCGAAGCCCGCGCGCGTCACGCCGCGCACCGGCACGGACTCGAACTTCTTCGAGAACGCCTCCATCGCGACGCTGCCCCACGCGTTGGCCACGGTCGTCGACCAGCGGCCGAACTGCTGACGCTGCAGCGTGCCAGTGACGATGCGCGGCACGTCCTCGACCCAGTCCTTGCGGTCCAGCACCGCGATCGTCATGCGCACGCTGTTGACGTCGCCGTTGCTCATCAGCCACCACCAGCTGTCGTCGCGCTCGGTGGAGAAGCCCAGGCGCGTGCCCTGCACGTTCAGGCGTGCGCGCAGGATCTGCCCGGCCTCGGCGATGCGCTTGGTGCGATCCGGGATCGCGTCGACGCGATCGAGGATCTGCAGCCAGTCGATCACCGCGCCGGTGGGCCACTGGTTGGGCAGGATCTGGATCGAATCGAGCATGCGCGGCTGCGCCTTGCCGTCGCGGCTCAGGGCCTCGATCGCGGCGAGCTTGCGCACGTCCAGATCGCCGTTCTTGAGAAAGGCCGGGCGCCAGAAGTCGCGGTTCACGCGGCCTTCGACGAAGCCGATCAGGCCGCGTTGCAGGCTGGCCTTGGCGTCGTCGGGCAGCGCGAAGTCGTAGCCCAGGCGGGTCGCCTCGTCGCTGATCGCCAGCACGTAGGCCGTCAGGCTGTCGCTGCCCGTGTGCGGCGTGGAGCCCGGGAAGTAGTTCAGCAGACCGTCCTCGTCCTGGTACAGCGAGATCTGGCCGACCAGTGCGTGCCAGTGCGCGGTGTCGCGCAGGCCGATCGCGACCGAGGCCTGCTGCTCGAAGCAGCTCCACGGATAGCGCTCGAAGAAGTCGCGCACGCCGGGCAGGCCGTCGCCCAGCTTGGGCTTGAGCGCGACGTCGATGCCGCCGCGCAGCTTGCCGGTGCCATCGGGGAGCGCATTGACCGGTGGCGCGATCGGGATGCGCAGGGTCTTGTCCAACTGCATCAGCGTCGCCTGCTGCACCGTCACCGGCACGGCCTCGGCGATCTTCTGCGCGAACTTCATGCGGTCGTGCGCGCTGCCGGCATCGGCGGCGACGGTCCAAGCCACGCTCTTGATGTTGAACGGCACGTCGACGTCCCAGGCCACATCCACCGCCGCCCCGGCCGCGATGGGCACCGCCTGCGTCGGCAGCGACTGCTCGCCGGCCGACGCCGCGATCGAGGCGTTCATCGCCGCCTTGGACGTATTGCGCAGCGTGAACATCGCCTTGTAGTGGTCGCCCTCGCGCACCAGCGGCGGCACGCCCGAGACGATCTGCAGGTCCTGCGTCGCCGCGATCGTCGCCTGGCCCGTTCCGAACAGCGCCGACTGCGATCCCTGCACGACATCAGCGATCGCCACGATGCGAAAGCTCGTCAGCGAGTCGTTGAGCGGCACCGCCACGACGGCCTCGCCCTTGGCATCCAGCACCACGCTCGGCTTCCACAGCAGCAGCGTGTCGAACAGCTCGCGCGTGGGGAACTGCCCACCGCCACCGCCTGGAGGCGCGGCCTTCTTGCCGAAGTGGCGCTTGCCGATGATCTGCATCTGCGCGGTGGCCGTCTCCACGCCGTAGTCGCGGCGGCGGATCATCGCGTCGAACAGGTTCCAGCTGTCGTTGGGCTTGAGCGAGAGCAGCGCCTCGTCGACCGCCGCCAGCGTCACCTCGGTGCCCGCCGGCGCGGCGCGGCCGTCGGGCAGCGTCACCTTGATGCGCACCTGGCTGGTCGCGCGGATCGGATAGGCCGCCTTGTCCGGCACCACCTCCACCTTCAGCCGGTGCGCCGCGTTGCCGACCTCGATCTCGGTGATGCCGAACTTGAACGCCGGCTTGGCCAGATCGACCATCGCGGTCGGCGCCTGCCAATCCTGGCCCTCGTCGCGCCAGGCGTGCCACCATTCGACCGGCGACTTCCAGCCCCAGGTGAACAGCGAGTACCAGGGCACCTCGCGCACGCGGCCGCGCACCGCGAGCACAGAGACGAAAACGTTGGGCGCCCACTCCGCCTTGACCGGCACGTCGATGGTCGGATCGCGGCCGTCGAGCTCGACCTCGCGTGTCTCGATGATGCCGTTGCGCTCGATCGCCACCAGCGCGGTGGCATGGCGGAACGGGCTGCGGATCTGGAAGCGCGCGGTCTGGCCCGGCTCGTAGGCGCGCTGTTCGGGCAGCACGTCCATGCGGTCGTCGTTGGCGCTGCCGAACCACACCTCGCCGGCGCGCGTCACCCACACGCTGGCGGCCGCGCGCGCGAGATGGCCTTGCGCGTCCTTGGCCTGCGCGATCAGTTCGACCTGGCCCGAGGTCTCCAGCGAGGCCTCGCACAGCACCAGGCCGCGCGCGTCGCTCTTGCCCGAACAGACCTCGCCCAGATCCTCGTCGACGTTCTTGTTGTCGTAGGCGTAGAAGCCGCCCACCAGGCGCTTGCGCGCCGAGATCTGGCGATGCACGACCGCCCGCACGCTGACCGCGATACCCGCCTGCGGCTTGCCGTGCGTGTCGAGCGCAACCACCTGGGCCGGCAGCTTCTGGCGCACCGAGACCCAGTCGTCGGTGCGCACGCCCAGCACCACCGCCGACGGCCACAGCGGCAGCGTCTGGCTCAGCGTCTGCACCTCGCCGTTCGGATCGGCGTAAGTGGCCTGCACCAGCAGTTCCTTGGCCGCGGTGACCGGCGGCAGCTTGGTCAGCGTGACCTTGCCGGCACCGGCCTTGTCGAGTGTGACCGGCAGCTTGTCGGCCACGAGCTTCGAGCGGGGATCGCGTCGCGAGACCATCCTGTCGGCATCGTCCTCGTCGACGTAGGCCTCGTCGAACATCGCGCCATCGCCGCCCGGGTTGTCCGCAGCGGTCGGCGCCTTGGGCGGGTCGAAGTGGAAGCCGGGGTAGCGCAGCACCGGCACGACGCTGGCGAGGTCGACGTCACGCACCTGTGCCGACACGCGCAGCGGCAGGTTGGAGGCACCGCCGCCATTGCCGTAGTTGACCATCACATCCATCGTGAGCTCGCGCGGGTCGACCTGCGGGCCGGCGGGCGGCACCAGGCGGCCGATCATCGCGGGCAGGCGGAACTCCTCGACGCGGAAGTCACCCGTCGAGACCGAACCGCGTCCGGGCCGCAGCAGGCTGACGTCGTAGACGCCCAGCTTGGCGTCCTCGGGGATCTTCCAGCTCGTCTCCGCGTAGCGGCCGGCGCGCCATTGCAGCGGGAAGTCGAAGTGCTCGCCACTGCCCTCGTGCTGGATGCGCAGCGTGGGCGGCAGCTCGCCCGGGTCGACCAGCGCCAGGCCGGTCAGCAGCTCGCGCCGCGCATGCGTCTTCATCGAGACGGCCTGGCCGGCGCGCAGCAGCGTGCGGTCCATCACCGTGTGGAACAGCTCGCGCGAGGTCGCGCCCCCGCCGCCCGACGAATTCAGGTTGAAGCGCCAGGGCTCGATGCCCTCCTGCCAGGTCGACCAGACGAAGGCCATGTCGCCACGGCCCTGGGCGTCAGTCTTGCGGGCGCTGACGAAGTAGCCCTCGGGCCGGCCGGTCGAACCCGACCAGCGGCCACCGTTGCCGTTGTCGCAGTAGCCCCAGACCATGCGCGGCAGCTCCTGGTCGATGCGCGCGAAGCCCTGGGCGTCGGTGTGGCCGCTCCACACCTTGACGCCGCGGCAGTCGGACACCTGCACCGCGGCGCCGGCGACCGGCTTGCCCTTGTCCAGCGTCGTCACCCAGGCGCCGGAGTTGACCGGCGCCCACTTGAAATGCACGGCCAGGTTCGTGACGAGCACGCCGGTACGCACGTACATCGGCGCGGCGCGATCCAGCAGCGCCTGGCCCAGTCGCGGCGACTCGATCTCGACGACGTGGTAGCCCGGCTGCGGCAACGGGATGCCGATCACCTCGAACGGATGCGGCTCGGTCTGCGATTCCACCGGCAGCTTGATCGCCCGCACGTTCGCCGCATGATCGAGCAGGCTGACGCTGCGCGTCTGCACGGCGTTCGGATCCTGCGCGTTGACTTCGGAGTCGTTCGCGTCCTCGTCCTGTTCTTCCTGCGTCTTCGTGCGGCCATGATCCTTGGCGCCGCGCTTG
>JBJMWF010000357.1:0-3854 GCA_045810265.1 Vitreoscilla sp. | reverse complement strand
CCCGCGCACGAGGGGCGCGACCGGCCGTGATCAGCGGATGCCGAGCTCGGCGCGCCGCGGCAGGTCGGCGCCGCGCCGCGAGCAGGTGATCGCCGCAGCCTGGGCCGCGAAGCGCATCGCATCGAGCAAGGTCTCGGCGCCCATGTTGCGCACGCCGGCGGGCGACAGCGCGCCGAGTTCGTCCAGCCGGGCCAGGAGCGCGGCCTGGAAGGTGTCGCCGGCGCCCACGGTGTCGATCACGTCGACCGGCACCGGCGGCACCTCGCACACGCCGCTCGCGTGCCAGGCGAACGCACCCTTGCCGCCGCGGGTCAGCGCGACCAGGCCCGCGCCCTTGCCCAGGCAGTCGGCAGCGAAGGCGGCCGGGTCGATGCCGGGATACAGCAGGCCCAGATCCTCGTCGCTCAGCTTGAGGACGTCGGTGCGCGGCAGCATCCATTCCAACGTCTCGCGCCAGGCGGCCAACGAGGGTTCGACGTTCAGGCGCAAGTTGGGGTCGTAGCTGACCACCGTCTGGCCGCGCACGCGGTCGATCAGCGCGCGCTGCGTGGCCGCTGTCTCGCCCACCACCATCGTGTACGAGCCCACGTGAAGCAGGCGCGCGTCGGCAGGCATGCGATCGAGCGCTTCGAGCGGCAGCGTGCGGTCGGCCGCGCCGGTGCCGTAGAACGCGTATTCGGGCACGCCCCTGGCATCGACCCCGACCAGGCTCAGTGTCGTCGGGGCCGGGCTGCGGTGCACCGCGTCCAGCGACACGCCCTCGGCGCGCAACGCGTCCAGCAGCCGGTTGCCCAGCTCGCCGTTCGAGATCCCGCCCAGAAAGGCCACGCGCTGGCCCATGCGCGCCAGGCCGAAGGCGACGTTCAGCGGCGAGCCGCCGATGCGGGCATCGAGCGCGATGCCGGTGGGCGTCGTCGCGCCGGTGAATACGTCCATCAGGGCTTCGCCCGCGACCACGAACATGCTTGTCTCTCTCTCGTCGGATGGCCGGACGCCTTCAGCGCCAGCCGAACATCATCTGGCGCGCGAACGCGCGTTTCAACGGCGGAACCGCCTGCATGGCCGCCAGGCCCAGGCCGCGTGCGGCCGCCAGGCCCGGCGCGTGCCAGGTGAAGCTGCGCGCCAGGAAATCGGTCGCGCCGATCACGCTCCAGCGGTCGGGCGCGCGCGCGAACGCGAGCCCGCGCAGCGCCTGCGTCACGCCCGCGTCGGTGGACTGCGCGCCGTTGGCCAGCCGGTCAACCAGCAGGAAGGCGTCGCGCAGGCCCAGGTTCAAGCCCTGGCCGGCCACCGGGTGCAGTGTCTGCGCCGCGTTGCCGATGCGCACGACGCGGCCGTCGACCAGGCTGGCTTCGGCATTCAAGCCCAATGCGAACGACTTCAGCGGCGAGATCGCCACCGGCGTGCCGACGGCCTCGGGCAGGCGCGTGGCGAGCACGGCCAGGCGTTGCGCATCGGTCAGCGGCGCGACCGGGTCGTCGGCGCTGTCGACGCACCACACGAGCGCGGCGCGCGAGGTCTTCGGGTCCGCACCGGGCAGTGCGGGCAAGGGCAACAGGGCCAGCGGCCCGTCGCGCGTGAAGCGCTCCATGGCCAGGCCCGGCAGCGCGCCTTCGAGCGTGACCGTGCCGACCCAGGCGGTCTGCCGGTAGTCGTGCGTGAGCGCCTTGCGCGACTGCTCCGCGAACACGCCGCCCTCGGCGATGACCGCCAGATCGAAGCGCTCGGCGACGCTGCCTTCGTGTGCCACGAGCACGCCGTCGCCGTCGGTCCTGACTTCAGACACGGCGGTGGAAAAGCGCGCATGCAGGCCGGCCTGCAGCGTGCCGAGCGAGCCCTCATTCGTGGCGCAGGCGTCCAGGAAGGCCTGCTGCAACGGGGCCAGCAGCGTGCCGTAGCTCAGCACCGCGCCCAGCATGGACACGCCCAGTTCATCGGCGCGGATGTGGACGACGGGATCGCCGAACGGCGTCGCCAGCGTCGGCGGCGCCTGCGACACATGCACCTGGCGGATCGGCGCTGACTTCTCGCCGGGCCAGGCGCGCAGGCGCTCGAGCAGTTGCACGCTGCCAAGCGACAACGCGAGGGTGCGCGGATCGCCTGCGATGTCCTTGTCGGCACCGCGCGTGTCGAACACGCTGACCGACCAGCCGGGCAGGCGCTGGCGCGCCAGCAGTGCCAGCGACAGCCCCACCGGGCCGCCACCGATCACCGCCAGCCGGGGTGGCGTGCTGGGTCGGGCGTCGTGCGTAGTCACCATGAATGCGAGGGTCAGGGGTGGAATGCTATTGTGGCCCGATGCCTGCGGTCAGGTCGATACGCAGGCGATGTCATGTAGATACTGGAGATCCGCCAATGCAATATCGTCGACTGGGCCGCGCCGGCCTGCAGGTGAGCGAGCTGTCGCTCGGTTCCTGGGTCACCTACGCCAACCAGGTGGACGTCGCCGCCGCCGTCGAGATGATGGCCGCCGCCTACGACGCCGGCGTCAACTTCTTCGACAACGCCGAAGCCTACGCCGGCGGAAAGAGCGAGGAGGTGATGGGCGCGGCGCTGAAGAAGCTGGGCTGGCCGCGCCTGAACTACACCGTGTCGACCAAGTTCTTCTGGGGCCTGCCCGACGCCGTCACCGTCAACCGCAAGAACACGCTCAACCGCAAGTACCTGATGCAGGCCATCGACGGCTCGCTGCAGCGCTTCGGCCTCGAGCACCTCGACCTCGTCTACTGCCATCGCGGCGACCCCAACACGCCGATCGAAGAGACCGTGCACGCCATGAGCGACATGATCACCCAGGGCAAGGCGCTCTACTGGGGCACCAGCGAGTGGACGGCAGCCGACATCCGCGCCGCCTGGGACATCGCCGACCGCCACCACCTGCACAAGCCGGTCGTCGAGCAGCCGCAATACCACCTGTTCCACCGCGAGAAGGTCGAGAAGGAATTCGCGCGGCTGTACGAGGACATCGGCCTGGGCCTGACGACCTGGAGCCCGCTGGCCTCGGGCCTGCTCACCGGCAAGTACAAGAGCGGCATCCCGAGCGACAGCCGCGGCGCGATGCAGGGCATGAGCTTCCTGCAGGAGGCGCTCACCGACCAGGCCAGGAACGCCGCCGTCGGCAAGCTCGAGCCGATCGCGCGCGACCTGGGCGCGACGACCGCGCAGCTGGCGATCGCCTGGGTCGCGAAGAACCCGCGCGTCAGCAGCGTGATCACCGGCGCGTCCAGCGTCAAGCAGCTGCAGGACAACCTGAAGGCCGCAGAGATCATCGGCAAGCTGACGCCGGATGTGCTCAAGCGCATCGACGAGGTCACGGCACCGCTGGCCAACTGAGCGGCCCAGCACGGCACGCGCTCGCCGAGGTGTCTGGCATGGCGTTCGTCCGCGCTGCGATGCTGGCCCTCGCGATGGCCGCTGTCGCGGACGAATGCCGTGCCTGACTACGATCCCCAGCGGGGCCGGCGCCAGGCACCGCCTCGCATCGCGGTCGACGTCATGACTTCCGCAACAGGCTGGCGCGATGCAAGGCAATGCCAGGCACCTTTGACGGGGGCACCTGCGAGGTGCGCAGGTCAGCCGGTGCGATTCAGCCGCCCGCCTGCAACGCCGCCAGCCGCTCCATCGTCCCGACGTCCGTCCACCGGCCGTCGTATTTCGATGCGCGCAGCCGGCGCTGATCGAGCGCCAGGTCCAGCCTGGGCCGCAGCGCCATCTTCGTGCCGACCACGATGTCCTGGAACAGCGCGGCGCGGAACAGACCGATGCTGGCCCAGGTGAACTTGGGCTGCGCCGTGCGGCTGGCCAGGCCGTCGGCGTCGATGCCGAAGTCGCCCTTCGGGTGATGCGGCGCGTTG
>JBJMWF010000356.1:0-3011 GCA_045810265.1 Vitreoscilla sp. | reverse complement strand
TAGTCGCCCTGCTGGTCCGTGATGCCGCACACCACCACCTGCACCGGCGCGAGCCAGGCCGGCAGCGCGCCGGCGTGCTGTTCGATCAGGATGCCGATGAAGCGCTCCAGGCTGCCCACGATGGCACGGTGGAGCATGACGGGTGCATGGCGCTCGCCCGACTCGGCCACGTACTCGGCGCCCAGGCGCTGGGCCATCGAGAAGTCGACCTGCATCGTGCCGCACTGCCACTGGCGGCCGAGCGCGTCCTTGAGCGTGTACTCGATCTTGGGGCCGTAGAAGGCGCCGTCGCCCGGGGCGAGGACCACTTCCACGCCCGAGGCCTCCAGGCTCTGGATGAGCGCCGCCTCGGCCTTGTCCCAGATCTCGTCCGAACCGATGCGCGCGGCAGGGCGCGTCGCGACCTTGTAGATGATCTGCGTGAAGCCGAAGTCCTTGTAGACCTTCTGCAGCAGCGCCGTGTAGGCCAGGCATTCAGGCAGGATCTGCTCTTCCGTGCAGAAGATGTGGCCGTCGTCCTGCGTGAAGCCGCGCACGCGCATGATCCCGTGCAGGCCGCCGCTGGGCTCGTTGCGGTGGCAGTTGCCGAACTCGCCGTAGCGCAGCGGCAGGTCGCGGTAGCTCTTGATGCCCTGCTTGTAGATCAGGATGTGGCCGGGGCAGTTCATCGGCTTGAGGGCGTAGTCGCGCTTCTCGCTCTCCGTCGTGAACATCGCGTCCTTGTACTTGTCCCAGTGGCCGCTGGCCTCCCACAGTGACTTGTCGATCACCTGCGGGCCCTTGACCTCCAGGTAGCCGTTGTCCTGGTAGACCTTGCGCATGTATTGCTCGACGCCCTGCCAGATCGCCCAGCCCTTGGGGTGCCAGAACACCATGCCGGGCGCGTGATCGTCGATGTGGAACAGGTCGAGTTCGCGGCCGAGCTTGCGGTGGTCGCGCTTCTCGGCTTCCTCCAGCATCGTCAGGTACTGCGCGAGCTCCTCCTTGGTCGCCCAGGCCGTGCCGTAGATGCGTTGCAGCATCTCGTTGCGATGGTCGCCGCGCCAGTACGCGCCGGCCACCTTCATCAGCTTGAAGAACTTCAGCTTGCCCGTGGACGGCACGTGCGGGCCGCGGCACAGGTCCTCGAAGGCGCCTTCGCGGTACAGCGAGACGTCTTGCCCCTCCGGGATGCTGCCGATGATCTCGGCCTTGTAGGCCTCGCCCATGGCCTTGAAATGTGCCACCGCCTCGTCGCGCGGCAGCACGCGGCGCGTCACCTTCTCGTCCTTGGCAGCGAGCTCCGTCATCTTCTTCTCGATGGCGGCGAGGTCTTCCGGCGTGAACGGGCGCTTGTAGGCGAAGTCGTAGAAGAAGCCGTTCTCGATGACCGGGCCGATCGTGACCTGGGCCTCGGGGAACAGTTCCTTGACGGCATACGCCAGCAGGTGGGCCGTCGAGTGGCGGATCAGGTCCAGGCCGTCGGGATCCTTGGCCGTGACGATGGCCAGCGATTCGTCCTTCTCGATCAGGTGGCTCGTGTCGACCAGCCTCGTGTGGCCGGGCTGGCCCACGCGGCCGCCCAGCGCAGCCTTGGCCAGGCCCGCACCGATGGAGGCGGCGACATCGGCCACCGTGACGGGCTGCGGAAACTCTCGCTTGGAGCCGTCGGGCAGTTGGATGGAGATCATGGAAATGTCTTTCTGAAAACAAAAAGCGCGACCATCGGCCGCGCTTTCGAATGAGGGAATGAAAAGTTGCCGCGCGTCAGTGCGCCACGGCCGGGCGCGCCCCGCGGAATGCATCGAACGTAACCGTAGTTCGCGGTGTCATAACCCGTCGCGCCTTTCTCATTCTTGGGTAGTGGATCGATCGATTCTGGATCGAGATGAGTCGATTCTAGCGGACCCTTACTGGATCTTCAGCGGCACGCGGTCGCCATCGGGCAACACCCGGATCTGCAGTTCGCCCGGCGTCGAGCCGGTGACGTAGTAGCACGCCGAGCCCCAGGCGTTCGAATTGAGCGTGACGCAAAGCTTGTCGCGCTCGACGGTCCAGGTGCCGGCGGCGCGCTCGCGCGCGTTGCTCGCCTCGAGCCGGTCGCGCTTGAACACGAAGCGGTTGTCGCCGTAGAGGACGGGGCTGGCGGACGGGAAGACCCAGGTCTGCCCCACCATTGCCGCGGGGTCCAGGTGGAATGCGACCAGACCCCAAGCGGCGGCGGAGGGCGCCGCGGCGGGCGCGGCCGGAGCAGCGACCGCCGCGCGTGCCGTGGCGGAGGCGGCCATAGCCGCTGGCGTCACCGTCGATGGCGTGACCGGCCGGGCCTCGTGCCGCAACATGGAACAGCCGCCCGCGACGAGGCCGGCAAACGCGACGACGGCGAGGTGGTAACGAGGGCGTTGATCGGACATGGCGCCCCAGTCTAGCGCCGGCCGCGGTTCAAGGCAGCGGCATCGCCTCGACGCAGGCTTGCCGCGTCAAGGCCTCGAAGTCCTCCGCCAGGCGCGCGCTCTCCTGCGTCGCACGGCGCCACACCTTCTCGCGCGCATCGTGGTCGTCGCCAAAGGCCTTGAAGTCGCTGCGATCGGGAATCTTGCCGCCCGGCAGCGTCGCCACCCACTCGGGGCTGGGCGACAGCAGCACCACGTTGGCCAGGCGCTCGCTGGCGCGGTGGCGATGGCGCAGCGCCTTGTCCAGCCAGCCGGGCACCAGCGTCTTCTGGAAGTGCGGATAGAGCACCAGGCCGTCGCCGAGCGCGGCGTAGTCCAGGTGCAGGTGGTAGTCGGTGATGCCGCCGTCCCAGTACGGGCCGGGCGGCGCGCCAGCGATGCTGTCGACGGCCTCCAGCCAGAACGGGATCGAGCAGCTTGCCAGGATGCTGCGTTCGAGGTTGGCGGCGGTCAGCTCGACGTGCTGGGTGCGGTAGTCGTGCGTGGGCACGGGCAGGCGGTCGCGCGGATCGGAGAAGATCACGCGCTCCAGGAAGCCGCCCATCGCGCGGCGCGAGACCGCGTTCGACGCGAACGCGC
>JBJMWF010000355.1:0-15118 GCA_045810265.1 Vitreoscilla sp. | reverse complement strand
GCGCGAGCGCCGCGACGGCCCGCGCCGCGCCCACGGCGACGCGCCGCGCCCGGATCGCCCCGGCGAGCGCCGCACCAGCCCTGGCCCTTGGCAGGAGCGCGGTCCGCGCCCGGATTTCCGCGATTCGCGTCCACCCGAGTTCTCGCCGCCACGCGAGCCCTTCCGCAAGGACGACCGCCGTGCCACCGGCGTGCCGCCCGGGCCGCCGCGCGAGGATCGCCGGCGCGACGATCGCCAGCGTCCCGGCCATGGCAACGACCGCGGCGGCCCCATCGACGAGCGCGCGGGCCCCGACGACCGCAGCCGCACTCCCTACGGCGACCGGCCGCGCTATCCGCAAGGGCCCAACGAGCGTCCTCGCTTCAATGCCCCGCGCGAAGGCAACCGCGGCCTCCCCGACGATCGCCCGCGGCCGCCGCGCGACGACTCCCGTCCGCCCGGCCCGAACGACCGGCCGCCGCCGCGTCGGCGCGACGATCTCGAGCGCGAGGCTGCCAACCAGCCGCCCCAGCGACCGCAGTTCGACCCGAATGCGCCCAGGCGCGAGGACCAGCGCCTGTCCAAGGTGCTGGCCGAACGCGGCATCGCGTCGCGTCGCGAGGCCGATGACTGGATCGACGCCGGCTGGGTGAAGGTCGACGGCGTGCCGGCCGTGCTGGGCGCTCGCGTGTTCCCGCACCAGACCATCGAGATCGACGAACTCGCCAAGACGCAGCAGGCGCACCGCGTGACCATCCTGCTGCACAAGCCCATCGGCTACGTCAGCGGACAGGCCGAGGACGGCTACGAGCCGGCATCGGTGCTGGTGACCCAGGCCAACCACTGGCCGGAAGACCCGTCGCGCGAGCGCTGGCACTTCGGCCATGCGCGCGGCCTGGCGCCGGCCGGCCGGCTCGACATCGACTCCACCGGCCTGCTCGTGCTGACGCAGGACGGCCGCATCGCGCGCCACCTGATCGGCGAGGATTCCGACGTCGAGAAGGAATACCTCGTTCGGGTCGAGTACCCGCGCGGCGGCCAGTTTCCCGACGCCGACCTCGACCGGCTGCGCCACGGCCTCTGGCTCGACGGCCGCGAGCTGCGCCCGGCCAAGGTCAGCTGGGCCAACGAAGATCAGCTGCGCTTCGTGCTGCGTGAGGGCCGCAAGCGCCAGATCCGCCGCATGTGCGAGGCGGTCGGCCTGGTCGTCACCGGCCTGAAGCGCGTGCGCATCGGCAGCGTGGTGCTGGGCAAGCTGCCGCCGGGACAGTGGCGCTATCTGCGCGAAGACGAACGGTTCTGAACGTGGACCCGGGGCTGAAGTGGCTGGGCCTGGCCGGCCCGACTGCGTCCGGCAAGACGGCGCTGGCCTTGGCGCTCGCGCAGCGCTGGCCGGTGGAGATCGTCAGCGTGGATTCGGCGCTCGTCTACCGCGGCATGGACATCGGCACCGCCAAGCCGAGCGCCGCGGAGCAGTCCGCCGCGCCGCACCATCTGCTCGACATCATCGACCCGGAGCAGTCGTATTCCGCCGCGCAGTTCGTCGCGGACGCGCGGCGGCTGATCGGCCAGATCCGCGCGCGCGGCCGCTGGCCATTGCTGGTCGGCGGCACCATGATGTACTTCAAGGCCCTGGTCGACGGCATCGATGACATGCCTGCGGCCGATCCGGGCATCCGCGCCGAGATCGACGAGCAGGCCCAGCGCCTCGGTTGGCCTGCCTTGCACGCGCAGTTGGCGCAGGTCGACCCGGTCACCGCCGCGCGCCTGATGCCCAACGACTCGCAACGCATCCAGCGCGCGCTCGAGGTCTGGCGCGCGAGCGGGACGCCGCTGTCGGCGCTGCACCAGCGCACGCGGCGCGCGGCACCGCCTTCAGATGGCGCCCTCATCGCGCTCGAGCCCGCGTCACGCGCGTGGCTGCATGCGCGCATCGCGCAGCGCTTCGACGCCATGCTGCAGGCCGGCTTCCTCGATGAAGTGCGCCGGCTGCGCAAGAACCCGGCGCTGCACCTGGACCTGCCCTCGATGCGCTGCGTCGGCTATCGCCAGGCCTGGGAAGCGCTGGACAGCGCCGATCCGCCGGACATCGACGCCATCCGCGAGCGCGGCATCGCGGCGACACGACAACTCGCGAAACGCCAGATTACCTGGCTGCGGAGCATGGCGCATCGCCATGCGATCGAGGCCGATGCGCCGGATGCCGAGGCACGGCTGATGGCGCTCGCCGGCTCCTTGATCGGGCCACCCCAGGAATCAAAAAGCCGCTGAAACCCTCGCGGGCAACAACGGCTCGATCATTCAGCCATCCCGGACTCAGGTCGACACGCGCTCCCCGTTCTTGCGCGGCTTGATCGGCCCCGTGCGCACGCAGTTGCGGCCAGCCTCCTTGGCCGCCTCCAGCGCCTGCTCGGCCTCGTGCACCATGGTGTCGACGCTCAGCTGGCCTTGATGAACCGTGGCCACGCCGATGCTGACCGTCGCCACGACGTGCGTCTGCTGCCAGGTGTAGGGCGCCGAAGCGACCTGCTGGCGGATGCGCTCGGCCGCGTCCAGCGCGCCCAGCGGGTCGGTATTGGGCAGGAAGACCGCCAGCTCGGCGCCGCCGAAGCGGGCCAGCAGGTCGGGCTGGCGCAGGGTGGTGCCCACGCGCTTGGTGACCTCCAGCAGCAACGCGTCGCCGCACAGCTGGCCCAGGTGTTCGTTGATGCGGCGCAGGTGGTCGGCGTCGATCAGCAGCAAGGCGCCGTCGTCGCCATAGCGGCGGCAGCGGGCGAACTCGCGCTCGACGAGCTCGAGGAAGTGGCGGCGGTTGGACAGGCCGGTCAGGTTGTCGTCGACCGCATGCAAGGCCTCGCGCGCCCGCGTGTCGGCCACCACGCGCGCCAGGCGGATCACCAGGCCCGCCAGCACCAGGCCGGCCAGCGCGAAGAACACCGCCACGCTCAGCGCAATGAGCCCGCCGCGGGATCCGGCGAGCAAGCCCAGGCCCGTCGCGGCAGCGATGCCGGCCAGGGCGATCAGGATCGCCGCGCCGGCCCAGAATCGCGTGCTGCGCCGTTCGAGCACCCTGACCAGTCCGCTCAACGTCGAAGAATCGATATCAGCCGTCACCCGTCCACCTCAACAAATTCATGGCAGCGCCGTGTGGCACGCCGGCAATTTCAGCGCCCGCCTCGACCGAACGCGCCCCGCGGCCGCGCCCCGGGCGGCACGCAAGCCTTCAGACCTTATCGGCCGCGCCGGCGTGCCGATGAGCCGAATCCTGGTCGATTGTGCGGCAGCGACTGCAATGGGGACAGGCCCGCGCGCCCGAATGTCACGTAAATGGTGAATACCTTCATGCGGCCGCCCCGATGAGACGAGGGAAGTTCGGCGCGGCCGGCTGTCGAGCAGAACCCGGTCACGTATGCTTGGCGCCGAATGAACGAGCTTCTGCATGCCGACCCGGCGCCCCTGCTGGCCGTGAGCGGCCTTTCCAAACGTTATGGCGACGTCTTCGTCTTCAGCGACGTCTCGCTCGTGATGGCGCGCGGCGAGCTGGTCGCGTTGCTGGGCGAGTCGGGCGTCGGCAAGTCCACCTTACTCAACTGCGTGGCGGGGCTGGACAGCGCGGACGGCGGCAGCGTCACGCTGGCAGGCCGCGACGTACTGGCCATGTCGGAGCCCGAGGCGGCGCGCCTGCGACGGGAAGACCTGGGCTTCGTGTTCCAGGCCTTCCATGTGTTGCCGCACCTGAGCGTGGCCGACAACGTCGGCCTGCCGCTGCAGTTGCTGGGCCGTCCGCGCGGCGAACGCGTCGACCGCATGCTGGCCGCCGTCGGCCTCGAGGGCCTGGGTGACCGTGCGCCGCGCCAGCTCTCCGGTGGCCAGCTGCAGCGCGTGGCGATCGCCCGCGCGCTGGTCCACGAACCCGCGCTGGTGCTGGCGGACGAGCCGACCGGCAACCTCGACCCGCGCAGCGCCGGGCTGGTGATGGACGTTCTCGTCGACGCCGCCCGACGCACCGGCGCTGGCGTGCTCATGGTCACCCACTCGCCGCCGGCCGCGGCGCGTTGCGACCGCGTACTGGAACTGACAGCGCAAGGTGTGCGGCTGCCCGCCCGGGCCTAGCGCACCGATGGCGGGCTTCGTCAGACGCAACGACTGAGCGACACCGGCACGCCGTTCAGCACGGACGTTCCCGACAAGGGATCGCGCAACTGATCGTCCAGCAAGTCATTGAGGTTGGCACCCGGCCGTCGCGCCGCGACGCCCAGGCGCGCACCCGCCTGGTCGTGGCCCCAGCCGTGCGGCACGCTGACGACGCCGGGCATCATCTCGTCGGACAGCGTCGCCGGCAGCTCGATCGCGCGACCGCCGGTGCCTTGCAGTCGCACGCGGTCGCCCGCCTGCACGCCATGGCGCGCGGCGTCAGCCGGATGCAGCAGCGCCGTGCAACGCTCCGGCCCCTTGGCCAGCGTCGGCAGGTTGTGCATCCAGCTGTTGTTGGAGCGCACGTCGCGCCGGCCCACGACGACCAGGTCTGGCGGCGGCTCGCGCAAGGCGGCGTCGACCGCCGCGAGCTCCGCCGCCACCGGCGCCGGCCACAGCTCGATGCGGCCGCTGGGCGTGCGCAGGATGCCCGGCAGTCGCGGCTGCAGTGCCCCCAGGTCGACGCCGTGCGGCGCGGCCTTCAGCGCGGCCAGGTTCAGGCCGCCCGGCTTCTGCCCGAAGCGGTCGCCGTTCGGACCGGCACGCAAGGCGAGATCGAGCAGGCGCTCCGGGCCAGGCGTGGTGCCGAGCGCGTCCAGCATGGCGGCCTGCAATTGATCGGGCACGCCCGCGGCAAGGCGACGCAGGTCGTCGGCGAGCAGCCGTGCGTCGAAGGCGGCCAGATCGAAATCCGGCGTTCCGGCGCCCGGCTCGCCACGCAGCATGGCCGCGATATGCAGCAGCGACTGCCACTCGGCCTGCGCACCCGGCTGCGCCGCGAACACCGGCGGGCTGTAGCGCGCCTGGTTGCGGCAGGACAGCTGCGGGAAGCTGACATCGTAGTGCGGCTCCTCGAACGTGGACAGCCCGGGCAGGATCACGTCGGCGTGCTGCGTGGTCTCGTTCAGGTAGATGTCCACGCTGACCATGAAATCGAGCCGGCCCAGCGCCTGCGCGATGCGCGCGCCGTTGGGCGCCGACAGCACCGGGTTGCTCGCCACCGAGATCAGCGCCTTGACCTGGCCGGGCCCGCCGGTCTCGATCTCCTCGGCCAGGCAACCGGTGGGGTATTCGCCCAGTACCTCGGGTGCGCCCGAGACGCGGCTGCGCGTGCGCCCCGTGACCAGGCCGCGGCCGACGCCCGGCTTGCCTTGCGTGTTGGCGGCGAAGGCCGCCGCCTGGGGGAACATCGCTCCGCCTTCGCGGTCGAGGTGGCCGGTGAGGATGTTGAGCGCGTCGATGAGGACCGAGTTGAGCGTACCGAAGCGCTGGGTGCTCGAGCCGATGCGCGAATAGACCGCCGCCCGCGGCGCCGCCGCGAGCCGGCGCGCCAGCGCGCGCTGCGTCTGGGCCGGGACGCCGCAACGGGCGGCCATGCGTTCGGCGGCATAGGGTGCCACGGCAGCCTGCAGCGCGTCGATGCCGGTGTCTCCAGCCGCGAGGAACTCGCCCAGCCGGCCCGGCTGCACCAGCGCCTCGTCGAACACGGTGTGCAGCATGCCCAGCAACAGGAAGACGTCGGTGCCGGGGCGGATGAAGTGGTGCTCGTCGGCGACGTCCGCGGTCTCGGTGCGGCGCGGGTCGATCACCACGAGCTGGCCGCCGCGCGCCCGCATCGCCTTGGCGCGGCCGCGGAAGTCGGGCACCGTCCACATGCTGCCGTTGCTGGCCATGGGATTGGCGCCCAGCATCAGCAGGAAATCGCAATGGTCGATGTCGGGCACCGGCACCGTCAGCGGGTGGCCGTACATCCAGCCGCTGGCCAGTTGACGTGGCATCTGGTCGAGCGTGGACGCGCTGAAGATGTTGCGCGATCCGGCGGCGCGCAGCAGGCGCTGCACGTACAGGCCCAGGCCCAGCCGGTGCACGTTGGGGTTGCCGAGCGTGAAGGCCAGCGCATCGCGCCCGTGCTCGGCCACCAGCGGCGGCAGGCGGCGCGCGATCTCGGCATAGGCCTCGTCCCAGCTGGCCTGGACGAAGCGGCCGTCGCGCTTGATCAGGGGCTGGCGCAGACGGTCCGGGTCGTCTTCCAGGTCCTTCAGCGCAATGGCCTTCGGACAGATGTAGCCGTGGCTGAAGACGTCGTCTTCGTCGCCGCGGATGGCGATCACGCGGGCCTGCGCGCCGCTGCCCGAGACCGTGAGGCTCAAGCCGCAACAGGCTTCGCACAGCGGGCAGATGCGCTGCACGACACGCGTCGCGGCGAGGTTGTCGGCCTGCCCGGAGGCAGCGCCGGCGAAGGAGGTGGCTGGCGTCATGGGGGGTCTCGGTGAAAGGCTTTCGGCTTGCTGCGAAGGATACGGCGACTGCGCCGATGATGGGGGCCGTGCGACGCCGCCGCTGCCACTTCGGCGACAAATGCAGGCAGATGCGCAGCCCGGGACATTTCGTGGACGAAACCCGCCCATCGGCGCCGGGTGCCCTTTTGATTTGATGGCAGGATGGCGATGTCCTCCTGACAGAAGCGCCCTTGTCTTCCCCCTTGCCCTCCTCGTCGCTGCGTTCGCCATCCTGGGCGATGGCGGCGCTCCACGCCCGCTTGTTGTGGGCCGAGTGGCAGCACCATCCCTGGCGCCAGGCGGCGGCGGTCATGGCGGTGGCGCTGGGCGTCGCGCTCGCCTTCGCGGTGCAGTTGATCAACGCGTCGGCGCTGTCGGAGTTCGAGACCGCCGTGCACGCCGCCAGCGGTGCGCCCGACTTCAGCCTGCGATCGCGCGACGGCCTGCTGCCCGAAGATCTCTATGCGCGTGTCGCGATGACGGCGGGTGTCGCACGCGCGAGCCCGGTGATCGACCTGGCCGTCGGCCTGCGCGGCAACGACGGCCAATCCCACGCCGCGCATCTGCTGGGGCTGGATGCCCTGGTGGCGCCGTGGATCTCGCCCGGCTGGCTGCCGCAACCCGAGGCGGCCGTCGCATCGGCGGCGGCGCGCACGCAGGCATCGCCGGTCACGCCGCTGGCGGCGTTCGATCCTGATCTGGTGTTCGTCAACGCGGCGGCGCGCGCGCAACTCGGCTCGGCCGATCACGTCACTCTGCGAGTCGAGGGACGCGACCAGACCTTGGCCATCGGCGGCCGCATCGCCGCCGAGGGGCCGCCCTTGCTGGTGATGGACATCGCCGGTGCGCAGACCCATTTCGACCGCGTCGGCTCGCTGACGCGCATCGACGTGCGGCTGGCGCCCGGCGCGCGCCAGCAGGCGGTCATGGCGGCGCTGGATGTGGGTCCGGACGTGCGCGCCGCCGCACCCGACGAGGCGGCCTTGCGGATGGCCCGGCTGTCGCAGTCATACCGCGTCAACCTCAGCGTGCTGTCGCTGGTGGCGCTGTTCACTGGCGGATTCCTGGTGTTCTCGGTGCAGTCGCTGGCCGTTGCCAAGCGCATCCCGCAGCTCGCGCTGCTGGGCGTGCTGGGCATGGATGGCCGCCAGCGCCGCGCGCTGGTCTGGGCCGACAGCCTGGCCGTGGGCGCGATCGGCGGCTTCGCAGGCCTGGCGCTCGGCACGGCGCTGGCCGCGGCGGCGCTGCGCGCGCTGGGCGGCGACCTGGGCAGCGGCACGCTTGCCGAGAGTACGCCGCAGCTGCAGTGGAGCGCGCTGGCCGCGCTGGCCTACGGCGCGTTGGGCGTCGCGTCCGCCTTCGCCGGCGGCTGGTGGCCGGCCCGGGCCGCCCAAGGCCTGGCGCCGGCGCAAAGCCTCAAGGGGCTCAGCACCGCCAGCGGCGGCGACTGGCCCGCCGCGGCCGGCCTCGGGCTGATCGCGCTCGCGGGCGCGCTCGCGCTCGTGCCGCCCTGGCACGCGATCCCCTGGGGCGCGTACGCCTGCGTCGCCGTGCTGTTGCTGGGTGGCATCAGCCTGGTGCCGCAGGTCGTGGCCTTGTTGCTGAAGGGCTTTCGGGGAGCACGGAATCCCGTCGCGGCACTGGCGGTCGCGCGGGCCGTCGATCAACGCCACACGGCCACGGCGGCGGTTGCGGGAGTCGTCGCCAGCCTGAGCCTGGTGGTCGCGCTCACGGTGATGGTCACGAGCTTTCGTGACTCGCTCATCGTCTGGCTCGACGACGTGCTGCCGGCCGATGTCTATGTGCGGATGGCACCGGACGCCGGCCAGGGGCCGGTGTTCCTGCCGACCGCGGTGGTCGCCGCAGCAGCTGGGCCGGGCGTGCGGCAGGTTCGGGGGGAGCGCCTGGTCGCCATCACGCTGGCGCCCGATCAACCCGATGCGACACTGCTCGTGCGCGACCTGCCGCCCGGCGATGCGGTGCCTGCCCTGCCCTGGATCGTCGCGCCGGACGCGACAGCCCCTGCGGCGATGTCCGATATGCCGTCGGTCTATCCGAGCGAGGTGCTGGCCGCACTGCAGCACCTGAACAAGGGCGACATCCTCACGGTGCCGTTGCCGCCGCGTCGATCCGGCGCGCCGTCGCCGGCCCAGCCCGGGGCCACGCGCGCGATAGTGCGCGGTATCTGGCGCGACTATGCCCGCCAGCAAGGCGCATTGCTGATGGCGCGCGCCGACTGGCTGCGCCTGACCGGAGACGAGCGCATCACCGGCCTCGCCCTCTGGCTGGCCAAGGGTGACTCCGCGGATGCGGCGGCGGCCGACAACGGCAGGTCCGTGGTGGCGCGGCTGAAGGCCGCCCTGCCGGCCGATTCACCGATCGAGATCGCCACCTCGGGCGAGCTGCGCGAGTACTCCTTGCGCATCTTCGACCGCAGCTTCGCTGTCACGCGCTGGCTGCAGGGCGTCGCGCTCGCGATCGGGCTGGCCGGCATCGCCGCCAGTTTCTCGGCCCAGGTGCTGGCCCGCCGCCGTGAGTTCGGCACGCTGCAGCACCTGGGCTTCACGCGCCGGCAGGTGTTGACGCTGGTGGCCTGCGAAGGTGCGCTGTGGAGCGCGGTGGGGGCGGTGCTGGGACTCGCGCTGGGGCTGGCGGTGAGCGTGGTGCTGGTCAAGGTCGTGAATCCCCAGAGCTTCCACTGGACGATGCAGATGAGCGTGCCCCCTGGAACCTTGCTGGCGCTGGGCCTGGGCGTCGTCGTCGCGGGCGCGTTGACTGCGTGGGGCAGCGGCCACGCCGCGGCCAGCCGCGACGTGGTCCGAGCGGTCAACGAGGACTGGTGATGCGCCGACGTCCGTTCGTAGCCGGCCTGCCGCTCGCCCTCCTGGGTGCCCGCTCTGCGTGCGCCGAAACGTCGGCGGCGCGCGCAGATGCGGCGCCATTGGGCGTCACGCACCGCGCCCTGCGCTTTCCGGCCGATCACGCGGCCCATCCCGACACCCACATCGAATGGTGGTACGTGACGGGCTGGCTCAGTACCAACGCCGGGCCGCTGGACAAGCTCAAGCCCGAGTTCGGCTTCCAGGTCACGTTCTTCCGCACGCGAACCGGTCTGGCCGAGGCGTCGACGAGTCGTTTCGCGGCACGCCAGCTGGTGTTCGCACACGTGGCGCTGACCGATCTCGAAGCGGGCGCGCGGGGTGGCGGCCTGCAGCACGATCAACGCGCCGCGCGCGAGGGCTTCGGCCTGGTGCGCACGCCGGCTTCCTCAGGAGAGCAGGTCGTGCAACTGCGCGATTGGTCGCTGCGGCGCGAAGCCTCGCCAGAGCGCGCGTCGGAGCCTGGCGCGAGCCCGGAGGGCGCGCTGCGCGTCGACGTCCAATCGGATCGCTTCGGGCTGGCTCTCGCGCTTGGCGCGACCCAGCCCGTCCTGCTTCAAGGCGATGCCGGCTATTCGCAGAAAGGGCCACTGCCGCGCCAGGCCAGCCACTACTACAGCGAGCCGCAGTTGATCGTTCGCGGGCGCGTGGCACGCGCGGGCCGCGGCGCCGAGCAAGTCATGGGTCGCGCGTGGCTGGATCACGAATGGAGCAACGAACTGCTGCCACCCGAGGCCGTCGGTTGGGACTGGGTCGGCTTCAACCTCCAGGATGGCGCGGCGCTGATGGCATTCCGGCTTCGGCGCGCCGACGGCAGCGCGCTGTGGGCGGGCGGCTCGTTTCGCGATGCCACCGGCAAGCTTGCCGTGTTCGGCGCTGGCGATGTCCGGTTCGAGCCACTGCGCCAGTGGACCAGCCCGCGGACGCGAACCACTTATCCCGTCGAGTGGACCCTGAGCACGCCGGCCGGACGCTGGCGCGTCGTCGCCTTGCAGGACGACCAGGAGCTCGACAGTCGCGAGTCCACCGGCTCCGTCTATTGGGAGGGTATCTCCGCGCTGCACGACGACAGCGGTGGCATCGCTGGCTACGGCTATCTCGAACTGACGGGTTACGCCGGCCGATTGCGCCTGTAGCGACCCGGGGCTATTCTCGACACGGCACACTGCGCTTCATGGCAGGGCCTGTCGGACGATGGGCACAGACGTTGCCGCCACGGGATTCACTTTGCAGGAGAGCCCATGAAAGCGCAGGACAACTCGACCGATCCGCAACACATCTATCGCCAGCTCAAGCTGGGCCTGGGACACGAACTGGTCAACGACGACAACGTCTTCCAGCTGATCGCGCTGGCACAACAGGATGGTCATCAGTTGCTGGAAACCGAGCTGCGCGAATGGCAGGCGCCCTGCAGCGACTCCAACGACGGCCCGCGGCCGACCATGGTGCCGACGCGAGGCTTCAACAAGGACAACGCGAAGCACTGAAGAACCCATGAACGAACCCGACTCGCCCGAGCGGGTTCAGTCACAGGCTCTGAATCGAGGTGGGCGATGACAGCCACTGCGCATGCGATCGAACGGCCCGTCAAGCTGGCCGCGCTGCGTCAGCAGGCGGCGCACTGCCGCGAGTGTCCGCTCGGCGCCTATGCCACGCAGACGGTGTGGGGCGAAGGGGCAGGACGTGCGCGACTGATGCTCGTCGGCGAGCAGCCCGGTGATCGCGAGGATCTCACCGGCAAGCCGTTCGTGGGGCCGGCCGGGCATCTGCTGGACAAAGCCTTCGCCGCCCTGGGCTGGGATCGCGAAGCGCTCTATGTCACCAACGCCGTCAAGCACTTCAAGTACGAGTTGCGCGGCAAGCGCCGCATGCACAAGACGCCGGGCCAGCTCGAGATCCTGGCCTGCGCCCACTGGCTGCAGGGCGAGATCGACGCCATCCAGCCGGCCGGCATCGTGGCACTGGGCGGCACGGCGGCGCGCTCGTTACTCGGTCGTCCGGTGAAGGTGCTCAGCGAGCGGGGCCAATGGATCGAACGTCCGGACGGCATCCGGGTGCTGGTCACGCTGCATCCGTCGGCCCTGCTGCGCGGCGAGCCCGCTGACCGCGAGCGCGAGTTCGAGCGCTGGGTGACGGACCTGAAGGTGGCGTCCAGCGTGCTGGAGACGCCTTGAGCCACCCTTCGTCGGCGACTTGCGCGGCCCTGTCGGCTTGCGGCGCAGCCCGTCGCACGCCCATGGCGGCACGTTGATGCGGGGCGTAATCTTCAGTCATCGCATCAACGCCTTCCCTCTCAGGAGCAGACCATGTCAGACAGCGACGAACTCGGCAAATTGGCCGACCTCCATCAACGCGGTGTCCTCTCGGACGAGGAATTCGCCCGTGCCAAGGCGCGCGTCCTCGACGGCATCCCGGCCGGACGCGCGAGCACCAGCCCGCCCGTCAGCGCGCTCAATCAGCTGCGCCGCAGCCTCAGTGACCGCTGGCTGGGCGGCGTCTGCGGCGGCATCGCGCAGGTCACCGGCGTGCCCTCGTGGGTGTGGCGCCTGATCTTCACGTTCGGCATCGTGTTCGCCGGCTGCGGACTCGCGCTGTACATCCTGCTGTGGATTCTTGTCCCGCAGGAGCAGCTGTATCTGCCGGGACCGCGCGACACGATGCACGCGGGCTGAGGCGCCCTCGCCTCACGCGCGGGCCCACGCGACGCGCGCGTCGCGTGGGACACTGCGATCAAAGGAGTGCTCCGACGATGATCCAGATCCGCGACATCGACCACGTCGTCCTGCGCGTGGTCGACCTGCCCGCCATGCTGCGTTTCTATTGCGACGGCCTGGGCTGCCGCATCGAACGCCGGCAGGACGAGATCGGCCTGATCCAGCTGCGGGCAGGCCGCTCGATGCTGGACCTGGTGCCGCTGGATGGCAAGCTCGGACGTGCCGGCGGTGCCGCGCCCGGAAAGCAGGGCCACAACGTCGACCACATCTGCTTTCGCGTCGACCCCTTCGACGAGCCCGCGCTGCGCGCGCATCTGGCATCGCTGGACATCGCCGCCGGCCCCACCGAGTCGCGCTACGGCGCCGAAGGCGAAGGGCCGTCGATCTACCTGAGCGATCCGCAGGGCAACGTGGTCGAATTGAAGGGGCCGCCGTCGGCCTGAGCGCGCCCGCGCCGCGCCCTGGACAGGAACATCGGTTGCCGCGACCGCATGCAAGCGGGGCCTTCGCCGCGCACGTCGATGGGAAGATGACATGTTCCAAAGGTCCATGATCGCCGGACTGGCGTGCGGCGTCTTCGCCGCTGCGGTCCAGGCTGCGTCAAACCCGCCGCCGCAAGGCGCAACGCAATCCGGCGCGCCGGCCGCCGCGCACACGACGCGGCACTCGCAGCCGGGTCTGGACCGCAGCGGCCGCACGCGCGTCGGCAAGGCATCGTTCTACAGCTCCAAGTTCAATGGGCGCAAGATGGCGGACGGCAGCCGCATGAATCCGCAGGACGACAGCGCTGCCAGCAAGACCTTGCCGTTGGGCACCACGGCCAAGGTGACCAATCTGAAGACCGGCGAGAGTGCGGTGGTGACCATTCGTGACCGCGGGCCACACGTGCAGGGACGCATCGTCGATCTGTCCCCCTCGACCGCGCGGCAGGTGGGCATCGACGACCATGACGGCGTCTCCAAGGTGGCGGTCACCCCCATCAGCATGCCACCGGCCGGCCAGGGCGCCAGAACGCCCGACGCGGTGCCGGACGCGAACGCCGCGTCGCCCGCGCACGGCCCCGCTTCGGCGCCGCGATGACGCTTCCCATTGATCGGCGGGTGGTCTCGGGTCCGGCCGGTCAGCTGGACAGATGTAAATTAACGTGTCCCCTGCCCACCGGGACCGATGCTCGAGCGTTGATCGGACAGGTGCCATGACAATGGCGCTTCCAGCCCGCATGGCCGGGGCGAATCCTCGAGGATCCATCCACATGACGATCACAACGAACCAGGCCATGCCGCGCCTGGCTGCGCTGGCCGCCGCGCTCGGTGCAGCCGCCCTCCTGTCCGCCTGCGTGGTCGAGGCGCCCCCGCGCTACGTCCAGGCGGCGCCGCGTCCCGTGCCCGTCTACGAGCAGCCCGCGCCGGAATACGTCCCGGACAGCGATCCGGTCGTCAGCGTCTATGTCGATCCGCCGATCGACCAGCCCGAGCCCATCGCGGTGCAGTGGGCGCCGCCGCCGATGCTGGTCGAGGTGCCGCCGCCGCAACCGTATCCGGATGCTGTCTGGACGGGCGGTTATTGGGCCTGGGAAGGCCGCTGGTTCTGGGCCGCCGGCCGCTGGGCTCCGCCGCCGCGTCCGCGCTATGTCTGGGTGCAACCGTACTACGAGCACCGTGCCGACGTCGTCGTCTTCGTGCCCGGCTTCTGGTGTGCGCCGGAACGCCACTTCGTGCCGCCGCCGCCCGGGCTGCGCATCTCCGTGGCGATCGCCGGTCCGGGCGTGCGCATGGGCCGCCCGCCGATGGGCCCGCAAGGCGTGTTCGTGCCGCCGCCGCCAGGTTCGCGTGCCGGCATCATCGTGCCGGCGCCGGTGGGCACGCCGCCGGCCGTCGTCGTGAGCGCGCCGCCGGTCGTCAACGTGGGCATGCGCGTGCACGGCAACGTGGACGTCAACAGCCGCAACACCACCAACAACGTCACCAACGTCACCAACATCACGAACGTGACGATCGAGGCGCCCGCCGGCGCCACGGCCAATGGCCAGGCGTTCCAGAACTCGGTGCCCGCACGCGCGCACCTGGCCGCCGGCCTGGCCCCGGCGGGACGGCCCGCCGCGCCCCAGCCGGTGTCGCAGCAGGCGATCCCGGCCTATCAATCCGGCCGTGCGCCGATGCCGCTGCCGGCAGGGCAGCCGGTGCGCAATGAGCGCAACGATCGCTTCAACAACGGCGCCCGACCCGGGACGCCACAGCCGCTGCCACCGCAAGGACAGCCGGCCGTGCCTCAAGGCCAGGCGCAGTCGCAGCAACCGCACCCTGGCCAGGGTCGCGCGGAATTCGACCCGCCGCCCCGCACGCCGGCGCAGGTCAATGGCGAGCCGCTGTCGCAAGGCCAGGGCCAGCAGCCGGCCTGGCAGCGCGGGCAGCAACCTGCCTGGCAACAGGGCCAGCAAGGCCAGCAGCGCCAAGGCAACGGCCAACCCGCGCCAGGACAATTCCAGGGACAGCCTCAACCGGCCCATCCGCAGGAACAGGGCCAGGGCCAGGGCCAGGGCCAGCAGCGCGGACAGCAACCCGCCTGGCAGCCGGGTCAGCAGCGCCAGGGCAACGGCCAGCCGGTGCAAGGACAAGCCCAGGGACAGCCGCAACAGCCCTACCCGCAGGAACAAGCCCAGGGCCAGCAGCGCGGCCAGCAGCCCCCGTGGCAGCAGGGCCAGCAGCGCCAAGGCAACGGACAACCCGCGCAGGGACAAGCCCAGGGGCAGCCGCAACAGCCGGTGCCGCAACAAGGCAATCCGCAGGAACAGCGCCGCCGCGGCGGCAATCCGCAAGGGCAGGCCCCCGGGGCCCAGCCCGGCGCGCAACCCGCCGCACAAGGCCAGCAGCCGCCGCAGGCCAAGGGCACCGAGAAGGATGAACGCAAGAAGCCGGAGCGCGAACGTCCGGAAGATCGCGAGAAGAAGAACGGCGAGCGCGAGCGCTGAAATTTGGTTCATCGTCGATCTGCGGGGAACAGATCGGTCGAAATCGTCGGCATGCCAGGTCGGTGCCGGAGGTGTCTGGCATCGCATCGAGTCGCCGCGACCGAT
>JBJMWF010000354.1:0-4243 GCA_045810265.1 Vitreoscilla sp. | reverse complement strand
TCAAGGAAGTGCTGTTCGGCAGCGTGCTCCAGCGCATCGGCCAGGCCGACGCGGCGACCTGACCGTTCCATCCACCTGCGGCCCCCGTGCGTTTTTCTTTTCCCGAGTTCCCTTGTCCTTGTTTAATACGTTCGTACATAGTTATCTCATCAATCCTTCAACCACTCCAGGAACCATCATGACCGCTCCGAACGCCCCCGCCCCCGTCGTCCTCGTCACCGGCGCCCTCGCGGGCATCGGCCGCGCCACCGCCTTCGCCTTCGCCCGCGAAGGTGCCCGCCTTGTCGTGTCGGGCCGCAACCAGCAGGCGGGCGACGCGCTTGCCGCCGAACTGCGCACCCTCGGCGCCGAAGCGCTGTTCCTGCGCGCCGACGTGCGCGACGAAGCCGAGGTGCGCAGCCTCGTCGACCAGGCCGTGGAACGCTTCGGCCGCCTCGACGCCGCCGTCAACAACGCCGGCACCGAAGGCCAGCCCGGCCCGCTGGTCGACCAGACGCCCGCCAGCTACGCCGCGACCTTCGACACCAACGTGCTCGGCGTCCTGCTGAGCATGAAGCACGAGCTGCGCGTGATGCAGGCGCAAGGCGCGGGCAGCATCGTCAACGTGTCGTCGGCCTACGGCAAGATCGGCGCGGCCGGCGCCTCGGTGTACGTTGCCAGCAAGCACGCGGTAGAAGGCCTGACGAAGTCGGCCGCACTCGAGGTCGCCACGACGGGCATCCGCGTCAACGCGGTCGCGCCGGGCCCGGTCGAGACCGGCATGCTCGACCGCTTCACCGGGGGTGCCGAAGGCAAGGCCTGGATGACCGGGCAGGTGCCGGCCAAGCGCCTGGGCCATGTCGACGAGATCGCCGCGGCGATCGTGTTCGTCGCGCTCGGCAAGGCCACGTTCATGACGGGCCAGTCCATCTCCGTGGACGGCGGCGTCACGTCCTGAGGCACTGCACATCGGCAGGACGGGGCGCGACTTGAGCGAGTGAACAAGGGGGCGATCGCCCCTCATTCGCCCATCGAAAGACGGGGGGATCGGCACATTGGAACTTCCACGATGGAAGCGTCCGATGCCCTGCCGATCCACTCCGTTCCTCACCGCCGCCCTCGCCTTCGCGCTGCTGTTCTCCAGCACCCTGCATGCGGCGCCAAAGCCCCTCAGCGATGCCGAGATGAGCACCGTGCGCGGTGCCGATGGCTCCATCCTCGCCGGCGTGCAGACGCCGTCGTCGAACGCGCAGAATCCATTCGGCAATGGCTTGAACGCCGCGTTCTCCAGCAGCACCGGCAGCACCCTGCTGACGCCGGCGCAGTTCGCGGCTGCGCTGGAAAGCGTCGGCCTGGCGCCGTCGATGCTGGCCGACTATGCCGGCCAGCCGGTGGTGCAGACCGTGGTCGACGCCAGGCCGGTGACCTTCAGTTTCAACGTGTCCGACGTCCTGCAAGCGACGACCGGACTGCAGTACAACAGCGCGGGCGGCCCTTCGATGGGCACCATCACGCTGAAGGACTTCGACGCCCGCGGCACGACGATCTGGGTCTGGCACCACTGAGCCCGCATCAGCCGCGCGGGTGATGTTTGGCGTGCAGTTGCCGCAGCCGCTCGCGCGCGACGTGCGTGTAGATCGTCGTCGTGGAGATGTCCGCGTGGCCCAGCAACAGCTGAACGGCGCGCAGGTCGGCGCCGTGGTTCAGCAGATGCGTGGCGAAGGCATGGCGCAGGGTGTGCGGCGAGATCGGATTGCGGATGCCCGCCGCCAGCGCGTACTTCTTGACCAGGTTCCAGAACATCTGGCGTGACATCGCCGCCGCGCGCACCGTGACGAACAGCGCGTCGCTGCGCCGGCCTTCGAGCAACTCGGGCCGCGCGGTCGCGAGCCACGATTCGAGCCAGCGACGCGCCTCCTCGCCGAACGGCACCAACCGCTCCTTCGAGCCCTTGCCCATCACGCGCACGACGCCGTCCGCCAGGCTCAGGTTGACCAGCTTGAGCTCCACCAGCTCGCTCACGCGCAGGCCGCTCGCATACATCAGCTCCAGCATCGCGCGATCGCGCGCGCCCAGCGGCGCCTCGGCAAGGGGTGCGGCGAGCAGCGCGTCGACCTGCGCTTCGCTGAGCGTCTTGGGCACGCGAACGGCCTGGCGTGCGGGGCGCAGCTTCAGGGTCGGATCCTCGGTGACGAGGCGCTCGCGCAAGCCCCAGCGATAGAAGCGGCGGAACACCGCGAGCCGCCGGTTCGCGCTGGTGGCCTTGCTGCCCGCGTGACGCGCGAGCATGTAGGCCTGCACGTCGCTGGCGCGCGCCTGCGCGAGGTCGCGTGCCTCGGCGTCGCCCAGCCAGGCGGCGAACAGCGTCAGGTCGCGCCGATAGGCGGCCAGCGAATTCTTGGCCAGGCCGTCCTCCAGCCACAGGCCGTCGAGAAATCGGTCGATCACGGCCTGGCTGCGTTGCATCGCCGCCGACAGCACCGAGGCGCCATCCGCCGCACCGGCCGGGCGTGACCGGCTCTTGGCTGTCATCACGCGCGGTCTGGCCGGCTTGTTCGCGTCGACCAAGTCAGCTCGCCGCGCCCAGCATGCCGGCCTTCATCCTGGCGTCGACCGGCCGGTCCCCCACGAAGATGGCGAGCAGCGCGGCGTACAGATCCGACCCTGGCACCGGTGCGCCGAAGGACTTGCCGTTGACCGTCATCGTCAGGCCGACGCCGGGCGCGTAGTCGAGGTTCACGACATCGCCCTTGCTCACCTTGCCGACGCTGCGCAGCGTGCGGTCGAACGCGGCGATGCGATCGTGCATCGCCGCCGCCTGGTCGGCCGGCGTGCGCTTGGCGATGCCGCTCGTGAAGGCCTTGGCGAATTCGTCGGACGGGCCGTCCATCAGCAGGCGCACCTGCAGGCGCTTGGCGCCGGCCTGGGCGAGCACTTCCTGGCCGGTGGCCGCATGCGCCGGCAGGTAGAGACCGGCCAGGTAGACCTTGTAGATGAACGCGGCGCGCAGGCCCACGCCGTTGAGTTGCAGTGAGGTGCCGGCAACGCGGGCGTCGGCAGGAAAGGTCTGGTCCTCGAGCGTGATCGGCGCGACGGCCTGCGCCGCGTTGGCGCTCGGAAGAAAGACCAGCGCCGCGAGCGCGATCAGTGCGACGCCCAGCAGGCCCTGGCCGATGGCGCGGGCGCCGGCGAATGCGCGGCGCGCGGGACGGCGCCAGGGATCTCGAATCATCACTTCTCCTTGCAGGCCCCGCGTGGGCGATGCCTCAAACGTTCAACGCGCCAGCGCCGGGCGCGGACGACAGGGCCCACTGTATGTGCTCCGCGAGCAGCGGGCTCGCGTCGGCGAGGCGTGCACGCAACGCGGCCTCGATGGGCGCGCACGGTTCGCCCGCGTGCAACGCGTTGCCCAGCGCCACGGCGATGTTGCGCTGCCAGCGCCGGTGGCCGATGCGGCGTATCGGGGAGCCCTCGGTGCGGCGCAGGAACTCCTCCTCGCTCCACGAGAACAGCTCCAGCAGCGTCGGATGCGCGAGATCGGGCCGTTCTGCAAAGTCCGGTAAAGATGTCCGTCGCGCGAACTTGTTCCACGGACAGACGACCTGGCAATCGTCGCAGCCGTAGATGCGGTTGCCGATCGCGCGACGGAATTCCAGCGGGATCGGATCGTCGCTCTCGATCGTCAGGTAGGAGATGCAACGGCGCGCATCCAGCCGCTGCGGCCCGACGATGGCCTGCGTCGGGCAGACATCGATGCAGGCGGTGCAGCGGCCGCAATGCGGTTCAGCGGCAGCGGTCAGCGGCAACGCGATGTCCACGAAGATCTCGCCCAGGAAGAACATCGAGCCGGCGTCGCGCGCCAGCGCCAGCGTGTGCTTGCCGCGCCAGCCCAGGCCGGAGCGCGTGGCCAGCTCCACCTCCAGCACCGGCGCCGAATCGGTGAAGCAGCGATGGCCCAGCGGGCCGATCTCGTCGGCCAGGCGATCGGCGAGCTTCTGCAGCCGGTTGCGCAGCACCTTGTGATAGTCGCGGCCGCGGGCGTACATCGAGATCACGCCTTCGCCGGGTCTCGTCAGACGCGCCTGCTCCTGCGCACGCCAGTCCGGACCGCGCGATTCGGGCAGGTAGTCCATGCGCGCGGTGATGATGCGCAGGGCACCGGGCTGCAGTTCGGCGGGGCGCGCGCGCTTCATGCCGTGCGCCGCCATGTAACCCATGCTGCCGTGAAAGCCCGCCTCGAGCCAGGCGCGCAGGCCGGCTTCCG
>JBJMWF010000353.1:0-18936 GCA_045810265.1 Vitreoscilla sp. | reverse complement strand
CATCCAGGGCGACACCAACATTCCTGCCACCGGGCCGGCCATCGTGGTGTGCAATCACGTGAGCTTCGTCGATCCGGTGCTGCTGATGGCCGCCAGCCCGCGGCCGATCCGGTTCCTGATGGATTCGCGCATCTTCCGCACGCCGGGGCTCGGGCTGTTCTTCCGGCTCGCCAAGGCGATTCCGATCGCGCCGAAGAACGAGGATCCGGCGGCCTACGACGCCGCGTTCGCGGCGGCTGACCAGGTGCTCGCCGAAGGCGACCTGCTGGGCATCTTCCCCGAAGGGGGCATCACCAACGATGGCTCGCTCAAGCCGTTCAAGGGCGGCGTGATGCGCATCCTGGAGCGGCGTCCCGTGCCCGTGATCCCGCTGGCGCTGCAGAACCTGTGGGGCTCGTTCTTCTCACGCGTCGAAGGCGCGGCGATGACCAAGCCGTTCCGGCGCGGCCTGTTCAGCAAGGTGGGTCTCAACGTGGGCGAGGGCATCGCGGCCGAGGCGGTCACCCCCGAAGGCCTGCACCAGCAGATCGGACAATTGCTGGCGGCCAAGGTGGTCTGAGCGGTCCGCCAGCCCCGAGGCTGGCGACCATCGTCGCAGGCGCGCGACATGCGGGCCGCGCATGCCCTACCATCTGCGTTTTCGCCACCTTCATCCAACATGTCCAAACTCCTCAACGGCCGTGCCATCGCCGGCACGCTCGGCAACGCGACGCTCTCGCTCCTGCTGCTCGCGGCGGTGTCTGCCTGCGGCGGCGGCGACTCCACCCCGCCGGTTTCGACAGTCACGAGCTCCTCCGTGGCGGCGACCCGCTACGGTTCGACGGCGATCATCTCGCTGAGCGGCACCAACCTGGACAGCAGCGGCCTGAGCGTGACCTCCAGCGGCTGCAAGAACATGGCTCGCTCGACGACCGGCGCGCTCGTCAGCAGCGCCACCAACGCCTACTACACCTGCACGGTGTCGGGCGCGTTCTCGGGCAACATCTCGATCAAGTCCAACGGCAACGTCATCGCCAACCCGACGTTCACGGTGCCGGCGCCGCAGGTCACGCTCACGGTGGCGTACGGCGCGGGCCTGAGCGGTCAGATCGTCCTCACGCTGATGGGCGACAAGGTGCCCACCACGGTCGACAACTTCCTCGGCTACGTCAACAAGTCGCCCAGCTTCTACAAGGGAACGATCTTCCATCGTCTGGCGAAGCTGACGAGCGACCCGTCGCATTACTTCGTCCTCCAGGCTGGAGGCTACGGCGCGACGGTCAACGGACAGCTGCCGTCTCACAAGACGACCGATGCCCCGATTGCCGTCGAAACGGCCGGCGGCAACAATGTGCAGTGGAGCGTCGCCATGGCCAACAACGGGCCCGGCACCGTGACGTCCGAGTTCTTCGTCAATGCGGTGGACAACACCGCGACCCTGCAAAACGGCTACTCGGTGTTCGGCAACATCACCAGCGGCATCGACGTTGCCCAGGCGATCGAGGCGGCCCCGGTGAACTGCACCACCAACGGGCTCATCGGCACGATCGACTGCCTGCCGCAGCCCGACGTGACGATCACGGACGCCGTGCAGACCCGCTGAGCTTCGCCGCGCCCGCTAGACCCCTCGCGCGCGATCGCGCGCGAACTGCACCCGGAACTCGCCGAAGCGCCCTTCGTCGAGCGACGCGCGCACCTCGCGCATCAGGTTCAGGTAGTAGTGCAGGTTGTGGATGGTGTTGAGCATCGGGCCCAGCATCTCGCCGCAACGATCGAGGTGGTGCAGGTAGGCGCGGCTGAAGTTGGCGCAGGTGTAGCAGCCGCAGCTCGCATCAGCGGGCGCCTCGTCGCTCTTGTGGCGCGCGTTGCGCACCTTCAGGTCGCCAAAGCGCGTGAACAGGTGGCCGTTGCGCGCGTTGCGCGTGGGCATGACGCAGTCGAACATGTCGACGCCGTGGGCGACGCCATAGACCAGGTCCTCCGGCGTGCCCACGCCCATCAGGTAGCGCGGCTTGTGCGCCGGCAGGCGGTGCGGCGTGTGGGCCACCAGGCGCTGCATGTCCTCCTTGGGCTCGCCCACCGAGACGCCGCCGATCGCATAGCCGGGTAAATCCATCGCCACCAGCGCGTCCAGCGAGAGCTCGCGCAGCGATTCGAACATGCCACCCTGCACGATGCCGAACAGCGCATTGGGATTTTGCAGGCGATCGAACTCGTCGCGGCAGCGCGCCGCCCAGCGCAGCGACAGCTCCATCGACAGCCGCGCTTCGCGTTCGGTCGTCAGCACGCCCTTGGTCTCGTAGGGCGTGCATTCGTCGAACTGCATGACGATGTCGGAGTTGAGCACCGTCTGGATCTGCATGCTGATCTCGGGCGTCAGGAACAGCTTGTCGCCGTTGACGGGCGAGGCGAAGCGCACGCCTTCCTCGGAGATCTTGCGCATCTCGCCGAGCGACCACACCTGGAAGCCGCCGGAGTCGGTCAGGATCGGCGCCTTCCAGCCCTCGAACCGGTGCAGGCCGCCGAACCGGGCCATCACGTCCAGGCCAGGGCGCATCCACAGATGGAAGGTGTTGCCCAGGATGATCTGCGCCCCCATTTCCTCCAGCGAGCGCGGCAGCACCCCCTTGACCGTTCCGTAGGTGCCCACGGGCATGAAGACCGGCGTCTCGACGAGGCCATGGTTCAAGGTGAGTCGCCCGCGGCGCGCATGGGCCTCGGTGCCCAGGACTTCGAATTTCAACATCCGTGCATTGTCGCCGGCCCAATGGAAACGGGCGGCGCGACTTCTGTCGCACCGCCCGTCGGGACTTCAGCTTCCGGCCGGCGAAGGCAGCGCCTCCGCCGCTCTCGGGTCAGCCGCGGTCGCCAACCACCAGCTTGTGGTCGTGGCGCCATTGGGCCAGTTCAGCCTTCACGTCAGCACGCGTGCGGCCAGCGTACTGGGCTTGCGGCACGACGGCCACGGCCGGGGCGTCCGCACGCTCGCCGACGGCTTGCAGCTTGCCATCGGCCTGCGCGTTGCGCGTCTCGGCGACGACCGAGGCGCGGCTGCGGCCGCTGTTCGAGGCCGCGGCGGCGGCCAGGCTCTTGCCCTGGAGGTTTTCGCTGGGATCGATTTCCTGCGACATGGCGCCCACGGCGGTGACGGCGAGCAGGGCGGCGGCGATGACTTGGCGGACTTGCATGATGAACTTCTTTCTTCAACGGTTTGAGGATGTCCGGGGCGTGCCTTCTGGGCTACCTCGGGCCTCGGTGACGCGTAGGTGTGTGCGCTTCATCGATGTGTTCACTGTATTCCCCAGGACTTCGCGGATAAAGAAGCCACCATAGAATTGTTTATTCCCGTTTTCGAAAGAATCAGATGGACCAGCTGCGCGCCATGCGAGTGTTTTCCCGCGTCATCGATGCCGGCGGCTTCGCCAAGGCGGCCAATGCGCTGGACATCGCGCCGGCGGTCGCCACGCGTCTGGTCGCCGAGCTCGAGGAGCATCTGGGCGCCCGCCTGATCAACCGCACGACGCGCCGGCTCGCCCTGACCGACGTCGGCGAGGAGTACCTGGAGCGCGTGCGCAGCATCCTGAGCGAGGTCGACGACGCCGAAGCCGTCGCCAGCATCGCCACCGCCGAAGCGCGCGGCAAGCTGTGCGTGCTGGTACCGCCCGGCTTCGCCGTGCACCAGCTCGCCAAGCACCTGCCGCGCTTTCGCGCGCTGCATCCCAAGGTGACGCTGGAACTCACCGTGATGCCGTCGGTGGAAACGCCCGACGAGAACCACGACGTGACCATCATCGTGCAGCGGGTCAAGCCCATCGAGGGTGCCTTCATCGCGCGCCGCATCGCCACCGCGGAAGTGGTGCTGTGCGCGACGCCCGAATACCTCGACCAGCACGGCCGCCCGAAGCACCCGCGCGACCTGGCCCACCACGACACGCTGATGCCCATCCCGCCCAGCGAGCAGCGCGAACTGAGCTTCAAGCCGGCCTGGGGCGACGGCGATCCGGAGGTCGTCGAACTCAAGAAGATGCCGCCGCTGATGACGACGCACAGCGACACGCTCTATGCCGCGGCCCTCGCCGGCCTGGGCATCGCCGGCCTGCCATCGTTCATCGCCGAGGACGCACTGATGGAGCAGGCGCTCGAGCGCGTGCTGCCGCACTGGCACATGCGCACGGTGACGCTGTTCGCGGCGATGCCCACGCGCAAGCACGTGCCGATGCGCACGCGTGCCTTCGTCGACTTCCTGGTGGCCACCTTCGGCCAGAACGAGCGCGACCCGTGGCTGGCGGCGGCGGGATGCGAGAGCTGCTGACCCTCAGCGTTCGACGCGATCGACGCGATCGAGCAGCATCGCGTCGCCGTAGCTGAAGAAGCGGTAGCGCTGCGCGATCGCATGCGCGTACAGCGCGCGGATGCGTTCCATGCCCGAGAACGCGCTCACCAGCATCATCAGCGTGCTCTTGGGCAGGTGGAAATTGGTGACCAGGCGGTCGACCACCTGGAAGCGGTAGCCCGGCGTGATGAAGATCCGGGTCTCGCCGGCTCCCGCCTGCAGCGACCCCGGCGAGCCCGCCTGGGCGGCCGCCGTCGCTGCGGATTCCAGCGCGCGAACGGTGGTGGTGCCGATGGCGACGACGCGCCCGCCCGCCGCGCGCGTGCGCAGCACGGCGTCGACCGTGGCCTGCGGCACGTCGAACCACTCGGTATGCATCTTGTGCTCGCTCAGCTGCTCGCTGCGCACCGGCTGGAAGGTGCCGGCGCCCACGTGCAGCGTGACGCGCGCCGACTGCACGCCGCGCGCCGCGATCTCGGCCAGCAGGGCCTCGTCGAAGTGCAGCGCCGCGGTGGGCGCGGCGACGGCGCCGGGACGGTCGGCAAAGACGGTCTGGTAGCGCCGCGCGTCGTCGGCGTCGTCCGCATGCGCGATGTACGGCGGCAACGGAACGTGGCCGTGCTGTTCGAGCAGCGCGAAGACGTCGCCCGGGAAGCGCAGGTGGAACATCGCGTCTTCCGGGCCGCAGCGGCCCAGCACTTGCACCTCGAACGCCGTGCCGGCCACCGCGTCGCCGAAGGTCAGCGTGGTGCCGGCGCGGGGCGACTTGCTGGCGCGGATGTGGGCCCAGGCCTCGTTGGGCGGCAGCACGCGCTCGACCAGCACTTCGACCCCACCGCCCGTCGCTTTCGCGCCGAACAACCGCGCCTTGATCACGCGCGTGTCGTTGAACACCAGCAGGTCGCCGGCGTTCAGCAAGCCCGGCAACTCGCGGAAGCGCCGGTCCAGGAACGGCGTGGCTGTGCCATCGAGCAGGCGCGAGCCGCTCCGCTCGGCAGCGGGATGCTGGGCGATCAGCTCGTCAGGCAGGTCGAAATCGAAATCGCCGAGGCGCAGGCCGCCCGAAGGCGGCGGCAGGTGGACGGCATCGCGGGGGCTCGCGACGTTGTCGTCGGACACGGCGGGGTCAGGAAGCGGCGCGGGCCGAATTGGCGTGGGCCGAGGTGTCCTGCGGCTTGTCGGACTTGTCCCAGGCCCAGGCAAAGGCCAGGCTCACGCCGAAGACGGCAACCATCAGGACGACAAAACGGGCAATGAGGCGCATGTTGAGCTGCTGATCCTGCGGTCTTTCATGGACGCAGGACATTGGAGGAGGGTGTCCGGTCGGACAGCCGATATTGTCAGGCAAGTGGCGCGCCAAGCGGGTATCGGGTTGTACATGGCCGTGCAGATTCGCTCATTTGGCGCACCGGGAAACAACGCGGCAGGCGCGAGAATCGCGACCATGTCGAACCCGCCCCTCGTCGATGGCCTGAGTGCGCCGCCCAAGGCCGAGCTCAGCGGGCCGCAGCGCGCGCTGCAGCGCCTGGGCCTGGTGCGCGCGATCGACCTCGCGCTGCACCTGCCCCTGCGCTACGAGGACGAGACGCAGGTGACTGCGATCGCCCATTCGCGCCCCGGCGAGAAGGTGCAGGTCGAAGGCGTCGTGCTCGAGTCGCGCGTCGAACTGCGCGGGCGGCGCCAGTTCGTCGTCAAGATGGCCGACGAATCGCAGGCCGAACTGGTGCTGCGCTTCCTCAACTTCTATCCCTCGCACCAGAAGACGTTCGCGCCCGGGCAGCGGGTGCGGGTGCGCGGCGAGATCCGGGGCGGTTTCCTGGGCCGCGAGATGGTCCATCCGACCTTCAAGGCCGTGACACCCGGCGCGCCGCTGCCACCATCGCTGACACCGGTCTACCCGACCACGGCGCAGCTGCCCCAACCCTATCTGCGCAAGGCGATCGCGGCCAGCCTGGGCCGAGCCCCGCTGCAGGAGGTGCTGCCGCCGCAGGTGGTGCCCGCCGGCTTGCCGTCGCTGCGCACCGCGGTCGAGACCCTGCACCATCCGCCCGCCGACACCGCGCTGCAGGCGCTGGAGGACGGCAGCCATCCCGCGGCGCAGCGCCTGAAGTTCGAGGAACTGCTGGCGCAGCAGCTGTCGCAGCTGGCCTCGCGCGCCGAACGAGCGCTGCTGCGCGCGCCCCAGATCGCGCCGCGCCCCGGTGGCCTGCACGAGAAACTGCTGGGCGTGCTGCCGTTCGGACTCACCGGCGCACAGCGGCGCGTGGTCGACGAGATCGTTGCCGACCTCGCCGGCCCGCGGCCGATGCATCGCCTGCTGCAGGGTGACGTCGGTGCCGGCAAGACCGTCGTCGCCGCGCTCGCCGCCGCCGTGGCGATGGACGCCGGCTGGCAGTGCGCCTTGATGGCGCCGACCGAGATCCTGGCGGAACAGCACTTCGCCAAGCTGGTGCAGTGGCTGGAGCCGCTTGGCATCGAGGTGGCCTGGCTCAGCGGCAGCCGCAAGGGCAAGGCGCGCGCGAAGGCGCTGGCGCAGGCGGCCAGCGGCTCGGCCAAGCTGGTCGTGGGCACCCACGCGGTAATCCAGGAAGGCGTGGAATTCGCGCGGCTCGGACTGGCCATCGTCGACGAGCAGCACCGCTTCGGCGTCCAGCAGCGCCTGGCCTTGCGCCGCAAGCTCGCCATCGAGGGGCTCGAGCCGCACCTGCTGATGATGACGGCCACACCGATCCCGCGCACGCTGGCGATGACTTATTTCGCCGACCTGGACGTCAGCACCATCGACGAGCTTCCGCCGGGCCGCACGCCCATCGTGACGCGGGTGTTCGCCGACACCCGGCGGCCCGAGATCGTCGAACGGATCCGCGACGAGATCGCAGCGGGACGCCAGGTCTACTGGGTCTGCCCGCTGATCGAGGAGTCGGAAGATGCCGAGAACGCCGCCGCCGAACACGCCGGCCGCGCCGAGCCGTTGACGCTGCAGAACGTCACCGACACCCACGCCACGCTCGCCGCGGCGCTGCCGGGCATCGGCGTCGGCCTGCTGCATGGCCGCATGAAGCCGGCCGAGAAGGCCGCGGTGATGGCGCGCTTCAAGGCCGGCGACCTGCCGGTGCTGGTGGCCACCACCGTCATCGAGGTCGGTGTCGACGTCCCCAATGCCAGCCTGATGGTGATCGAGCACGCCGAGCGGTTCGGCCTGGCCCAGTTGCACCAGCTGCGCGGCCGGGTGGGGCGGGGCAGCGCTGCCAGCGTCTGCGTGCTGCTGTATGCGCCGCCGCTGTCGCTGGTGGGCAAGGAGCGGCTCAAGGCGATGGCCGAGACCACCGACGGCTTCGAGATCGCCCGGCGCGACCTGCAGATCCGCGGACCCGGCGAGTTCATGGGGGCAAGGCAGTCGGGCGACCAGCTGCTTCGCTTCGCGGACCTGGAGGAGGACGCGCCGCTGCTGGCCCACGTGCGGCGAGCGGCGCCCGAGCTGCTCGCGCGCGCGCCCGGGGCCGCGTCCGCCCACGTCGAACGCTGGCTCGGCGGCAAGCTGGAGTGGATGAAGGCTTGACCGCACGCCTGCCCAAGCGCTGTCATCCTGCGCGCAGTCGCAGGATCCACGCGCACCAGGCGGCGTCATCGCATGGGTCGATCCTGCGACTTCGCGCAGGATGACGGCCTCTCCGGCTCCCCAGATCGGGCGAGCCCTGTCTGCGGTATCCGGGTCACCCGGCCGCCGCGGGTCAATACGGGTCCCCCGTTCCTCGTCGGAATCATCACAATACGGGCATGACACTCACAGAGCTGCGCTACATCGTCGCGGTCGCGCGCGAACGCCATTTCGGCCGTGCGGCCGAGGCGTGCTTCGTGTCGCAGCCCACGTTGTCGGTGGCCATCAAGAAGCTCGAGGAGGAGCTGGACGTCAAGATCTTCGAGCGCGGAAGCAGCGAAGTCAGCCTGACGACGCTGGGCACCGCCATCGTGCGCCAGGCGCAGAGCGTCATCGAGCAGGCCGCGGCGATCAAGGAGATCGCCAAGCGCGGCCAGGATCCGCTGTCTGGCCCGTTGAAGCTGGGCATCATCTACACGATCGGCCCCTACCTGCTGCCGCAGCTGGTGCGCCACGCCATCGAGCTGACGCCGCAGATGCCGCTGATGCTGCAGGAGAACTTCACCGTCAAGCTGCTGGACATGCTGCGCACCGGCGAGCTCGATTGCGCGATCATGGCCGAGCCGTTTCCGGACAGCGGCCTGGCCACGGCGCGGCTGTACGACGAGCCTTTCGTCGTGGCCGTGCCGCGCTCGCACGCCCTGGCCAGGGAGACGTCGATCTCGTCCGAGCGCCTGAAGCAGGAGACCATGCTGCTGCTGGGCACCGGCCACTGTTTCCGCGACCACGTGCTGGAGGTGTGTCCGGAGTTCGCGCGCTTCTCGAATGACGCCGAAGGCATCCGCAAGAGCTTCGAGGGCTCCTCGCTCGAGACGATCAAGCACATGGTGGCTTCCGGCATGGGCGTGACGGTGGTGCCGCGGCTGTCCATCGCGCATGGCATGGACGACCCGCAGTCGCACGCCCTGGTCACCTACATCCCCTTCGAACCGCCGGTGCCCACGCGCCGCGTCGTGCTGGCGTGGCGGCGCAGCTTCCCGCGCTACGAGGCCATCGCGGCGCTGCGCAACGCGGTCTATGCCTGCGCGCTCGAGGGCGTGACCCGACTGTCGGACTAGCGCCCTGGACGCCGATTTCGTCTCCCGCGTGCGACACGCCCTGGGCGTGGGCGCCGCGCTGACCGCCTTGTCCCTGGCCGTGCTGCCGCTACCCGCAGCCGCTGCAACGCCATCGCAGGCGATACCGTCTGCCGTATCGGCATTGGCGCCCCTGGCGGCTGCCAGCGCAGCCGCCGCGCCGCGGGCCGCCTCATCGACCTCGGCGCCTCACGTGCTGCATGTGGTCGGCGCCGACAACTATCCGCCCTACCTGTTCCGCGACGAGGACGGTCGCCCGGCCGGCCTGGTGGCCGACGAGTGGGCGCTGTGGGAGAAAAAGACCGGCGTGCACGTCGACCTGCAGCCGGTCGACTGGGCCGACGCGATGCGCCGCGTGGCCAACGGCGATGCCGAGGTCATCGACACCATCTTCTGGTCCTCGGACCGCGCCCGCACGATGGACTTCACCGCGCCGTTCGCCGACGTGCGCGAGCCGATCTACGCCGAGAGCAGCGTCAAGGGGCTGGTCGACCTGCACTCGCTCAGGGGCTTTCACGTGGCGGCACTGTCGGGCGACGTGTGCATCGACCGGCTGCGCGCCGGCGGCGTCACGCTGATCGACACCTATCCGAGCTACCAGAGCCTGATCGCTGCCGCCGTCGCCGGCGGGCCGAAGATCTTCTGCATGGACGGCCCGTCGGCCGAGTACTACCTGTACAGGGCCAACGCCTCGCAGCGCTTCCGCGAGGCCTTCGTCATGTACTACGGGCACATGCATCGCGCGGTAAGGCGTGGCGATGCGGCCACGCTGTCGCTGATCGAGAAAGGCTTCGACCAGATCTCGCCGGGCGAGAAGAAGGCGCTGGAAGAAAAATGGTTCGGCGCGCCGCTGGCCGGCGCGCGCTGGCTGCGCCTGCTGATCGGAGCGGCGGCCGTGCTGGCGCTGGCCGCCGTCCTCGCCGTGCTGTGGGGTCTGGTGCTGCGGCGCGCGGTGCGCGACAAGACCGCCGAGATCGACAGCCAGGCGCGGCGCCTGCGCACGCTGATTGACACGCTGCCCGACCTGGTCTGGTTCAAGGGGCTGGACGGGCGCTTCCTGGCCTGCAACGTGCGCTTCGAGCGCTTCATCGGCGCCCCCGAGAACGAGCTGCTCGGGCATCCGGCCAGCGCCTTCCTGCCGGCCGCCGTCGCCGCCGAATTCGCCGCCGCCGACAAGCGTGCCATCGAGGTGCGGGCACCGGTGCCGCACCAGTTCACGCTGACCTACGCACATGACGGCCACCAGGAGCAGGTCGAGTCGCTGCACACGCCCGTCTTCGGCTCGCACGGCGAGCTCACCGGCGTGCTGAGCATCGGCCGCGACGTCACCCAGCGGCGCGACAACGAGCGCCACCTGCGGCGCCTGAACCGCCTCTACCAGGTGCTGACCAACGTGCACGCGGCGATCGCCCGCGAGCGCGCGGCCGAGCCGCTGTTCGTGGCGATCTGCCAGATCATGGTGCGCGACGGCGGCCTGCGCATGGCCTGGATCGGCCGGCCGGACACGACGGCCGGCGAACTCGTGCCCGTCGCCTGGGCCGGCAAGACCGGCACCTATCTGGATCCGCCGCATGCCTCGCTCGCCGAGGGCCCGCGCGGCTTCGCGCCCAGCGTGCAGGCGTTCCGGGAGGGCCGGGCGATGCACTCCACCGACATCGGCTCGGATCCTGGCATGGCCACGTGGCGCGACGGCGCGCTGGCGCTCGGCTATCGGTCTTCGTCCGCATATCCGCTCAAGGTGCGCGGCCGCACGGTAGGCGTGTTCACGATGTACTCGTCGGCCGTGCAGTTCTTCGATGCGGGCGAGCTGGCGCTGCTCGAGCGCCTGTCGGAGGACATCGGCCGCGCGCTCGAGAGCTACGAGCTGGCCGAGGAACGCGAGCGCGCCGTCAACGACCTGCGCGACAGCGAGGCGCGCTTCGCCACCATGTTCCGCATGAGCCCGTCCGGCCTCGGGCTGGCGCGCTACAGCGACAAGCGCTATCTCGAAGTCAACGACGCCTTCATCTCGATGTTCGGCTACGGGCCGGACGAGGCGATCGGCCGCAACGGCCTCGAGCTCAACACCTGGGTCGACGTCAAGCTGCGCGGCGAGGCAATGGCGGTGCTCGAGCGCGAGGGCGAGGTGCGCAACGTCGAGGCGCCGTTCCGCACGCGCTCGGGCGACATCTTCCACGCCTCGTTCTCGGCGATGCGCGTGTCGGTCGGCCGCGAGGATCTGGTGCTGGCCTCCTACTTTGACCTCACCGCGCAGCGCCTGGCCACGCGCACGCTGGAAGACCGCAAGCTGGAACTCGAACGCATCGTGTCCCAGCGCACCGCCGAACTGAGCCGCGTGCTCGACGCGATGCCCGACCGCTACTTCCGCATGCGCCAGGACGGCACGGTGATCGATTTCCGCATCGGCCGCGAGGAGGACATGTACACCGACAGCGCCACCCTGCTGGGCCGGCGCATCGACCAGGTGCTGCCGGCCCCGGCCTCCGACGCGCTGCATTCGGCGATCGCCGAAGCGATCGCCACCAAGGACATCGTCGTCGTCGAATACGCGCTGCCGTTCCCCGAAGGCGAGCGCCACTTCGAGGCGCGCACGCTGCCGCTGGGCACCGACCAGGTGATCATGTTCGTGCGCAACATCACCGATCGCCACTCGCTGGAGGCCGATCGCGAGCGAGCGCGCCTGAACGCCGTGGAACTGGCCAACGCCAAGAGCGAGTTCCTGGCCAACATGAGCCACGAGATCCGCACGCCCCTCAACGGCCTGCTGGGCCTGGCGCAGATCGGCCTGCGCGACACCACCGACCCGCGCACCGTGGCCAGCTTCGCCGCCATCCTCAACTCGGGCCGGTTGCTGCTGGGCATCGTCAACGACGTGCTGGACTTCTCCAAGATCGAGGTCGGCAAGCTGCGCGTGGAGCAGCGCCCGATCTCGCCGCACGCGCTCGCCGAAGAAGCCGTGGCGCTGCTGCGCGACCGCGCGATCGACAAGCGCATCGCGCTCGAGCTGACGTTCGCCCCGAACCTGCCCGATCGCTGCATGGGCGACGCGCTGCGCACGCAGCAGGTGCTGGTCAACCTGCTGTCCAACGCGATCAAGTTCACCGAGACCGGCAGCGTCGACGTGTGGGTGGGCACCGAGACCGAGGCGGGCGACACGCGCATGGTCTATCGCGTCACCGACAGCGGCATCGGCATCGCCCCCGGGCAGCTGACGCACCTGTTCGACGCGTTCCAGCAGGCCGACACGTCCACCACGCGCCGTTTCGGCGGCACCGGCCTGGGGCTGGCGATCAGCCGCCGGCTCGCCGAGCTGATGGGCGGCGCCATCCACGTGCGCAGCCAGCCCGGCGTCGGCAGCGTGTTCGAGCTGCGGCTGCCGTGGGTGCCGGCCACCGGCAGCACGCCCGAGCTCGAACGCGACTCGTCCTGGGGTGACAGCCCGCGCCGCCTCGACGGCGTGCGCGTGCTGGTGGCCGAGGACAACGAGGTCAACCAGATCGTGCTGGAACGCGCGCTCGAGATCGAGGGCGCCGACACCACCATCGTCGGCGACGGCCGCCAGGCGGTCAATCGCGTGCTGGCCGACGGCCGCGAGTCCTACGACGTGGTGCTGATGGACATCCAGATGCCCGAGATGGACGGCTACGAGGCCACCCGCCGCATCCTCGAGCTGGCGCCGGACCTGCCCGTGATCGGCCAGACCGCGCACGCGATGCTCGACGAGCGCCGCGAGTGCCTGGCCGCCGGCATGGTCGACCACATCGCCAAGCCGATCGACTTCCGGCTGCTGGTCGACATGATCGTGCGCCACATCGCCTGAGCCTGGGCCGGCGCAAGCAGCCGCATCGCGCGTCGGGATGACGCGCCGCCACATCGTCCTGACGGAATCCTAACGCCGCCATATGCGGCCCATATGGCCGCTCGTGTCCAGTCACGTCATGCGCCGACACGGCGCGCTTGGACGAGGCATTCGACATGGCTGACAGCAACGAAACGACATCCCGGCCGCGCCTGGGTGCGCAGCTCTGGGGGGCGGTCAAGGACGCCCTGATCGACGAGGACCCGATTGCGGCCGCGCGCCGCGCCAAGCTGCAAGGCAGCAAGGCGCCGCCAGCCATGCCGGCCACGGCCGCGCCCGAGGCGTCGCCCGCCACGATGTCGCCGATGGCGCAGGCGCTGATGGCGCAGGTGCTGTCCAAGGCCACGGCCTACACCGCGCTGACCGAGAAGCTGGCGCCGCTCGAGGCCATCGTCCTCGACGAGCGCACGCGCTACCAGGCGGCCTATGCGTTGATCAAGAGCTCGCGCAGCGTCGAGCAGGTGGTGCAGGCGATCGCCATGCAGCACCTGCCCGCGCTGGAGGCCGAGGCCGCGCGCTTCGGCGCACAGCTCGAGGACAAGGAGCGCCAGGAGATCGGCTCCCGCTCGCAGGAGCTGCAGACGCTGACCACCGGCATCGACACGGCGGCCCATCAGGTGGCCAGGCTGCGCGAGGAGGCCGAGGCGCGCATCCAGCAGATCGAGGTGACGGTCGCGCGCGACCGCGAGCGCCAGGCTGCGCTGACGCGCGAGATCGACAGCAAGCGCCAGGAGCTGGCCGACGTGCAACGCCAGTTCGACGCCGCCGCGCGGTCGGTGGCGCAAGCGCTGGACGCCGCGAAGGCGACGGTGTTGCGCCACCTGGCCTGAATCAAGCACACGCAAGGAATCATCATGAACGACATCATCCCCACCGACTACAAGCCGCGCAGCTTCTGGGAGCGCAAGGAAGGCATCACTGGCCAGGTGGTCGGCGTCGCGCTGGTCTGCGGCGCCGGCGCGCTGCTGTATCGCGCGCTGCCCGCCATCATCACCTTGCTGGAGAACACGATCTACGCCTCGATCCTGGGCGTGATCGCGGCAGTCCTGTTCTTCGTGATCACCGACAAGCGCTTCTGGCGATTGGGCGCGTGGGCCTACATGAGCGCGATGCGCTGGCTCACCCAGATCTTCGTCGAGATCGACCCGATCGGGATCATGAAGAACTACATCGAGGACCTGAAGAGGAAGCTGGCCGACATGAACGGCCGCATCTCGCGGCTGTCCGGAATGATCCGCGCCTGCAAGGAGGAGATCCGCCAGAACGACCAGGCCAAGTCCGGCGCGCTCGGCCTGGTCAGCGAGGCGAAGAAGAAGGGCCTGACCATGGTGGCGGCGGCGCAGTCGCGCAAGGCCGGCCGCATGGCCGAGGCCAACCTGAGCTATCAGGACCTGCTCGCCAAGATGGAGCTGCTGCATCGCGTGCTCGTGAAGTACCAGGAGGTCTCGACCTTCCTGATCGAGGACATGACGCAGGAGGTGTCCATCAAGGAGCGCAAGCGCGCGATGGCCAAGGAGGCGTACTCCGCGATGAAGTCGGCGATGGCCATCATCCACGGCGACCCCAGCGCGCGCCAGCTCTATGACATGGCCAACGAGTACGTCGCCGCCGACTACGCGATGCGCATCGGCGAGATCGAGGACTTCGTGCGCATGTCCGACACCTTCATGCAGTCGATCGACCTGCGCAACGGCGTCTACGAACAGCAGGCCGTCGAGCTTCTGGCCGACTGGGAGAAGAACGCCGACTCGATCGTGCTGGGCGACGCCAAGCGCCTGCTGATCGAGAACCACCCCGAGGGCGTCGCACGCGAGACGCGCGGCGGCCCGGCGCGGCCCCGCAACACCGGCAACGACACGCCGGGGCTGGACTGGTTCGGCCAGTCCGGCCACTGAGCCAAGCATCCAGCAACAACACATCGAAAGGAATCATCATGGCCATCAAGCCGCTTCCCAGACTCATCCTGATCGTCGCCGCCGTCGCCAGCGCCTGGGCGGGGATCAACCGCTATGCACAGTACGCGCACGCGTCCAGCGTGTCCGCGAGCAGCGTGCCGGGCCAGGCCGACGTGCCCGTCGCCGGGTCGACGGCGGCTGCCGCGCAGCCCACGCTCGTGACCTCGACGCTGGCCCCGGCCACCGGCGACTACACGGCGCGCACGCTGCTGCTGCCGTGGAACGCGGAGGCCGGCCTGGCCTACGCCAACGGCGACGTCAACACCAGCGCCGACAGCCTGATGGCGCGCCACGGCGTGCACCTCGCGCTGGAGCGCCAGGACGACTATTCGCAGATGGTGGCCGAGCAGGCGCTGTTCGCGCAGGAGGTCGCCAACGGCGTCGCGCGCCCGGCCAAGGGTGCGGCCTTCGTCGTCATCATGGGCGACGCACTGCCCGGGTATGCCGCGTCGGCCAAGGCCGCGCTCGACAAGCTGGGCCAGCAGATCGAGGTCGTGGGCGCACTCGGCTACTCGCGTGGCGAGGACAAGTGCATGCTGCCCGCCGGCGTCGTCGCCGACCCGCAAAAGGCGCGCGGCTCGCTGATCGGCGCCGTGCTGCGTGACGGCGACTGGAACATCTGCATCAAGTACGCGGCCGACAACAAGATCCCCGTCAACGCGGACCCCAAGACCTATGACCCGGACGCGATGAACTTCGTCTCGGTTGGCGCCTTCACCGAGGCCGACGAGAAGCTGATTGCCGCCAGCAAGGGCGCCTGTGAGACGCGTCCGGTCGTCAGCGGCGGCAAGCTCACGGGCGAGAGCCGCCGTGTCTGCCAGAACGGCACGGCCACCTGGACGCCGGGCGACGTGAAGATCGCGCGCGAGGTGGGTGGCCTGGCGGCCGTCGCCTCGACGCGCGAATACATGTGGCAGATGCCCGCCGCCATCATCGGCAACAAGCAGTGGATGGCGCAGAACCCGGCCTTCGTCAAGAACCTGCTGGCCGCGTCGTTCGAGGCCAGCGATGCGATCAAGGCCAATGATGCCAACCTGCTCGCGGCCTCGACGGTGATGGCCAAGATCATGCGCGAGCAGACGCCCGAATGGTGGGCGAAGTACCACCGCGGCGTGGTCGAGAAGGACTCCAAGGGCCTGGACATCCGCCTGGGCGGCTCGACGACCAACAACCTGGCCGACAACCTGTACCTGCTGGGCCTGAACGGCAACGACAACCTGTACAAGCGCGTCTACACGGTCTATGGAGGCATCGCCAGGTCGCTCTATCCGCAGGAGATGCCGACGGTGCTGCCGTATGAATCGGTCGTCAACGCCAGCTACGTGCAGGCGCTCGCCTCCGAAGCGACGGCCGCCGCCTCGGCCCGCCCGGCCACGCCGACGTTCGACTCGAACGCGCCCGCGACCTCGACCTTCGCCAGACGCTCGTGGGCGATCGAGTTCGACACCGGCAAGGCGACGTTCCGTCCGCAGGCCATTCCGGTGCTGGACGAGATGTTGGACCAGGTGGCGGTGTCCGGCCTGACGGTGCAGGTCTCGGGCCACACCGACAACGTCGGCGACGCGTCGTCCAACCTCGCGCTGTCCAAGCGCCGGGCCGAGGCGGTGAGCGCCTGGCTGCAGGCCAATGCGACCTCGTCGTTCCCGAAGGAACGCGTGCGCACGCGGGCCTACGGTGACCAGCAACCGGTGGCCGCCAACGACACCGCCGAAGGCCGCGCGCGCAACCGCCGCGTCGACATCGCGCTCGTGCGCACCGAGTGACGACTGGCAAGCAAGCGGGGCCGTCCGCAGGGACAGGGGCGGGCGGCTCGCCACGGAGACCGACCTTGAGACTCGTCAATCTGCTGCTGCCGTTCACGCCGGTGCGCGCCCGTTGGCTGCAGGCCATGGTCGCTGCCCAGGCGGCCGCGGCGCTGGGTCTGTGGGCGCTGAGCGGCTCGCGGACGCTGCCGTCGCCGATGGAAGTGGGCGCCGCCTGGCTCGACCTGGTGCGCCACCAGGGACTGCTGTTCGAGCTGTGGGCCAGCGTGAAGGTGAGCGTATGCGCACTGGTGCTGTCGACGCTGGCGGCCGTCGCGACCACCTGCCTCGCCACCGCGCCCCTGTTCATGCCCGCGGCGCGGCTGGCGGCCACGATGCGCTTCCTGGGCTTTGCCGGGCTGACCTACGTCTTCATGCTGATGTCCAGCGACGCCACGGCGCTGCGCGTCTGGATCCTGTCGTTCGGCATGTTCGTGTTCATGGTGACGGCGCTGCTGGCAGACCTGTCGGCCACGTCGCGCGACCAGATCGACCACTGCCGCACGCTGGGCATGCACCACTGGCGCATCACCGGCGAGGTGGTGGTGCTGGGCAAGGCCGACGTGATCCTCGACCTGATGCGCCAGAACGCCGCCGTCGGCTGGACGCTGCTGACGCTGGTCGAAGGCATGACGCGCTCGGCCGGCGGCATCGGCGCGATGCTGCTGAACCAGAACCGCTACTTCCTGCTGGCCGGCGTCTTCGCGATCCAGGCGACGATCCTGGCCTTCGGCCTGGCGCAGGACGCGCTGCTCTCGCTGCTCAAGGACACCGTGTGTCCCTGGAGCACGCTTGGAAAGGAACAGGTCACCCCATGACCGCACATGCCGCCTACACGATCGGGGAGCGCCTGCTCACCGTCGACAGCGTCTGCGTCAGCTACGACCGCCCCATCCTCGAGGGCGTCAGCGGGCACATCGACAACATCCGGCGCGCCGACCGGCCGCAAGGCCAGGTCATGTGCCTGCTGGGACCATCGGGCATCGGCAAGTCGCAGCTGTTTCGCTGCATCGCCGGCCTGCAGCGGCCGACCTCGGGCAGCGTGCGCCTGAACGGCCAGCAGCGCGAGGTGCAGCCGGGCGAGGTGGGTGTCGTCGCCCAGAACTATCCGCTGTTCAACCACCGCAGCGTGTGGGGCAACCTGATGCTCGCGGCCACGCGGCACGGGCGCACCGGCCAACAGGCGCGCGAGGCCAGCCTCGCGCTGCTGGAGAAGTTCGGCCTGGTCGACCGCGCGCAGTGCCATCCGATGATGCTGTCGGGCGGCCAGCGCCAGCGCGTCGCGATCGCGCAGCAGCTGTTGTGCAGCTCGCACTTCCTGTTGATGGACGAGCCGTTCTCGGGGCTCGACCCGCTCGCGAAATCGGCCGTCTGCCAGACGCTGATGGACGTCTCGACCACGCACGAGCTCAACACCCTGATCGTCGTGACGCACGACATCGAGAGCGCGATCCGCATCTCGGACACCCTGTGGCTGCTGGGCCGCGACCGCGACGCCAGCGGCCAGCCGATTGGCGGGGCGTCGATCCAGCAGACCTACGACCTCGCCGGCATGGGCCTGGCCTGGGATCCAGGCATCGAGTCGCGCCCCGAATTCCGTGAACTGGCGGCGGCGCTGAAGGCCCGCTTCGCGACGCTGTGATCCCGCTGCCCGGCATCGACGCGTCGGCCGACTTCTGGCCCGAACACGCCCGCCGCGCGTGGCGCGCCGTCGTCGACGCCGCCAGGTCTGGTACGGTTGCGAGCGTGACGGATGACGACGCCCTTGCTCCCCGCCGCACGGCCCGCTGGCCGTGGGCCTGGGCCTGCGCGGTATGGGCAGTGGCCTGGCTGCTGATGCTGGGGCTGGATCGCCACATCGGCCTGGCGCAGGCAGCCATCACGCTGGTGCTGGCGTCGGCGCTGGCGGCGATCTGGCTGCCGGTGCTGGCCTCGCTGGCCACCACGGCGGTGGCCGTGTTCGCATTCGACTGGTTCCTGGTGCCGCCCAAGCACGCCTTCAGCGTCGAGCTGTCCGAAGACGTGCTGCTGCTCGCCGAGATCCTCGTGCTGAGCTGGGTCGTGACGGCGCTGCTGGCGCGCAGCCGCGTGCTCGCGACACGCGCACGGCGCAGCGCGCGCCACGCCGACCAGATGCGCCAGCTGGGCGACGCCTTGCGCGACTGCGAGGATCCGCTGCGGCGCGGCGAGGCCTTGCGCGAATCGCTGCGCAACCTGCTGGGCGAGCCGCCCAAGCTGCTGCTGCTGCGCAACGAGACGCCGTCGCCAGAGGAT
>JBJMWF010000352.1:0-4377 GCA_045810265.1 Vitreoscilla sp. | reverse complement strand
GCAGCGCCCTGAATTCCTCGAGCGAGCGGGGTTGCCAGACGAAGTCGAATCCACGCAGGTTGGTGTAGCCGTGGTGCACGACGTTGTGGCCGACCTCCCACAGGCTGTAGGGCGTCAGCGAGGGCAGGAACACCAGGCGGCCGACCCAGCGGTTCAGGCGCCGATGCCGGGTCAGGCTTTGATGGCAGGCATCGTGGCCGAGGATGAACAGGCGGCCGATGACCAGCCCGGTGGCGACGGCGCAGAGCAGCCTGGCCATCGGATGGCGCAGAACGATGGTGGCCGCCAGCAGGCCCGCGAACAGCGCGAGGTCGAGGATCACCAGGGCCAGTGCGCGCGCGGTGCTGGCGCCGGCCAGCGGAGCGAGCCAGGAGCGGATGATCCGGCGTTGGGGAATTCCGGCAGTCGCGGAGGCGGGCTGCGGGGTGGGCGATTGGTCGGACATCGGCATGGGTGCAGGAGCGGTTCTGGTGTGCCAATGTCGCCCGGCGCGGGGCCGCCAGGTTTGTCCCGCGTCAATGGACGGGGCCGGCGGGCCGTCCGCCGTTCGTCCTGCGCGCAGGCGCAGGGCTCAGGCTGTGCAGAAGGCCGCCAGTTGTTCGCGCAGGGCATGCGCCATCGCCCAGCCCGAACTGGCGACCAGCGCGAGTCCGGCCAGCCGATAGCCGATCGTGGCGGTGTGAGCGCCGGCCATGCGCGCGCCGCCGAACTGGCGCACGCGGGCCCACAGCCAGGGCGCGGCACCGAGCGCCGGCATCGATGCGAACGCGAAGGCGGCCATCACGAGCGCGCCACCGGCGGCGTCGTCCGCCAGCGCCGACAGCAGCAGCGCGCCTTGCAGCGCGCCGCACGGCAAGGCGATCCAGGCCAGGCCGATGGCGCCGGCCCGCAGCGCGTGGCCGCGTCGGTGGACGAGGCGGATCCGCTGGCGCGCGTCACGCATCAGGGGCATGCGTCCGGTGGCCAGCCACCACAGGCCCAGCAGGAGGAACGCGAGATGCATCAGCAGCCACACCGGCTGCAGGGCGGGCACCCCGCGCATCCAGGTGCCGAGCCATTGGAGGCTGCCGGCCGCCATGGCGCCGCCGGCCATGTAGCCGGCAATGCGACCGGCCTGGAAGCCGGCCGAGGGCGCGGGCCGGCCGCCCGTGATGGCGGCGCAGGGCGCGCCGCACATGAGCGCACAGTGCGGCAGCGCGCCGACGCCCAGCGCCACGCCGGCCATCACGAGCCCCACGGTGGTCATACGATGCGCGAGAAGCGCCCCTGGCTCGTGCCGTCGCGCAGGTACCGGTCGAAGACCAGGGCGATGGCCCGGACGATGTACCAGCCGGCGGCGGTCACCTCGATCGCGTCATCCGTCAGCACCACCAGGCTATCGGCGGCCAGCGGCTGCAGGCTCAGCAATTCACGGGCGAAGGCGTCGCGCATCCGCACCTGGTGCGCCTTCTCGATGTGGCGGAAGTCGACGCGGCCATGGCACATCAGCGCCATGATGATGTCGCGCCGCACGCGGTCGTCGTCGTCCAGGGTGAGCCCGCGCACCACGGGCAGGCATCCGGCCGCCAGCGCGGCGTCGTACTCGGGCAGCGTCTTGGCGTTCTGGTAGTAGCTGTCGCCGATGCGGCCGATGGCCGACACGCCCAGGCCCACCAGGTCGCAGTCCGCGTGGGTGCTGTAGCCCTGGAAGTTGCGGTGCAGCTTGCCCTGGCGGCGGGCGATGGCCAGCGGGTCGTCTGGCAGGGCGAAGTGGTCCATGCCGATGTAGTCGTAGCCGCGGGCGACGAAGCCGGCCATGGCGGTCGCGAGCATCTCGGTGCGTGCGACCGGCGAGGGCAGATCCGCGGCATGGATGCGCCGCTGCGGCTTGAAGCGCTCGGGCAGGTGCGCGTAGGCGTAGAGCGCGATGCGGTCGGGCCTGAGCTCGCCGACCTGCGCGATCGTGCGGGCGAAGCTGGCGGGCGTCTGGCACGGCAGCCCGTAGATGAGGTCGGCGTTGATCGACTTGAAGCCCAGCCCGCGCGCCTGCGCCATCAGGTCGCGCACGCTCTCGAATGGCTGGATGCGGTGCACCGCTTGCTGCACCGCCGGATCGAAATCCTGGATGCCGAAGCTGATCCGGTTGAAGCCCAGCGCGCGCAGGTGCGCCAGACGCGCGTGCGTCACCGTGCGCGGGTCGACCTCGATCGAGATCTCGGCATCGGGCTGCACGAAGAAGGCCCAGCGCAGCAGGGTCATGAGTTCGGAGAGTTCGTCGTCCGACAGGAAGGTCGGGGAGCCGCCTCCAAGGTGCACCTGCGCCACGGTGCGCTGCGCGCCGATCTCGGCCGTGACCAGGTCGATCTCGCGGCCGAGCGCGTCGAGGTAGGGCTCGGCCCGCTCGTGGTGCCGGGTGATGATCTTGTTGCAGGCGCAGTAGTAGCAGACCGACTCGCAGAACGGCACATGGACGTACACAGACAGCGGTGTGGCCAGGCCTTGCTCGTCGCGCAGGCGGCGTTCCGCCAGCACGCGGCGAAAGGCGTCGGCATCGAAGTCCTCCGTGAAGCGGTCGGCCGTCGGGTAGGAGGTGTAGCGCGGGCCGGGCCGGTCCATTCGCTGCAGCAGGTCTTGCGAGGGCACCGCGCGGGGCTCCGCGATGCGGACGAGGGTGTGTTGGTTCATGGCCCGCCCATGGTGCGCGATCGGAGCCGGCTGCCCTTGCGCAGGATCAATCGCGCGCTGTCGGATGTTCCTGGGCGTCGGGGTCGATCCACAGCAGGGCGGTGAGCGCGCCCGAAGTCGACACCAGGGCCCAGAAGGCAAGGAACGACAGCGTGTAGACGGCCTGGGGCGAGGCGTCGATGGGCACCTGGCCCAGCCAGCGCAGTTCGGCCGGGTCCACCACGGAGAAGACGATTCCGTCCAGCACGCCGGCCATCACGAAGGAGGGCCACAGGATGGTCATGGCGCGCTGGTTCATCGAGCTGGGCTCCGCTTGCGGCGACTCAGTGGCGCGGCGTCGCCGCATGGTTGCGCGCGAGCTCGGCAGGCACGCGGCTGGCCTGGTCGCGCGTCAGCGACTCCTCGGCGGCCTGGTGGGCGGCGATGCCGTACTCCGGTACCACGGGGTCGGCGCCGTGCAAGGCGATGACGCCCGAAGCGGTCGCCGCCATCACCGCGGCCGCGGGCAGGCCGACGACAAGCCAGACGATGCGAAAGCGCCACCACGGCAGTGCCGCGGGCTCGAAAGTTTGGGATGCGGAGGTGATCATGGTTTCCTGCTCAGCGGGGAACGACGAAGGTCGACTTCTCCGACAACGCGCCGGAGCCATCGGCGTCGCGCGTGATGTCGAAATGCATGGCGTGGACGCCGGGACCGAGCGCCTGGGCCTGCGCGGCGGGCAGCTGCACCCGCACCGGCAGCCACAACGACTCGGTGGGCCCGACCTCGACGTCGGGCTTGGAGGTGACGATGGCACCGGGCAGTCCCGCGATGCCGACCCTGAAGTGCTGCGGCGATTCGGTCGCGTTCATCAGCTGCAGGCGGTAGACGTTCTCGATGCGGCCGCCCTCGATCTCGCGCGCCATCGCGCCGCGGTCGCGCACGACATCCACGCGCCAGGGACGCCGCATCGCCAGGCTGGTGCCCAGTCCAGCCACGATCACGCACAGCACCGCGCCGTAGACCAGGATGCGCGGCCGCAGGACACGCCGGAACATTGCCGCGCGCGTCCAGCCCTGCTCGAGCCCGTTCTCGGTGGCGAAGCGGATCAGGCCTCGTGGATAGGTGAGCTTGTCCATCACGCCGTTGCAGGCGTCCACGCAGGCGGCACAGCCGATGCACTCGTATTGCAGGCCCTTGCGGATGTCGATGCCGGTCGGGCAGACCTGGACGCACAGCGTGCAGTCGATGCACTCGCCCTTGCCGATCGCGGCCAGGCCGTCGTGCCCGACCGAACGGGGGCGCGCGCCGCGCGGCTCGCCGCGGCGTTCGTCGTAGGACACGATCATGGTGTCGCGGTCGAACATCGCGCTCTGGAAGCGCGCATACGGGCACATGTATTTGCAGACCTGCTCGCGCATGTGCCCGGCGGCGCCATAGGTGGCGAAGCCGTAGAACAGGATCCAGAACCATTCCCAGGGCCCGAAGGACAGGTGCAGCGTCTCGCTTGCCAGCGAGTGGACGGGCGTGAAGTAGCCGACGAACGTGAAGCCGGTCCACAGTGCGATCGCGATCCAGGCGGCCTGCTTGCTCGCCTTGCGCCAGGCCTTGTCGAAGGTCCACGGGCTGGCGTCGAGCCGCAGGCGCGCCGACCGGTCGCCTTCGAAGCGGTGTTCCACCCAGAGAAAGATCTCGGTGTAGACCGTCTGCGGGCAGGCGAAGCCGCACCACAG
>JBJMWF010000351.1:0-11836 GCA_045810265.1 Vitreoscilla sp. | reverse complement strand
GTAGCGATCGAGATCGAACGCGTCCAGTGCCTGCGCGGCGTGGCGCAGCACCGCGGCCGGGACGTCGTCGACGCCGCGTTCGCCGTTCTTGACCAGCGCCCGCTCCAGCAAGGCCAGCGACGGCAGGCGCGGATGGTGGCCCACTTCGCCACCGAGCATCTCGCGCAGGTTGGCGCAGACCTCGGTCACCTCGCGCGGCGTCATGGACGGCAGTTCGGCCGAACTGCGGCGCCGCGGGGAAGCCTCCGTCACACGCCGGGTGCCCGCCTTGCGCGGCTTGGTATCGAACACGAAATGCCAGTCGAGGCCGCGGCGCTCGAGGCGGATCGGGCGCGTCAGCAAGCTGCGCAGCCGATTGAGCACCCCGACGGCGACGGGGGCAGCGGACAGGGCCGAGACGGTATGGGAGGAGATCATTTTTGGACCAACGAAAAGCGATGCCTTGCAGGCCGGTTGCAAACAAACGCCCTCAGCGGCAGCGTCGTCCGGATCCGGCGGCTGCCTTCTTTTCTTCGTCCATTTTGACCTCCCGATGAGCACCAATCCGTACTGAAATTGCAAGCTCTCGTTACTGCCGGGCAGCACGATCGTCCAGTCGTGGCGTTCCTGTCACCTGCACAGGAACCGGCCCCCGCCTCAGGTCTTGAAGGCGGCGATCGCCTCGCCCAGTTGCCGGCCCTGCTGCTGCAGGCTGGCGGCGGCGGCGGCGCTCTGCTCGACCAGCGCGGAGTTCTGGTGGGTGACGTCATTGATGCGGGCGATCGAGCGATCCAGCCGCGCGATGTCGGTCGACTGCACCTCGGTCGCGCTGAAGATGCCCTGGATCAGCGTCGTCACCTCGTCGGCGCGCCGCATCATGTCCTGCATCGTGCTGCCGGCGTCGTGCACGAGGGCGGTACCCTGCTGCACCACTTCCACCGATTGGGTGATCAGCGTCTTGATCTCGCGCGCCGACTGGGCCGAGCGCTGCGCCAGGCTGCGCACCTCCGAGGCCACGACGGCGAAGCCGCGGCCCAGCTCGCCGGCCCGGGCCGCCTCGACCGCGGCGTTGAGCGCCAGGATGTTGGTCTGGAAAGCGATGCCGTCGATCACGCCCACGATCTCGGCGATGCGCACCGACGACTCGCTGATGCGCCCCATGGTCTCGATCACGCGGCCGGTCACCTCGCCGCCGCGGCGCGCCACCGCCGAGGCGTCATGCGCCACCTCGGCCGCGCGTCGCGCCGAAGTCGCGCTGCCACCGACGTTCTCGGACAGCACCGAGATGGCGTGCGCGGTCTCCATCAGGTCGCTCGCCTGCTGCTCCGTGCGATTGGAAAGGTGCATGCTGCCGCCGGCGATCTCCGACGACGCGTTGCCCATCGAATGCACGCCGTTGCGCACCTGGATGACCAGGTCGCGCAGGCCGGTCTGCATGTCGTTGAGGGCCGCGGTGAGGCGGCCCACCTCGTCCTGGCTGGTGGCGGGCAGGTGCTGCGTCAGGTCGCCGTGCGCGACGGCGCGCGCGCTGCGGGCGGCGGCCGCGAGCGGCACGGCGATGCGTGCGGAGACGACGAACGCGACGATCAGGCCGAGCACGTTGGCCACCAGCAGCACGCCCAGCACCGAGGCCTGCGTCGTGAAGAAGGTGGACTCGGCGGCCGCGACCTGGTTGTCGGCGGCGCGCCCTTCCAGCACGGCGAGCGTGTCGAGGTCGGCGCCCAGGCCGTCGAACTGCTTGCGATAGTCACCGCCCATGGCCTTGAGCCCGAACTCCCCCGAGAGCTTCATCGCCTTCTCGTTGCCCTGGAGGTAGGCGTCCCAGCGCGCGCGGATGCGGTCGATGGTCTTGGCCGCCTCGACGGCGCCCGGGCCGGCAGACAGGTGCTGGACGGTCCCCTGGGCCGCGGCGACGGCCTTGGCCACGTCGGCCTCCGCCGCCTTGCGGTCGGCATCCTCGTCGGCCAGCATCGCCTGGTATTGCGCGATGCGCAGGTCGTGCACGGCCGACTGCAGCACCGCCGCCTGGCGCAGACGCGGCATGGCGTCTTCGGCCAGTGCGCGCGTGCCGCCGTTGACCCGGGCCAGATTGAACAGCGCGATGCCGCCGCCCAGGTCGGCCATCAGCATGATCGACATGAATGCCATCAGCATCTTGTTGCGAATGCTCAGGCGCTGAATCCACTGCATGTTGTCTCCCATGATCTGACCGACACTGATCCGGGATATCGGTTCACCGGCCGCGACATTGAGGGTCGGCACCGGCCGTTCGTGCGATCGCACACGGCGCGGCGGTTCCAGCGCTCTCGAGCCCCCGGCCGTATTGCGTTGCGATACTGCCCTGGCAGCAAGCCCACACCGCAGCCGACGCCGTTTCCTCCAAGGCCGGGCTGCCGGCACCCCGCAGGCCGAGGTCGGCTTCAAGGCCGTGTTCGACGGCGTCGCCATCTGACAAAACCGCGGATTCCTGCAGCATTCGCAGCGTTCCCGCACGGTCGATTGCGGCGATACTTGGCCGCCTGGGAATCCGTGAACGGATGCGGCACACCGACACGGGCGCCGGATCGATCGACGGATTCCGGGTCGGCGCGCCAACGGTGCGGCCGACGCGTCCCCGCCCACTCTCGTGTTTTCCATGGAACTCCCCGGCAAGCTCTTCGTCGTCGCCGCTCCCAGCGGTGCCGGCAAATCGACTCTCGTCAAGGCGCTGCTGCAGCACGAGCCACACCTGGCCGTCTCGGTGTCGCACACCACGCGCGCGCCGCGCGGCCAGGAGCGCGACGGCTGCGAGTACCACTTCACCGACGTCGACACCTTCCGGCAGATGGTCGCTGACGGCCAGTTCTTCGAGCATGCGCACGTGCACGGCAACTGGTACGGCACCTCGCGCAGGAGCGTCGAGACGCTGCTGGACGCCGGCAAGGACGTGGTGCTGGAAATCGACTGGCAGGGCGCGCTGCAGATCCGCGAGCTGTTCCCCGCGGCGGTGCTGGTTTTCATCCTGCCGCCGAGCTGGGACGAGCTGGCGCAGCGCCTGCGCGGCCGCGGCGAGGACCTGCCCGAGGTCATCGCCCAGCGGCTGGCGAACGCGCGCCACGAGGTCGCGCAGGCCAGCCGCTTCGACTTTGTTATAATCAACGGTTATCTCGACAAGGCCCTGGCGGAACTCCGCGCGGTGGTTCGCGAGCAGCCCGAAGCCTTGCGGTTCGCGGCCCAGCGCACCGACCATCCCGAAATCTTCGCCGCGCTCGGCCTGGCCTGATCCAGCCGGATCGGCCTCCGTTCGAGACCCGGTTTTCATCGCCAGCGCTTGTCAACGCGTTGTTTTCGTCCCCAGCCTAGGAATTGCAAATGGCCCGCATCACCGTTGAAGACTGCCTGGAAAAGATCCCCAACCGCTTCCAGCTCGTGCTCGCCGCGACCTACCGCGCCCGCATGTTGAGCCAGGGCCACACGCCCAAGATCGAATCGAAGAACAAGCACAGCGTCACCGCCCTGCGCGAGATCGCCGCCGGCGAGATCGGCAAGGAAATGCTGCGCAAGGTTCCGACCTGAACCCTTCGCTCGCGGCCATCCGGCCGCGTCACGATGAAGAAAGCCCGCGTCGCGAGACCCGGGCTTTTTTGCTTCTGCGGGGTAGTCGACACGCCAGATCCAGGCTGGAGGTGTCTGGCATCGCAGCGAGTCGCCGCCGAGGATGCCACCATGCGACGACACGTGGCCGGCGACTCGGTGGGGTGCCTGACGCCGGCCCCGGGGATCGGCGCCAGGCACGCTCTCGTCCGCGAAGAAGGAGTCTCGATCGTCGGCATTGCGGCGCGAACGAGAACATGCCAGGCACCTTTTTGCGAGCGACCGGCGCCAGGCCCGGGGGGCCTACCAGCCCACCGTCACGGTAGCCACCGTCGGCGCTGCCGTGTGCAGCGACGAGCTGAAGCCACCGACGTCGTCATAGGCGAAGCCGTAGGCCAGGCCATTGACCGAATGGTCGTGCCAGAACTTCGAGTACGAGTTGGACGGCGAGGCGTAGAACGCGCTCGGGGTCGACCATTGGGTCGGGTTCTCCACGATGTGCCGGTTGATCGCCGCGCACAGTTGCGCCTGGATCTGCAACTGCTTGTCGTAGCCGGCGGTGCCGGGCGTCTGGCCCGTGGGATCGTTGAGCACGCCGTTGCCCAGCAGCGCCTCCGAGGTCGTCGGTGCGCGCGCGATCGTGTACGTGCCCTGGCCGTCGGTGAACTGGAACTGGCCGTTGACGACGTGGCCGGTGAACGTGCCCTGCTGGTCGGTGAAGGTGAGCGTCTGCGACGCGTACTTGCTCCACAGGCCCTGGATGTAGGCGTCCAGGTAATGCGCGTTGGCACCGCCCGTGTTGAAGCTGGCGTGGGCCGGGGCGATGATGCGATACGGCGAATACGGCGCCTGCGCCAGGCCCTGGAACTGCGACGGCACCCAGGATGACCAAGCCGAGATCAGCGAGGCCCGCGTCGCGGTCTCGCCCACCGTCTGGTCGAAACCGCCCAGGCCCTGCAGGCGCAGGGTCACCGGGAAGCCGAACTGGTCGACACGCGTCGTGTTGCCGTAGAAGCCGGTCGTCGGGACGATGGCCATCTCGACGAAGTCGAACGCGACGTCGATGTTCGGATCAGACGGGTTCTCGATGTTGGCCCCCGCGTAGCCGATGTTGCCGTTGACGTCCTGGTTGACGCGGATGTACATCGGCGTGCCCACGCTCAGCATCAGCCGCGCGGAGTTGATCGGCGGGATCGTGACCGATCCGGCCTGCGCGATGGTGTGGAAGTAGTTGGTGTACGTGACGCCGTTCTTGGTCAGCGCGCCGTTGTCGGCGGTGCTCATCGGAACCAGCTTGCCGCTGGCGTCGACCCAGACGAACTTGCCGCTCGTCCAGTCCTTGCCGATGATGGCCCAGAAGACATGCGCGTTGTCATAGGCGTTGTGGGTGCCGTTGACGATGTTGAACGTGGTCTGCTGGTTCCAGGTGCCGCCGGTGGACGCCGCCGAGATCTTGTACGACGAAGTCACGTCGTTGAAGTTCGAGGCCACCAGGTTGGGCGTGTCGGCGCTCAGCGTGAGCGTGCTGCCGCCGTAGTTGACGTCGCCGTACAGCACCACCTGCGTGCCGGCCGACACCTTCACCGACGAGATGACGTCGTTCCAGGCGCTGCCGACCCAGCTGGAGCTGGCGCTGGTGCACATCGAGCTGCCGCCGTAGTTGACGTCGGTGAACAAGCACACCTGCCCCGCCGTGGGCGTGGGCGAGCTGCTTGTGGATCCGACGGTGTACGAGTAGGTCGCCGAGTCATACGCCGGCGTGCCCTTGTTGTAGGTGAAGCTGTAGCTGATGACGTTGCCGGATGAAACCGCTTGCAGAACCTGCTGGGTCTCGCGGCCGGTGGACGCGTCGCGCGCCATCCGCAGGTTCTGCGTGGCACCGCCGTTGACGGCGTAGTGCACGTCGGTCCACGTGGTCGTGGTCGAGGTCGGGTTGAAGAAGATGGTGGCGGTGTTGCCGCTCACCGTCACGCCCTGCGCGTAGTCGGAAGCCGTCTGGGCCTCGGCCGGAGCCGCTCGCCAGAGGGAAAATGCAAGCAGGACGGCCAGTCCCGCAACACGTCGAATCATCGCTGTCTCCTGTCGGTTTTGGGTGACGCGTCCGCATGCGTCGTGCTCAGGCGGGTCGGCTCCGCGGCGCGCCGGCAGAACGTTCGGGCGTCCCGCCGACACTGGAGCGCTGCCCGGGCCGATTGCCTGACAGGCCCGGGAGCGAGCGCATTTGACTCCCGATCGGGCCGCAGGAATCGCCATTTCCCCGATTTTGTGAAAGCGGTTTCATAAAATCCCCTGAATGCGGTATGTGCACCGGCCGTTGCCGAACAATTCACGCCGGCGGGGACAGTCGCCTCCGGGGCCGGCCTCAATTTCCCGAGCGCGGCGGCTCCAGCCTCATAACAGGCTAAATTCAGCATATGAGTATTCGTTCGTTCGCCGCCGACCTGCTGCCAGCCAAGCTGCACAGCACCCTGGCGCGCGCCCCCGCCAACGGCAGCGCCCCGCAGCAGGCCGAGGTCACGACCTTCGCCGAGCTGTCCGAGAAGCTGAGCTATCTCAGCAAGGCCGACCTCAAGAAGGTGCGCGAGGCCTACAAGTTCGCCGACCAGGCGCACCTGGGCCAGCTGCGCGCCAGCGGCATTCCCTACATCACGCACCCGCTCGCCGTCACCGGCCTGGTGGCCGACTGGAAGCTCGACGCCACGGCGCTGATGGCCGCGCTGATGCACGACACCATCGAGGACTGCGGCGTCACCAAGCCCGAGCTGATCGAGCTGTTCGGCTCGCCCACCGCCGACCTGGTCGACGGCCTGACCAAGCTGGACAAGCTGCAGTTCTCCACCCGCGAGGACGGCCAGGCCGAGTCGTTCCGCAAGATGCTGCTGGCGATGTCGCGCGACGTGCGCGTCATCCTGATCAAGCTGTGCGACCGCCTGCACAACATGCGCACCATGGACGCGATGGCGCCGGCCAAGCGCTCTCGCATCGCGCGCGAGACGATCGAGATCTTCGCGCCCATCGCGCACCGCCTGGGCCTGAACCAGATGTACCGCGAGCTGCAGGACCTGTCCTTCCGCTTCATGTACCCCTGGCGGTATGCGGCGGTGGGCAAGGCGCTCGAGCGCGCGCGCGGCACGCGGCGCGACATCGTCGACCGCATGCGGCGCGATGTCGAGAAGTCGTTCGCCGAGGCGCGCACCAAGGTCACGGTCTACAGCCGCGAGAAGACGGTCTTCTCGATCTACCGCAAGATGCGCGAGAAGCATGCCGGCTTCGCGCAGGTCAACGACATCTTCGGCTTTCGCATCGTCGTCAACACGCTGCCCGAGTGCTACCTGTCGCTGGGCACGCTGCACCAGATGTACAAGCCGGTGCCGGGCCGCTTCAAGGACTACATCGCGATCCCCAAGGCCAACGGCTACCAGTCGCTGCACACGACGCTGGTCAACCCGCTGGGCACGGCCGTCGAGTTCCAGGTGCGCACCGAGGAGATGCACGCGGTGGCCGAGGCCGGCATCGCCGCGCACTGGATGTACAAGGCCGGGCCGCAGGCCGGCCGGCCCGATGAAGCCCAGCGCCTGGGCGCGATGTGGCTGCAGTCGCTGATCGACATCCAGAGCGACACGCACGACTCCGGCGAGTTCCTCGAGCACATCAAGATCGACCTGTTCCCCGAGGCCGTCTACGTCTTCACGCCCAAGAGCAAGATCCTGGCGCTGCCGCGCGGCGCGACGCCGATCGACTTCGCCTACGCGATCCACTCGGACGTCGGCGACCACTGCGTCGCGGCCAAGGTCAACGGCGAGCCGGTGGCGTTGCGCACCGAGTTGAAGAGCGGCGACGTGGTCGAGGTCAGTACCTCGCCCAACGCGCGGCCCAACCCGTCCTGGCTCAACTCCGTGCGCACCGGCCGCGCGCGCTCCAAGATCCGCCACTTCCTGAAGAACCTGGAGCACGAGGAGTCGATCATCCTGGGCGAGAAGTTGCTGACGCAGGCGCTGCGCAACGAAGGCATGGCCGTGCCGGCCGACGACGAGGAGCATGCAGCCCTGTGGCAATCGCTGACGCGCTGGAGCGGCAGCCGCAACCGCGCCGAGCTGATGGTCGACATCGGCCTGGGCCGCAAGATCGCCTCCATCGTCGCCAAGCGCCTGGCGCAGCTGCTGGGCGAACGCGGCACGCGCCCCGGCGCGATCGCGCTGACCATGGGGCGCTTCGCCAACAACGAGGCGCAGGTCGGCCAGAACGTGGTCGAGATCGACGGCAGCGAAGGCGCGTCGGTGCAGCTGGCCACCTGCTGCCGCCCGATCCCGGGCGACGAGGTGGCCGGCTATTTCGGCGGCGAAGGCCTGACCGTGCACACCAAGGACTGCTCGATAGGCCGCCGCCTGCGCGAGCGCGACGGCGACCGCTGGATGGAGGTCGACTGGGCCGAGGTGCTGACGCGCCAGTTCGAGAGCGCCATCAGCGTGCTGGTGACCAATGCCAAGGGCGCGCTGGCACAGGTCGCGCAGGCCATCAGCGCGGCCGAGGCCGACATCACGCACATCGACATGGGCGATGAGCGCGCGGCCGAGACGACCGAGCTGCGCCTGCTTGTCAGCGTGCGCGACCGGCTGCACCTGGCCGACGTGCTGCGCACGCTCAAGCGCTCGCCGCCGGTATTGCGCGCGGCGCGCGTCAAGCCTTGAAGCTCAGCGCCGGCAGGCGCGTCACCGCTGCCAGGGATGATCCGGCGCCCCGCTGATGGTCGAGGCCAGGTCCAGCACGATCTTGCCGGCGAGGTGCCCCTCCTCCATCGCGATGAACGCCTCCCGCGCGGTCGCGACGTCGTAGACGCGAAGCACGTGCGGACGCACCTTGTTCGCCTCGATGAGGACGTCGATCTCGCGCAGCTGGGCGGCGCTGGACTGCGCGGTGTAGCGCGTGGCGCGCACGCCGTGCGCCCGCGCCTGCTCCTGCGACGGTTCGCCCAGCGTCGTGACGAGCGTGCCGCCCTTCTTGAGCAGCGCCCATGAGCGCTCCTGCGTCTGGCCGCCGACCAGGTCGTAGACCAGGTCGAGGTCGCGCACCCGGTCTTCGAACCGCTCCTGGCGATGGTCGATGACCTCGTCGGCACCCAGGCTGCGCACGAAGGCCACGTGGTCGCTGGACGCGGTGGCGATCACCGTGGCGCCGCGCGCCTTGGCGAACTGCACGGCCAAGTGGCCGACGCCACCCGCCCCGGCATGGATCAGCACTGTCTGGCCGGCGCGCAGGCCGCCTTGGTCGAACAGGCCCTGCCATGCCGTGAGCCCGGCCAGCGGAACGGCCGCGGCCGATATGCGCTCGAGCGTACCGGGCACCCGCACCACCTCGTTCGGCCGCGCGATCGCGTACTCGGCGAAGCTGCCGCGCGAGATGTCCAGCAGCCCGTGCACCAGCGTGCCTGGCGGGAACTCAGGATCGCCCGAGACGACGACGATCGCGCTGAGATCGCGCCCGAGCACGTAGGGCAGCTTGTCCTGGCCGACCGCCGGGTACTTGCCGCTGCGGATCTTCCAGTCGACCGGATTGAGGCTCGCGGCCTGCACCTTGAGCAGCAGTTCCCCCTCGCGCGGCTCGGGGACATGGACCTGTGCGAACTCGACCGCCTCGGGCCCACCGAAATGGCGGATCTGGATGGCGTACATGGAGCGCGGCGGCGTGTTCATGGCGAGTCTTCCTCGGGCGTTGGCATCGCCTCGCGGCAGCAAGCGACACGCCTGCCGCGCCCGTGTCCAGGCGCAACGATTGCCGCCTTCGGCGTCCCAGCAAGGAGAACCTCATGAGCCGATCGCCAGGCCACCAGTCGAACCCCGGGCACGAGGTGCGCGAAACGCGCCTGACCGACGTCGTCAAGGTCCGCCTCGAGGGGCTGACCATCGCCGAGTCGGAAGACGTGATCCGCGTGGACGAGGCCGACGCGCCGCCGCGCTACTACTTCCCGCGTTCGGACGTCCGCATGGAGACGCTCGAACCCTCGGAACGGGTGACCCACTGCCCGTTCAAGGGCAAGGCCGCGTATTTCGACCTGAACGCCCAGGGCAACCACCTGCGCGATGCCGTGTGGACGTACGAGGCGCCCTACGACGAGCACGCGGACCTGGCGCAGCGTGTCGCGTTCGACGCGGACGCCTATCCTGTGCTGCACATCCAGGTCGGCGACTGAGCGCCGGCCGCCGGCAGGTGGGTCAGTGCGCCGGCGCGGTCTTGGCCGGCGCCGGGGATGCGCGCGCGGCCTCGGCCTGCATCGCCTCGGGCGACAGCAGGTGCCCGAACACCGCGCGCGCCCCGACCAGCAACACGCCGGAGATCGCGACGAGGATGGCGTGCAGCGCCCAGAAGTCGCGGCTGAGCATGGAGTCCATGAAGCCCGCCAGCCAGCCCACGAAGGTGTTGGCGATGAACAGGTGCAGGTAGTAGATGCCGATCACCAGGCCGACGATCTGCTTGGGCGCAACGCGCGAATACAGCGCGAGGCCGACCGCGAGCACGTTGGCGAAGCCGATGTCATTGACGATGGTGTAGGCCAGCGTCCAGACCGGACCGACCTTGCCGTGCGTCGTGTCGACGATGTTGCCGGCGATCGCCATCAGACCCGGCCCGCCGGCGGCGATGAACGAGCCGATCGACATCTTCATCAACTCGTCGGGCTCGTTGCGGCGCTTGCTGTACCAGCGCCAGAACGCGATGGACATCAGCATCGTGGCGCTGCTGACGAACGCATCGACGCCCTGCAGCCAGGTCACCGGCACCTGCCAGCCGAACATCAGCAGGTCCATGTGCTTGTCGGACCACAGCGTGAAGCCGAGGTTGAACTGCTGGTTGCCGACGATGGTCAGCATCAGGATGGGCAACAGCCCCACCAGCAGCACCAGGCGTTCCCACTCGGTGCGCGTCAGCGGCGGCTGCTCCACGGTGCCGTGGCCCGTGCTGCGGCCGGGATCGGGCGGCAGCCAGCCGCGGCCGGCCAGGTAGGTGAACAGCCCGATCACCATGCCGATGCCGGCGGCGCCGAAGCCCCAGTGGAAACCGACCTTCTCGCCGAGCGTGCCGCAGACCAGCGGCGCGCCGATCACCGCGAACTGCACCGCCATCAGGAAGATCTGGAACGCGGTGGCGTTGCGCTTGTCGCCCGGCCGATACAGAGCGCCGACCTGCGCCGCGATGTTGCCCTTGAAGCAACCGACACCCAGCAGCAGGCACAGGATGGCGAGCAGGAAGCTCGCTTCGAACGCCATCAGGAAGTGGCCCGCGGCCATCAGGATCGCGCCGATCACGACCGTCTTCGTGCGCCCCAGCAGGCGGTCGGCCACGAGGCCGCCGAACAGCGGCGTCAGGTAGACCAGGCCGGCGTACAGGCCGGCGATCAGCGCGCCCAGTTGCAGCGGCGTGCGCGGTCCGGTGACGGATTCGACGGCGTGGCGAACGACGTCGATGCCCATCACGTGGCCGATGTTCTGGGGCAGGAACAGATACTTGGTCAGGTACAGGCCCAGCAGCACCTGCATGCCGTAGTACGAGAACCGCTCCCACAGCTCGCAGGCCGAGAGCCAGGCCAGGCCAAGCGGATGGCCCAGGAACGCGGTGTCGTCGCGCGAGAACGGTTGATCGGGAGTGGGGACGGTCGGAGACACGATGCGTTTTCTCGGAAACAGGATGCGGGACTGTCGTCCAGCCGGGGCGAGGCCGCAAGGCGGAAAGCCCGGAGCTGGCGACGAATGGCGAAATCGGAGGGTTGAAGGGCGGCCGCGGGGCTGTCGATGTATGTCAGCGCCGGACCAGCCGGATCTCGAACACCTTGGGCCAGAACTTGCCGGTGACCCACAGCCGCCTGGTGGCCGGGTCATAGGCGATGCCGTTGAGCACGTCGGTGTGCTCGGGGGTGAAGTCCTTCATCGGCAGCAAGCCCTTGCAGTCGATCCAGCCGACCACGTTGCCCGTGCCCGGATCGATGCGCGCGATGCGGTCGGTCTGCCAGACGTTGGCATAGATCTCGCCGTCGACCCACTCGAGCTCGTTGAGCTGGTCCACCGGTTTGCCCTGCGCGGTGACGTGGATGCGGTGCGTCTCGATCAGCGTGTCCGGGTTCAGGAAGCGGATGTCGGCGGTGCCATCGCTCATCACGATCTCCGTGTCGTCGTGCGTCAGGCCCCAGCCCTCGCCCGGATAGCCGAACTGGCCCTTGGTGTCGAATGTGTCGAGATCGAGCACGTAGCCCACCTGGCCCTTCCACGTGAGGCCGACGAGACGGCCCTTCCAAGGC
>JBJMWF010000350.1:0-12377 GCA_045810265.1 Vitreoscilla sp. | reverse complement strand
GAAGTCGAACGGCGCGAAGTCGCGCGGGCCGCCCGTGCTGCCTTCGACGATCTCGATGAAGGCGAAGCGCAGCTTGGCGAGCTCCTTGACGACGTGGCTGAACAGCGCGAACGGGTCGGAGTCCTGGCCGATGTCGTTGGCCGGCGTGACCGGGGACAGCCGCAGGCCGACGCGGCCCGGGCCGATCTCCGCGCAGACCGCGGTCATGACCTCGACCAGGAAGCGGGCGCGGTTCTCGATCGAGCCGCCGTACTGGTCGGTGCGGTCGTTGCAGGAGTCGCGCAGGAACTGCTCGACCAGGTAGCCGTTGGCGCCGTGCACCTCGATGCCGTCGAAGCCGGCCTCGATGGCGTTGCGCGCGGCCTGGCGGAACTCGTCGACCACCTGCCCCACCTCCCCGGTGGTCAGCGCGCGCGGCGGCGAGACCGGGTCGAAGCCGGTCGGGGTGAAGGTCTTGGTGTTGGCGACCTTCGCCGTGGCCGACACCGGCTGCTCGCCGGCCGGTAGCAGCGAGGTGTGCGAGATGCGGCCGACGTGCCAGATCTGGGCCACGATGCGGCCGCCCTTGCGGTGCACGGCGTCGGTCACCAGTTTCCAGCCGGCCAGCTGCTCGGGGCTGTAGATGCCGGGGGTGTCGAGGTAGCCCTGCCCGAGCGGGCTGATCTGCGTGCCTTCCGAGATGATCAGGCCGGCCCCGCTGGCGGGATCGGCGCGCTGCTCGTAGTACAGCGCGTTGAGCGGCTGCGGGACACGGCCGGCGGCGGCGCGGTCGCGCGTGAGCGGCGCCATGACGACGCGGTTGGCCAGGGCGATGTCGCCCAGCCGGAGGGGGTCGAACAGGGATGTCATGCGGCGCAGGGTAGCTGCCGAAGCGAACGCCCGCCGGCGCAGGGATTTGGCAAATCGTGCTAGTCCGGGCGCCCGGAAACGAACAATACGAACACTCTTTCCGGCTCAGATCCGGCGCCATCGGCCCGCCGGTGTGAATTTGGCCGCTTAACCGCGGCTATTTGCCCGTTGTCCGCCGTTCATGACTCTGACAATCGGTCGATAGCTCGTTGGGGCCGCGACGCGATCGAACGTCGCGGGTGCGCCCGGCTCGACCCCTTCTTCAAACATCTCGCGAGGCGTCCATGCTTTCGATGCGCAACATTTCTGTCCGCTCCCGCTTCTATCTGGTGATGGCGCTGGTGGCGATCTCGCTGCTCGTCCAGGCCGGCTGGGGCTGGGTCTCGGCGCAGTCCGGCACCTCCACGGTCACCGTGCTGTTCGACCAGGCCGAGGCTGCCGCCCAGCAGGTGGGCGCCCTGCGCGAGTCGATGGCCAGCGTGCGCCGCTATCAGGCCGAGATGATCGCCACGGCGGTGTCCAACCCGACCGGCGTCGGCCCGCTGCACGAGGCCTGGAAGAAGGAGATCGCGTCGCTCAACAACGGCGGCGACGCGCTGGTGAAGTCGCATCCGGCCGACACCACGCTGGTCGACCTGGTGGCCAAGCAGAAGAAGCTGCTGGGCGAGGTCGTCGAGATCATCGATCCGATCGCGCAGCAGCTCACCGATGCCAAGATGGATGCCACCGCCGCGCTCGCATACGCAGGTCAGGCCAACGAGAAGCTCGAGGCGGCCCAGGGCAACCTCACGGCGATCCTGAAGTCCGAGCAGGCCGGCCTGGCCGGCATCCGCGGCGAGATTGCGCGCGGCTCGATGCTCGCCGCGATCGCCCGCATCGCCCTGGTGGGCCTGACGCTGGCCATCTTCGTGCCGCTGATGTGGATCACGCTGCGCTCGATCTGCGGCCCGCTCGACCAGGCCGTGGCCGTCGCCACGCGCATCGCCAGTGGCGACCTGGCCAACCGCATCGTGGCCGAAGGCCAGGACGAGCCCGCCCGCCTGATCCGCGCGCTGGCCGACATGCAGACCTCGCTGCGCAACCTGGTCGGCCAGGTGCGCGAATCCTCCGAGAGCATCGAGGTCGCCAGCTCCGAAGTGGCCAGCGGCAACGCCGACCTGTCGCAACGCACCGAGCTGGCTGCGAGCCACCTGCAGCGCACCACCAGCTCGATGGACAGCCTCACGGTCACCGTGCGCCAGTCGACCGACTCCGCGCATACCGCCAACCAGCTCGCCACCTCGGCCGCCAGCGTCGCCGCGCGCGGCGGCCAGGTCGTCGCGCAGGTGGTGTCCACGATGGAAGACATCAACAGCAGCTCCAAGAAGATCGCCGACATCATCGGCGTGATCGACGGCATCGCGTTCCAGACCAACATCCTGGCGCTGAACGCCGCGGTGGAAGCCGCCCGGGCGGGCGAACAGGGCCGCGGCTTCGCGGTCGTCGCCGGCGAGGTGCGCAACCTGGCGCAGCGCTCGGCCGAGGCGGCCAAGGAGATCAAGGCGCTGATCGGCGCGTCGGTCGATCGCGTGGAATCGGGCTCGCGCCTGGTGCACGACGCCGGCACGACGATGAACGAGATCGTCGCCAGCGTGCAGCGCGTCACCGACATCATCGGCGAGATCAGCGCCGCGTCCACCGAGCAGAGCCAGGGCATCGTGGAGGTCAAGGGCTCGATCGGCGAGGTCGACCAGATGACGCAGCAGAACGCCGCGCTGGTGGAGCAGAGCGCGGCCGCCGCCGAGTCGTTGAAGGAACAGGCCATCAAGCTGGCCTCGGTCGTCTCGACCTTCCGCCTCGCCGAAGGCACGGACAGCCCGCGTGCCAAGGCTGCCGGCTTTGCCGCGCCGGCGCCGGGCAGCGCCGCCGACCAGGCCATCGCCCGCGCGAAGAGCCAGGCCGCCGCCGCGCCCAAGGCCGCGGTGCCCGCCGCCAGGTCGACGCCGGCGCGTGCGCCGGCGCTGGCTGCCGCTGCGGCGCCGGTTGCCGCGCCGGCACCTGCGCCGGTTGCGGCCCCGTCCGACAACGACTGGGAAAGCTTCTGAACGCCCCCGCGGGCGCTGAATGAACAACGGGCGCCGCGGCGCCCGTCATCGTTCCAGCGGCCGCCTCAGAACGTGTAGCCCGCCTGCACCGCGGCGCCGGTCAGCGGCTCCAGCAGGTTCAGCAGCGAGCGCAGCGGGCCGTAGCGGTTGGCCACCTTGGTCGCGTAGTTGAAAAAGCGCGGCAGGTCCTCGCTGTAGTGCGGCTTGCCGTCCCGGTGCTTCAGGCGGCAGAAGATGCCCAGGATCTTCAGGTGGCGCTGCAGGCCCATCCATTCGGTCTGGCGCCAGAACTCGCCGAAGTCGACGTCGACCGGCAAGCCGGCGTGGCGCGCCTCCTGCCAATAGCGCACCGCCCAGTCGAGCTCGTGCTCCTCGTCCCATGACAGGAAGGCGTCGCGCAGCAACGAGGCGAGGTCGTAGCTGATGGGGCCGCGCACGGCGTCCTGGAAGTCGAGCACGCCGGGATTGCGCTCGCACACCATCAAATTGCGCGGCATCCAGTCGCGGTGCACGGCCACCTGGGGCTGGGCCAGCGCGCTGTCGATCAGGCGCTGGCTGACCGTCTGCCAGGTCTCCTGTTCCTTGGGTGTCCAGACGATGCCGAACTCCTTGGCCACGCACCAGTCGGGAAACAGCTGGATCTCGCGTCGCAGCAGGGCGTCGTCGTAGGGCGGCAACGTGCTGCTGTCGCCGCGCAGCTGCCACTGGACCAGCGCGGCGATGGCGTCGCGCATCAACGCGTCGGCGCCGGCGAGATCGGCCTGGCGCAGCGCGGCCAGGTATTGGGTGTCGCCCAGGTCGTCCAGCAGCAGAAAGCCCTGGTGGATGTCCTGTTCGAGCACGCGCGGTCCGTTCAGGCCGGCGCCACGTACCAGTTCGCCAATGTGGACGAAGGCGGCCACGCTGTCCTCGGCTGCGGGCGAGTCCATCACGATGAAGCTGCGGCCGTCCGGCCCGCTGACCCGAAAGTAGCGCCGCGAACTCGCGTCGGCCGAGGCCAGGTGCAGCGTGGCGCGGTCCAGGCCGTGGCGCGGGGCCAGTTGATCGAACCAGCGGCCGAAGGCCTGTTCGCGTTCGGCGTCGGCCCAGGCGATGGGCGGCAAGCCCTCGGGGACGGCAGGCAAAGCCAGGCGGGTCGTCATCGGGGCTGCGGCGGAAGGGCCGGAGAAGGGTTCGGTCATCGGGAAAGTATCCAGCGCAAAGGGAGGCGATGCGGCGCACGGGCTGTGCCTCGTGACTTCCGGGCAACGCGGCACGACCGGCCGACACAAGGCGGCAGCACTGTCGTGGATAATCGATATTCTAATAATCCCCCTGCGTCGCAAGCGGCTCGGGTCCCCGCGGGGCGGCGTCGACGCGTCGATTCGCTGTCCGCCGCACACGGGGCCAGCCTGTCGCCTCGACTTCAGGCGCCCATCGCCACCCCAGCTTTTCCAGTTCGCGTGTTGCGTTCTCCCCTGCCGCGTCGCCGTCCCCATCCTCCGTCTGTCCTGGCGCCGCTTGCCGTCGCGGCGGCGCTGTGCGCGTTCGCGGCCAGCGCCCAGGCGCAGACGCTCCCGCGCGTGCGTCCGACGCCCCCGCCCGAGCCGCCGAAGGCGGCGTCCAGCCCGGACGCGCCGCCGCCGGTGGTCACCTTGACGGCCGACGAGGTCGTCAGCCGCATCGGCAGCGTCACCCAGGCCAGCGGCAAGGTGGAGGTCAGGCGTCTGGACCTTACCCTGCGTGCCGACCTGCTGACCTATGACCAGCTGAGCGACACGGTGCACGCGCAAGGCAACACGCGCATCGACCGTGGCCAGGACTGGTTCAGCGCCGACCGCGTCGACCTGGAGCTGACGCGCAACGCCGGCACGCTGGTGGGCACCGAATACGAGCTCGGCGCGCGCAAGGCCGGCGGCCATGCCCAGCGCATCGAGCTGATCGATCGCAACCGCTCCACGGCCTACGACGCCAACTACACCAGTTGCAACCGCGACGGCACCGGCGACCCCGACTGGATCATCAGCGGCGAGAAAATCGACATCGACACCAGCACCAACGAAGGCAAGGCGCAGCACGCCGTGCTGCGTTTCCTGGGCGTGCCGATCCTGGCGGCGCCGTCATTGACCTTTCCGGTCACCTCCGAGCGCAAGTCGGGCTGGCTGCCGCCCACGGGCGACCTGAGCAACCGCAGCGGCTTCTCGCTGTCGGTGCCCTACTACTGGAACCTCGAGCCCAACATCGATGCGACGCTGTCGCCCGGCTACAGCACCAAGCGCGGCGTCGAGCTGACCGGCGAGCTGCGCTACCTCGAGCCGGGAGACCTGGGCCAGCTGACCACCTACGCGATTCCCAGCGACAGCGAGGTCAAGGGCCAGCCGCGCTCGGCATTCGAGTGGGCGCACGAAGGCTCGCGCAGCGAGTGGCTGACCTACAGCGCGCGCCTGCAGCACGTGTCCGACTCCTCGTACTGGAAGGATTTTCCCAACGAGATGACGTCGCTGACGCAGCGCCTGCTGCCCACCGACCTGTCCGCCACCCGCCACTTCCTGCCCTTCGGCGACGCCGGCGGCATCGACGCGTACGCCCGCGTGCAGCGCTTCCAGACCCTGCAGGACTTCGGCGAAGGCAATGCCGCCGCGCAGATCAGCGTGCCCTACCAACGCAGCCCGCAGGTCGGATTGCGCGGCAACATCACGTTCCAGGATCGGGTCCGGCTCGACTTCGAGGCCGAGGGCAATCGCTTCGACCTGTCGGGGCTGGATGACGAGAACAGCGCCGCCGTGACCAACAAGGCGCCGGTCGACACGCGCGTCGGCGGTTCGCGCGCGCACCTGATCGCGGCGGTCTCGCGCGAATTCTCGTCCGACTGGGGCCGCATCGAGCCGCGGCTGTCGATGAACGGCGTCAGCTACCACACCGACCTCGACACCGAGGGGCTGCGCATCGACACCACGCGTTGGGTGCCCACGTTCAGCACCGACAGCTCGTTCAGCCTGGAGCGGCAGGCGCACCTGTTCGGCCGCGACCTGGTGCAGACGCTGGAGCCGCGTTTCCTGTACGTGCTGACGCCTTCCCGCACCTGGAGCGTCGGCGGCCCCGGCGGCGACCGGCGCCTGCTCCCGCTGTACGACACGGCCCCCAAGGACTTCAACGAAGTCTCGATCTACAGCACCAACCCGTTCACGGGCAACGACCGGATCGCCGACGAGAACCAGCTGACCGCCGGCGTCAGCACGCGCTACAACGACGCGGTCAATGGGCGCGAGCTGCTTCGCCTGGGCGTCGCCCAGAAGCTGCTGTTCAGGGATCAACGCCTGACGACCGACAACTACCAGGACACCAGCGCATCGCCCGCCGCCCAGACCAACAAGGTGTCGGACCTGCTCTTCTACGGTTCGTCATCGGCGATGGAACACTGGAGCTTCGACGGCATCGTCGAGGTCGATCCGTCGTCCGAGGGCACCCAGCGCGCGGTCGTGAGTACCCGCTACCACCCAGGCCCCTTCAAGACCTTCAGCCTGACCTACCGCTATGCCAACGGCGCCAGCGGCTCGAGCAACTCCAAGCAGTACGAGGCCGGCGGCCAGTGGCCGGTCTATCACGCGGAGCCGCGAGCCAATGGCTGCGGCGGCACGCTGTATGCGGTCGGCCGGGTGGACTACAGCGTGACCGACCGTCGCGCCACCTACGCCATCGGCGGCTTCGAGTACGACGCCGGCTGCTGGATCGGTCGCCTGATGGTCGAGCGCAACTCGACGGGGCGCAATGAAAGTTCGACTCATCTGGTGCTGCAACTGGAACTCAACGGTCTGTCGACGCTCGGAACGGGATCGCTCAGGGTCCTGAAGGACAATGTCCCCGGCTACCAGCCCTTGCGCAACGACCCCGGCGCATCGGCCGCGTCCACGAATCCACAATGAGAGATCGCTTGAAGCTCAATTTCCTGACCCTGGTCACCGCGACCTTCGCGCTCGGCGCCGCCGCCACCGGCTTCGCCCAGAGCGCGCCGGCTGCCAAGCCGGCCGCTTCGGTGCCCACGCCGTCTACCGCCGCCCCGCTGCCGGACGTCAACAAGCCCGCGCTCGTCTCGCCCGTCGCCGCCTCCGGCGTGCGCCAGTTCGGCTCGCTGCCGCGCATCAAGGCCGCGGCCCGCTCGGCCGACTTCATCGTGGCGGTGGTCAACACCGAGTCGGTCACCAACAACGAAGTCACCGCTCGATTCCAGAAGATGCAGCAGGAGAGCATCGAGCGCGGGGGCGCGCAACCGTCGCCGGGCGAACTGCGCAAGCAGGCGCTGGACGCGCTGGTCGAGGAGCGCGTGCTGGTCACGTACGCGCGCGACAACGGCGTCAAGGTGGACGACGGCGAGGTCGACCGCGCGATCGGCAACATCGCGTCCTCCAACAAGATGACCACCGACCAGCTGCGCGACCGCCTGCGCCAGCAAGGCATCGATTACGCCACCTTCCGCTCGGGCATCCGCGACCAGATCACCATCGAGCGCATCCGCGAGCGCGAGGTCGTCAACCACATCCGCGTGACCGACAGCGAGATCAACGACTACATCGCCAAGATGCGCGGCGACCACGGTTCGACGCAGCAGCAGATCAACCTCGCCCAGATCCTGATCACGGTGCCCGACAAGGCGCCGCCGGCCGTCGAGGCCGAGCGCAAGGCGCGCGCGGAACAGGCACTGGCACGCGTGCGCAACGGCGAGCCGTTCGACCAGGTGGTGCGCGAGATGTCCGAGGACAGCAACAAGGCCAAGGGCGGCGAGATGGGCTCGCGCCCGATCGACAAGTACCCCGACCTGTTCGCCAATGCGGTCGCCAACGTCAAGGTCGGCGCCACCACCGGCGTCCTGCGCAGCGGGGCCGGCTTTCACATCCTCAAGGTGATCTCGCGCGGCGAGGATTCCGGCCTGACGGTGCAGCAGACGCGCGTGCGCCACATCGTCCTGCGCCCGTCGGCGCAGCTGAGCATCGACGCCGTCGAGCGCCGCATCATCGACTTCCGCCAGCAGATCGCCAGCGGCGCCAAGACCTTCGAGGAGCTGGCACGCCAGTATTCGGAAGACGGCAGCGCGCCTTCCGGCGGCGACCTCGGCTGGGCCTCGCCCGGCTCGTTCGTGCCCGAGTTCGAGGAGGCGATGGACAAGCTGCCCATCGACGGCCTGTCCGGCCCGGTGCGCTCGCGCTTCGGCGTCCATCTGATCCAGGTGCTGGACCGCCGCCAGACCACCGTCGACCCCAAGCAGCTGCGCGAGCAGGCCACCAACGCGCTGAAGGAACAGAAGTTCGAGCCGGCCTACGCCGAGTGGGTCGCCGACCTTCGCGCCAAGGCCTTCATCGAATACCGCGACCCCCCGGTCTAGAAATGACGACCCCCACGCTCCCGCTGGTCGCTGCCCCCCGGGGGGGTGCCCGGTTCGGCTCGGATGTGATCCTCGCTTCCCTTGTCTTGGGTGGGCCTGCGGCCGGCCGGGACGTCGGCCCAATCTGAGCCAAGGCATATCGCATGGGAGCCCACATCGCCCGCAAGCGCTTCGGCCAGCATTTCCTGACGGCGGTCGACGTCATCGACCGCATCATCCGGGCGATCGCGCCCATGCCGGGCGAGCGCCTGGTGGAGATCGGCCCGGGCCTGGGCGCGATGACGATCCCGCTGCGCCAGCATTGCGACGCACTCACGGTCATCGAGCTCGACCGCGACCTGGCCGAACGCCTGCGCCGGCGCGGCGATCTGGACGTGGTCGAGTCCGACGTGCTGAAGGTGGACTTCGGCGCCCTGGCCGAGCGTCTGGGTGGGTCAATCCGCGTGGTCGGCAACCTGCCGTACAACATCTCCTCGCCCATCCTGTTCCACTTGATCGCGGCCGCCCCGCAGGTGGTGGACCAGGTGTTCATGCTGCAGAAGGAAGTCGTGGACCGCATGGCCGCCCGGCCAGGCACCAAGGCCTTCGGCCGGCTGACCGTGATGCTGCAATGGCGCTACGAGATCGAGCACCTGTTCGACGTGCCGCCCGAGGCCTTCGATCCGCCGCCGCGGGTCAACTCGGCCATCGTGCGCATGCGTCCGCGCGCAGCGCCGGCCGCGGTTTCGCCGGCGGTGCTGGGCAAGATCGTCAGCGTTGCGTTCTCGCAGCGGCGCAAGATGCTGCGCGCCACGCTGGGCAAGTGGCTGGTCGAGCACGGCTATACGGGCGAATTCGACGGCACCCGGCGCGCCGAGCAGGTGCCTGTCGACGAATACATCGCGCTCGCGCTGGCCTTGCCGGCCCTGCCCGAGTCGGCGCTGGCCGGCGCCGATGCCGGCGACGACGACTGACCAAAAGCAGAAGGGCTCCCGCGGGAGCCCTTCTCTTTGGATGCAACGCTGCCTGGGATCAGGCGGCGTTGAGCCACATCGCGGTATCGAACGCGCTGCTCATCAGCGGCATGTTCGTGCCGAAACCGGCGTTCGCGTTGGCTTTGCTGCTGGCCTTGGGGGCCGGCTTTTCGATGACTGGGGCCGCTTCTGCCGCCCGCTCCCATGACCCATTTTCTTGAGAGCGGGCTACTGAAAAGAATAGAAGCACCTGAAGGGTATCTTGCGTTCCCCCCAGAAGTCGGCGGCATCGCGGAAGACGTCGAGCAGCTGCTCGCGTGACTCGCGATCGAAGCGTGGATTGTCAGGCAGCTGTTCCAACACGACGACGAAGCCCGGCTGCGAGCCCGACTTGTGCACCAGGTCGGTCATGCAGTCGTACAACGCGTCCAGGTTCTTGCCGAAGTGCGCCGGAAACAGGAACGCCTCGGCAATGGCCTCGAGCACGTCCTGCTTGGACTGCGCGTTGGTCAAGTTCGCGTAGAGAAAATGCTGTCCGGCACCTTGCGCTGCCTCGAGCAATTCGTCGACCCGATACGCCCGTATCGATTGAACGATGTTGGGACGGACGGTCTGCAAAAGCATGGTCACGTTCCTCTCAGAAATCACTTGGACATTCGCCTTCCGACGATCACTTCACGATCCGATGAAAACTGTTGTAGTGATCTTCGGTATAAAAACAAGCATCTGGTTCCGTCGGCGGATTGCCGCCGCAGATGATTCGACGGGCGCCGCGGTTGTGCGCCCCTGGCGTCGGCACGGTGTATTCGTGGTAGTAACCACGCGGCTTGCGCTCCAGGCGCATTTCGTAGTTGCCGAACACCACGCCATCGCGGGCGAAGGGGAACGGGCCGCCGGAATGGATCAACTGGTCGGTCTTTCGGGCTTCCGGGGACAGGCTGGACAGCGAGACGTCGGCGCCCAGGCCGGCAGGCCCCTTGGCTTGCGCGCCGATCGAGACTGCGGCGGCCAAGGCCAGCACGAACAAGGCGCCGGGCTTCGACTGGCGGCGGAAGGACGGCGTTGCCGTGGCTCCAGCACGCGTGCCCTGGACGGTGGCCGCGTCGACGTTCTTCACGACGTCCTTCTCGTTGATCACCACTGCTAGACCTGTTCGTTCCGGCTGAAAGACCGGCCCCTGGCTCCGGTGCGACGCTCGAAACAATGGCGTCGAATTCCGGAGCAACCCTGAAATTCCAATCCCCAATGGTACCGGAACCCCCTCGAAATCTCAAGTCTCGGGCTGGGGGAGACCCGTGGGTACAGGTCATGAGTGTGAGTGAACGCTTCTCGTTTCGGCTTTATTTTGCGGCCAGGAAGGCGTTCGCCGTAGGCTCAGAATGTCCCTTGCCACGGCTTGCGGCGCGCTGACTTTGGCGGCCGGAATGGGGTCGAAGTGCCCGTCGACGGCTCGACAGCAACCCGCGAAAGCCGATGCAAATGCAGCGGCCCGACACGTTTCATGTCGTCTTTTGCGCCAGCATAGCGGCTCGCCGTGCGTCCGCTTGGCTGTCCTACAAGCTGCCGGCCTGACAGCGTCCGATCAACGCGCGGCGTTGGCGTCCGCGACGGTCAACGCGGTCATGTTGATGATGCGGCGCACCGTGGTCGAGGGCGTCAGCACGTGCACCGGGCGCGCCGCGCCCAGCAGCACCGGACCGATGGCGATGCCGCCGCCGGCCGCCGTCTTGAGCAGGTTGTACGAGATGTTGGCCGCATCGATGTTGGGCATCACCAGCAGGTTGGCCTCGCCGGTGAGCGTCGAGTTGGGCATCAGGCGCGCACGGTAGGCTGGATCGAGCGCCGCGTCGCCGTGCATCTCGCCGTCGACCTCGAGCCAGGGTGCCTGCTCGCGCAGCAAGGCCAGGGTGTCGCGCATCTTCTGGGCCGACGGCAGGCTGCTGGCGCCGAAGCTGGAGTGCGACAGCAGGGCCGCCTTGGGCACCAGGCCCAGCCGCTTCATCTCCTCGGCGGCCATGATGGTGATCTCGGCCAGTTGCGCGGCGCTGGGGTCGGCGTTGACATGCGTGTCGACCAGGAACACCTGGCGGCCCGGCAGGATCAGGCCGTTCATGCAGGCGAAGGTGTTGATGCCCGGCCGCTTCCCGATCACCTGGTCGATGTAGAGCAGGTGGTTGGCAGTCGAGCCCCAGGTGCCGCAGATCATGCCGGACACCTCGCCCTTGTGCAGCATCATCGCGCCGATCAGCGTCAGGCGGCGGCGCATCTCGATCTTGGCCAGCTGCGCGGTGACGCCCTTGCGCTCGGTCATGCGGTGGTAGGTCTGCCAGTAGTCGCGGAAGCGCTCGTCGTACTCCGTGTTGACGACGTCGTAGTCGCGCCCTTCCTGCAGCCGCAGGCCGAACTTCTCGCAGCGCTGGGCGATCACCGGCGGGCGGCCGATCAGCACCGGCCGCGCGATGTTCTCGTCGACGATCACCTGCACGGCGCGCAGGATGCGCTCCTCCTCGCCTTCGGCGTAGGCGATGCGGCGATGCACGGCGACCTTGGCGAGCGCGAAGATCGGCTTCATCGCGGTGCCGGAGGCGTAGACGAAGGTCTGCAGCTTCTCGCGGTAGGCCGCCATGTCGGCGATCGGCCGCGCGGCCACGCCCGAGTCGGCCGCCGCCTGGGCCACTGCCGGCGCGATCTTCATCATCAGGCGCGGGTCGAACGGCTTGGGGATCAGGTACTCGCGTCCGAAGCTGAGGTCGACGCCGGCGTAGGCGGCGGCGACCACCTCGCTCTGCTCGGCCTGGGCCAACTCGGCGATCGCGTGCACCGCGGCCACCTCCATCGCGTCATTGATGGTCGTCGCGCCGCAGTCGAGCGCGCCACGGAAGATGTAGGGGAAGCACAGGACGTTGTTGACCTGGTTCGGGTAGTCCGAGCGGCCCGTGGCCATGATGGCGTCAGTACGCACGGCCAGCACGTCTTCCGGGGCGATCTCGGGCGTCGGGTTGGCGAGCGCGAAGATGATCGGGTTGGGGTTCATCGTCGCGACCATCGCGGGCTTGAGCACGCCGCCGGCCGAGAGACCCAGGAACACGTCGGCGCCCTGCATGACTTCGGCCAGCGTGCGCAGCGGGGTGTCCT
>JBJMWF010000349.1:0-6942 GCA_045810265.1 Vitreoscilla sp. | reverse complement strand
GGCGTCGACGCCCACGCCGGTACCCCGACCGGCACCCGCTGCGGCCGATGGCCCGAAGAAGAGTCTTCTCGTCCCCATTGCTGGCGCGGCGGTCGTCGTGCTCGCCGTGGGCGGCTGGTTCGCGTTGCGACCAGCGCCCGGCGCCGACAACGCCCCGCCCGCGGCGGCCAATGCGGCATCGGCACCAGCAGCCCCGGCGCCCGCTCCCGCACCCATGCAGGCACCGGCCCCGGTCCCCGCACCCGCCGCGTCGCCCGTAGAGGCGAGCGCCGCCACCAGCGCGAGTCCCGCCAGTCAACGCAGCGCCCTGGAGGAAGCCATGCGACGGGCCGACCTCGAAGCGCAGGGGCAGGCCAAGGCCAGGACGGAGGCTGAGACCAAGGCCAGGGCGGACGCCCAAGCCGCCAAGGCGAAGGCGGATGGCGACGCCGGCGCGCAGGTCGCGGCGGCCAGCCAGCCGTCCCGGACCGAGCCGGGATCCGACGCCGCCGAGCTGTTCCGCCAGGGCTACGCCGCCTATCTCGCCGGCCGTGTTCCCGAGGGCATCCGCCAGATGGAACGCGCCGACGCGATGGGCGCCACCGGCGCTCGTGCGCGGCTGTGCGCCATCTACCGCAAGCCGACCGCGGCCGAGGGCAAGGACTTCCTCAAGGAAGCCAACAAGTGCAAGGACATCGACTAGGACGATGCTGAGGGGGCCTGCGACGGATCGGTCACGTCCGGTCGCGGCCGTTTCGGGATAACCCCTGGGTGTGTCGCGCCGCGGCTGCGCAAGGATGGCGGCATCCCCCATTTGGGCGCCCGCGTGTGCGCGGCGGATCCTGCGGGCGATAATCGTGTCGTCTCCTCATCGCATTGCCATGGAACTCGTCGTCCGCGCACTCCGTTGCCCTCCGCCCGACCAACCGCAAGCGATCAATGCGCGCTTCGGGGCCAGCGGGGGTCGCATCGGTCGCAGCAACACCTGTTCGCTGCCCTTGCCCAGCCCGGATCGCTACATCTCGCGCGAGCACCTGGAGATCCGTTGCCGTGACGGCCGCTATTCGCTCAAGGTGATCTCGCGCGTCAACGGCTGCAGCGTCAACGACAACGCGGTGCCGCCGGGTTCGGCCGTGGAGCTGTCCAACGGCGACCGCATCCAGCTGGGCGACTACCTGCTCGTGGCCGAACTGCAATCCGAGCCGCGTGCCAAGGATCCGCTGGCCGCGTTCGGCCATTCCGCCGGTGCGCGGGCCGACAGCCTCGACCTGATGGCCTCGCTGGTCGCCGCGCCGCCGTCGCCCGAGACGCGTGATTCCCAGTTCGGCACCTCGCCCAACTGGGCCGAGCCGCCGTCGCCCGCGGTGCGCCGCGCGCCTGCACCGCCGCCCCTGGCGCAACAGATCGAAGCCGACCCCAGCGCGACCGGCCTGAGCCGGCTGCTCGATGCGCCGCCGTCGGCGCCGCGTGCGCGTCCGGCGGACGCCGCCGTCAACCGCGCCCCGGCGTTCAGTCGCGACGACACCGGCGCCAGCGCGCTCGACGCCTTCCTCGGCCTGGACAGCGGCCCGCTGGCCAAGCCCGCCGCCGGCGCGCCGATGAGCGACCAGGCGCAGGGCCTGTATCGCCAGCAGGACATCGACATGGCGATGCCCGCGCAGGGCAACAACACGCTGCCCGATCCATTCGACGACGACATCTTCGCCTCCCTCGACAAGGACTTCGGCCCGGCTCCCAGCGCTCCGGCGCCGGTGCCCGTCGCACCGCCGCGCGCGGCCGTCGCGTCGCCGGCGATCGACCCGCTCGACGCGCTCGACATCGACCTGATGGCCGACCTTGCCGCGCCGGCGCGCCCGCAGGCCGTCGCACGGCCGCCAAGCGTGGCCGCCGCCGCGCCTGCACCGGCCGCCGTCCCCATGGCCGCCGGCGGCGCCGCGCTCGATGGCGCGCAGGCGCTGGCGGTGCTCGCGCAGGCGCTCGAGCTCGACCCGGGCGACCTCGACGCGGCGCATCCGATGGAGACCATCCGCATCGTCGGCGAGCTGCTGAACCTCACGGTCAACGGGCTCTACCAGATGCTCGAGATGCGCGCCCAGCTGAAGAACGAGTTGCGCATCGAGGACCGCACGATCATCGCGTCGCGCGAGAACAATCCGCTCAAGCACTCCGAAACGGCGCGCGACGCGCTGCGCTATCTCGTCGACGTGCGCCAGCATGGCAACAAGCTGTTCCTGCCGCCGGCCAAGGCGATCGGCGATGCCGTCAACGACGTCTGCGCGCACGAGATGGCGGTGATGGCCGGCACGCGTGCGGCGCTGCTGGCCGCCCTCAAGATGTTCTCGCCCGATGCGGTGGAAAAGCGCATCGCCAAGTCCGGCGCCCTCGACAGCGTGCTGCCCGCGCTGCACCGCGCCAAGCTGTGGGAGAGCTTCCTGGCGATGTACGGCGAGCTCGAGAAGGAGGCGGAGGACCACTTCGATCGCCTGCTCAACCAGGAGTTCGCGCGCGCCTACGCTGAGCAAGGCAAGAAGCTGCGGCGCAAGAAGTCCTGACAATGTCCGCGCTCAGCACCACGGCCCCCCACTGCGAGATGGCCTCGCGCACGGATCCGGGCCGGGTGCGCGCGGCCAACGAGGACGCGTTGCGCTTCGACGCCAACCTGGGCCTGGCGATCCTGGCCGACGGCATGGGCGGCTACGCCGCCGGCGAAGTGGCCAGCCGCATGGCGGTCGACGAGATCTTCGACGAGTTGGCCTCGGCGCTGCCGCACCTGCACGCCGAGCCGGTGTCGCCCGATCGCGCCGGCCTGCACGAGGACATGCGCTTTGCCGCGGCGCGCGCCAATTCGAGCATCATCGCGGCCGCCCGCCGCGAGCCCGACTACGAAGGCATGGGCTCGACGCTGGTGATCGCGGTGCTGATGCACGATCGCATGACGGTGGCGCACCTCGGCGACTCGCGCTGCTACCGCTGGCGAGCCGGCGTGCTCGAACAGGTCACGCGCGACCATTGCTGGGTCGACGAGCAGATCGCGATGGGCGCACTGTCGGTCGACGCGCTCCTGGATGCGCGCTTCCGCAACATCGTCACGCGGGCGCTCGGCATCGAGGACGAGATCGACCTGGAGGTGCATGACCACGAGGCGCTGGTCGGCGACATCTTCCTGCTCTGCTCCGACGGCCTGACCGACATGCTGGACGACGCCGCGATCTGCGCGCACTTCGGCGCCGGCCGGCCGCTCGGGGAGACGGCCTCGCTGCTGGTGGACGCGGCCAACGAGGCTGGCGGCCGCGACAACGTCTCGGCGCTCCTCGTGCAGGTGGGCACCCCGCAGTCGCCCGGATGGGCCGCGCGCCTGGTGCGCCGGCTGCATGGCGGCTGATCGCTAGCTCACGGCCCGCGGCGGGCGGCAAGGCCCCGAAACAGGGGATCTTGCCAGGGTGGACCTCGGCTGTAATGTGCTGAAATCGACGCGCGTGGGCCGCTGCTGCACGATGCGAATGCGCGTTGCGGTGCTTGACGAAATCCCTGCGCCGCAAGCAGTGGGGCAACGCTCCCCGGAACCAAGGAAATCGCGATGACCCGCATGCTTGAAATTTCCACCGCCGCCGGCGCCGACGTATTCGTCGTGCAGCGCTTGACGGGCCGCGAGGAACTGGGACGTCCCTACGAATACCAGCTGGAACTGCTGTCGGAGCGCTCGGACATCACGCCCGAGAAGATGCTGGGCACCAACGCCACGGTGCAGCTCGAGATGACGGATGGCTCCTCGCAGCGCTTCTTCAACGGTTACGTCACGCGCTTCGCCATCCAGGGCGTCGTGCGCACGCCGGCGTTCAAGAGCAATACCGGCTGCCTGTATCTGGTCACGCTGAACCCCGGCCTGTGGTTTCTCGGCCACTCGGTCAACAGCCGCATCTTCTCGCAGACCACGCTGGGCGACCTGGTGATGGCGCAGCTCAGGAACGACACGCTGATGACAGTCCAGAGCAGCGTGGGCACCACCGAGACGCGCGACTACGTCGTGCAGTATCGCGAGTCGGATCTGAACTTCGTCAGCCGGCTGATGGAGCACGCCGGCATCTACTACTACTTCACGCACGAGAACGGCAAGCACACGATGCAGCTGCTCGATGCGCTGGGCGATCAGAAAGCCACGCCCGGCCTGGCGCAGCTGCAACTGGCGGCGCCGGGGCTGGGCAACGCGACGCTTGGCAGCCTCGACCTGGTCTCCGAAGTGCACGCCGGCTCCTTTGCCACGGGCGACTACAACTACGCCACGCCCAACACGCAGATCGCCTCGGTCAGCGCCAACCCGAAGTCGCACGACAACGCCGGCTTCGAGGTCTTCGACCACCCGATCGGCACCACCACCGGCGGGCAGGCGACGACCTACGCCACCATCCGCGGCGAGGAGCTCGCGAGCCGCTACTCGATGGCGCATGGCCACGCGACGGAGCGCCGCCTGCAGGCAGGCTTCAAGGTCAAGGTGGTCGATCACCCGGTCGCCACGCTGAACCAGGAGTACCTGGTCGTCGCGCACTCCTTCGTCGCGGTCAACAACATCGCGGCCAGCGGCGGTGGCGATGGCGGCTCATGGGCCTGCGAATTCGAGGCGATCCCGGCGTCCGTGCAGTTCCGCTCGCTGCGCACCACGGCCAGGCCGGTCATCACCGGCACGCAGACCGCCCTGGTCGTCGCCGACTTCCGCAACGACAGCGACGCCGGCACCGGCGGCAACCTGGGCCGCGTCAAGGTGCGCTTCTTCTGGGATCGCTACGGCAGCGACTCGTGTTGGGCCCGCGTGTCCACGCCCTGGGCCGGCAAGGGCTACGGCTTCCAGAACATGCCGCGCGTCGGCGAGGAGGTACTGGTGCAGTTCCTCGAGGGCGACCCCGATCGCCCGGTCGTCATCGGCCGCGTGCACAACGCCGAGAACACGCCGCCCTTCAAGCTGCCGGCCGCCGCGGCCTACACGGGCCTGAAGTCGCTGAGCATCGATTCGAGCGGCAAGAGCGTGGCCGGCAAATGGAACGAGCTGCGTTTCGACGACACCGACGGCGCCGAGCAGATCTACCTGCAGGCCCAGAACGACTTCGACACGCGCGTGCTCAACGACCGCAAGACCTGGATCGGCAACGAGTCGCACCACTACGTCAAGGCCGACGCGTTCGCCAAGTTCGACGCCGACCACCACGTGCAGACCACGGGCGACCACAACGAGAAGATCGGCGGCAAGCTGTCGATGGACGTCGCCTCGGACATCCACGTCAGGAGCGGCTCGATGTTCGTCGTCGACGGCGGCCAGGAGGTGCACCTGAAGGCGACCTCCAAGATCGTGCTCGAGTCTTCCACCATGGTGTCGCTGGTGTGCGGCGGCAACTTCGTCACGCTGAGCCCGGCCGGCGTGGACATCAAGGGCATCATGGTCAACGTCAACTCCGGCGGCAGCAAGGGCTCGGGCAGCGCGATCAGCCCGCAGCCGCCCAAGGATGCCAAGCTCGCGATGACCAGCGAGGGCGGGGCGGTCGTGGCCAAGCCCGCGGCACCGACGGCGCCGACCGCGTTCTCGCCGAAGGCGAGCAGCTTCAAGATGGCCGCGGCCACCGGCGCGGCATTCGTGTCGTCGTCGTGCCCGGGCTGAGCCCGGCGCACTCGAGACGACGCGTCGAAACAGCGGCCAGTCCAGGAGAACACCATGCCGAATCACGTTTGTCACGGGGCCTTGCTCAAATGCACCATGGGCATGGCGCCCAGCAGCCTGGCCGTGCTGCCGATCAAGATGGTCAACACGTCCAACGTGCCGGCGGCCAACATCATGGACCACGTCCCGATGGTCAACATCATGCCGTTCGGCATGTGCCAGTCGCCGGCCAATCCCACGGTGGCCGCCGCCACCGCGGCCGCCCTGGGCGTGCTGACGCCCATGCCCTGCATTCCCATGACGCCCGCGCCCTGGGTGGCCGGCTCACCAACGGTCATGCTCGCCAACCAGCCGGCGTTGAACAAGAGCTCGATGCTGATGTGCAACTGGGCCGGCCAGATCAGCATCCAGGTCGAAGGCCAGATGACGCACACGATTCCCTGAAGCACTGGAACCCATGTCCGAACGTTCTCTTCCCATGCCCGCTGCCATGCAGGCCCGCCTGTGGCAGGAGGCCGGCGACATGCCGGCCTACGTCGTGCTCGATGGCGCGCAGAACCCGAGTCTGCTCGACGCGCTGTATGCCGACCACGCGCCGCGCTGGCGCTGCCTGTTCACCGGCCAGCTCGAGCCCGACATGGCCACCGTCGCGCCCTACCTGGTCGAGCTCGAACCCAGCGCCGCGTTCACGCGCCGGCTGCTGGCCGAAGGCTGGGGCCAGAACTGGGGCGTGTTCCTCACCAGCCAGCTGGCCTTGCCCGCGCTGTGGCGCCATGTGCGCCAGCAGGTTCACGTCTACGGCCCGAACATGGAGTCGCTGTTCTTCCGCTTCTACGACCCGCGGGTGATGCGCAGCTACCTGCCCACCTGCCCGCAGCAGCAACTGGCCGAATTCTTCGGACCGGTCGACTTCTACTTCGCCGAAGGCGAGGAGCCGTCGCGCGCGCATGCATGGTCGGTCGCCGACGGGCAGCTGGTCGCCCAGAGCGTCGGCTGACACTCGTTGAACGAAAGAGGGCACCCATGCCGGCCATCGAGTTGAACATCGGACACGCGCCGTCGCCGCGCCGGCAGCGCGACGCCGGCGAGGGCGACGACGCCGCGCCGTTCCGCGTCGTGGTGCTGGGCGATTTCTCCGGGCGTCCACGCGCGCAGCGGCCGCCGCTGGCCGAGCGCCGGCCGGTGCGCATCGACATCGACAACTTCGAGGACGTGTTCGCCCGCATCGCGCCGCAGGCCCGGATCGCGGGCCTGCAGGACGCCAGCGGCATGGCGCTGCGCATCGAGCTCGCGACGATGGACGATTTCTCGGCCGACGC
>JBJMWF010000348.1:0-10914 GCA_045810265.1 Vitreoscilla sp. | reverse complement strand
CGATGCCGTGCAGCACGACGACGCGCCGCCGCGGGTGATCGTCGTGCGCGGCGCGGACCGCGAGTTCGTCGCCGGCGCGGACATCGAGGAGTTCCCGCAGTTCCGCTTCGAGCCCGAGTCGCTTGCGGCTTACCACGAGGACGTCGTCGCGCCGGCGCTGCGCGCGATGCTCGATTGCGACGTGCCGCTGATCGCGCACATCGAGGGCGCGTGCATCGGCGGCGGCCTGGAGATCGCCGCCTGCTGCGACCTGCGCCTGTGCGAGCCCACCAGCCGTTTCGGCGTGCCGATCGCCCGGCTCGGCTTCCCGATGGCGCCGGCCGAGGTCGAGATCGTCTCGCACATCGTCGGCCAGACGCTGCTGCGCGAATTGCTGATCGAGTCGCGGCTGATGGGCGCGGCCGAGGCGCACGAGCGCGGCGTGGTCACGCGCGTGGTCGACGTCGACAAGCTCGAAGCCGAGGTGCAGCGCGTGGCGACGCACATCGCCGGACTGTCGCCGCAGGCGATGCGCCTGAACAAGCGCGTGCTGCGCGCGTTCGCGCGGCCCACCTTCAGCGAGCCCGAGGACCGCGCCGCGCACTACGCGTATGCCGATTCGGACGAGCATCGCGAAGGGCTGACCGCCTTCATCGAGAAGCGGCCCGCGAAGTATTGATCCCGCAGCGGTGCAGGCGCTCCCGCCCGCCGAGGTGTCTGGCATCTTCTCGTTCGCGCCGCGATACCAAACAGGGGGATCACATCACCGCGAACGGGAAGGTGCCTGACGCCGATCCCGAGCGGGGCCGGCGTCAGGCACGTCCCAGCATCGCGATCAGCATTGCCATCCCCCGGCCAGGGCTTGGCGCGATCCAGGGACATGCCAGACACCTTGCGGCGAGCGGGCGCAAAATTGCTCCCGAACCACGCCCTGGTTCGCTTCCTCCCAGTCCTGTCGACATGAACGATCGCCTCATCGCCAACGCGAATCTCTACGCGCAGCTGCGCGCCCATTTCCCCGAAGAGCTGGACGACGTTGCCATCGAGACGGCCGACGCGCCCGGCGGCCACGACGGCCATCCGTTCACGCCGCTGCACTACACCTGGCGCGACCTGGAGCGCGGCAGCGCGCGCATCGCCAACCTGTTCGCCGACCTCGCGCTGCCCCCTGGTGCGCACGTGCTCGCGCATGTGGAAAAGTCGGTCGAGGCGGTGATGCTCTACCTGGCGACGCTGCGCGCCGGCCTGGTCTTCGTGCCGCTGAACCCGGGCTACCAGGCCAGCGAGGTCGAGTACTTCATCGACAACGCGCAGCCCGCGCTGGTGGTGTGCGCGCCGCGCAATTTCACCTGGATCAGCCGCCTGGCGTTCGCGCGCGGCACGCGCATGGTGCTGACGCTGGGCGACGATCGCAGCGGCAGCCTGCTCGAGCGCGCCGCGCAGATGGGCGACGGCTTCGACACGCTGGCGCGCGAGGGCGACGACGTCGCCGCCATCATCTACACCAGCGGCACCACCGGCCGCAGCAAGGGTGCGCAGCTGACGCACCGCAACCTGTTTGCCAATGCCGACGTGCTGCACGGGTTCTGGCAGTGGCGCGAAGGGGCGCAGCGCGACGTGCTGATCCACGCGCTGCCGATCTTCCACATCCACGGCCTGTTCGTGGCGCTGCACGGCGCGCTGCGCGCCGGCGCCCGCATGATCTGGTTCCACCGCTTCGATCCGCTGGCGACCATCGCGCGCCTGCCCGATGCGAGCGTGTTCATGGGCGTGCCCACGCTGTACGTGCGCATGCTCGCCCAGCCGCTGCTCAACGCCGAGGTCTGCAGGACCATGCGGCTGTTCGTCAGCGGCTCGGCGCCGCTGCTGGCCGACACCTTCGCCGCCTGGCGCGAGCGCACCGGCCACACCATCCTCGAGCGCTACGGCATGAGCGAGACGGCGATGATCACGTCCAACCCCTACCGGCCCGAGAGCGCGCGCCTGCCGGGCACCGTCGGCGCCGCCTTGCCGGGCGTGCGCCTGCGGGTGCGTGACGAGCAGGGCCGCGCGTGCGCCGCGGGCGAGATCGGCGGCATCGAAGTGCGCGGCCCCAGCGTGTTCGCGGGCTATTGGCAGATGCCCGAGAAGACGCGCGAGGAGTTCACCGACGACGGCTGGTTTCGCACCGGCGACGTCGGGCGGCTCGACGAGAACGGCGTGCTGACGTTGATCGGGCGCAGCAAGGACCTGATCATCAGCGGCGGCTTCAACGTCTATCCGGCGGAGATCGAGGACCGCCTCAATGGCCTGCCCGGCGTGGCCGAGTCGGCCGTCGTCGGCGTGCCGCATCCCGACTTCGGCGAGGCCGTCGTCGCCGTGCTGGTGCCGCGCCCGGGCGCGTCGCCCGTGCCGGCCGAGGTCATCGCGGCGCTGAAGTCCAGCATCGCCCCCTTCAAGGTGCCCAAGCACGTGCGTGTCGTCGACGCGCTGCCGCGCAACGCGATGGGCAAGGTGCAGAAGAAGCTGCTGCGCGACGAACTCGCGACGCTGTTCGCATGACGCAGACACTGCCGCCCGGTTTTCGCGCGACGGCCTGTCCACGCTGCGGCGGCGCGTTCGCGTGCGGCGTCGGCGCCGATCGTGCGACGCCATGCTTTTGCGTGTCCTACCGGCTCGGCGCTGAACGGCTTGCCGAGCTGCGCGCCAGGTGGTCGGACTGCCTCTGCGCCGACTGCCTGGCCGTGCTTGCCGAGGATCCGGAGCGCGCCGCATGACCTCTCCCTGGACGCCCATCACGGCCATCACGCTGGACCTGGACGACACCTTGTGGCCCGTGCGCCCCACGCTGGTCGCCGCCGAGAAGGTGCTGGCCGAGTGGCTGCGCACCCATGCGCCGGCCACCGCGCGCAACACGCCGCCACCGGCCATGCTCGCGCTGCGCGCCGAGGTGGCCGCCGAGCACCCGCACTGGGCGCACGACCTCAGCGCGATCCGGCTGGAGACGATCCGCCGCGCGCTGAGAAAGCATGGCGACGACCCGGCGCTGGCCGAACTCGCGTTCGAGGTCTTCTTCGAAGCCCGCCACGCCGTCACGCTCTACGACGACGTGCTGCCGGGCCTGGAGCGCCTGGCCTCGCGCTACACGTTGATCGCGGTCAGCAACGGCAACGCCGAGGTGCATCGCATCGGCCTGGAGCGCCTGTTCGCGGGCTCCGTATCGGCGCGCCTGCACGGCGTGGCCAAGCCGCACCCGTCGATCTTCCTGGCCGCCTGCGCGGCCGCCAACACGGCGCCGCACCAGGTGCTGCACCTGGGCGACGACCTGGAGACCGACGTCGCCGGCGCGCTGGCCGCCGGCCTTCACGCCGGCTGGATCTGCCGGCCGGACGGCGCCCACGCGAGCGGGCAGCTGCCGGCCGGCGCGCACCGGTTCGCCGACCTGCTGGAAGTGGCCGAGGCATTGGGCGTCTAGGTCAAGAAGCGAAACAGCCGGCACAAGGCCGGCTGTCGCGAGGTCGAACGAGCGCGCGCTATTGCTGCTGGGGCACGGCGCCGCTGTCGTTCTGCGTCTGGTCCGGGGGCGTGATCAGGCGATTCGGCGCCACGCCGTTGTTGCCGGGTTGGAAGCCGCCGCGACCTGGCGGCTGCGGCACGGCGTTGCGCGCGGGCATGCCGCCCTGGAAGCCGCGGCCGCCGATGGCCGGCGGCTGCGCGAGGTGCTGGCCATTCTCGACCTGGGCCGAGCGCGGCACGACGTTCTGCGCTTGCGCGGGATCGGGTTGCGAGGTCGCCGGAGCCAGCGTGCCGGTCTCGGCCGCGGCCGGTTCGGGCAGTTGCAGGGTGAATGCGGTGGGGCCGCCCGGCGGGCCGAACTCGGCGCCGCGCTTGCTGACGGCCAGCAGCGCCGTGTTGCCGTCGACCGTGGCGCCGACGTGCCAGGTGCGGGCAGGCTGGCCGTCCAGCGAGATGAGGGCGAAGCCGCCCTGCGTCACGCCGGGCGGCGCGATCACGCCCACGAGCTGGAAGCGCTCGCTCTCGGGATGCTGCTGCGGGGCGGCAACGGTGGGCACGACGACGGCGCCGAACAGGCGCTCCATCGGCCCATTGGCGGCAACCGCCTGCGGCGCCTGCGCGCCCGCAGGCACCGGCCGCGTCGCTGCGAAGATCTTGATGCCCCAGAAGGCGGTGCTAGCCGCCACCAGGGCCCAGACGAAAAAGCCAGTCCAGCGGGAACTCATGCGCGGATTATGATTCAAGACTTGCTGGCAATCGGCCCATCGGAATCTTTCATGAATCAAGCCCCCATCGCACGGCGCGCTTCGCGTGGCTTCACGCTGCTCGAACTGATGGTCGTGATCGTCATCATCGGCGTGCTGGCCGCGTTGATCGCGCCCAAGATCCTGAACCGTGTCGGCGAGGCGAAGATCACGGCGGCGCAGACCGACATCAGCACGCTGATGAACGCGCTCAAGACCTACAAGCTGGACAACGGGCGCTATCCCAGCACCGACCAGGGCCTGCAGGCGCTGGTGACCAAGCCCACCAGCGGCAGCATCCCGAACAGCTGGAAGGGCTACCTCGACAAGCTGCCCCAGGATCCCTGGCACAACCCTTACCAGTACGCCAACCCGGGCGCGCACGGAGAAATCGATGTGTTCAGCTTTGGTGCCGACGGGCAGCCCGGCGGTGAAGGCGACGACGCGGACATCGGCTCCTGGCAGTAGGCCGCGCCGCGCGACGGCCGGCTTCACGCTGCTGGAGCTGATGGTCGTGGTCGTGATCGTGGGCATCGCCAGCGCCGCCATCACCATGACCTTGCGCGATCGCTCGCAAAGCAAGCTCGAGGAAGAAGGCGCCCGCCTGTCGGCGCTGCTGGAGACCGCCCGCACGCAGTCGCGCATCGTCGGCACCGACGTGCGCTGGGCACCGCTGACCACCGGTGGGTTCCAGTTCATCGGCCTGCCCCCGCTGGCAGCCAAGGAGCTGCCTTCGCGCTGGCTCGACAGCGACACCACCGCCACCGTCGTCGGCCAGCCGCAATTGCTGCTGGGTCCCGAGCCGCTGCTGCCGGCGCAGCGCGTGGTGCTGCACCTGGGCGAGCGCGAGATCGCGGTGGGCACCGACGGGCTGTCGCCGTTCCAGATCGTCGAGGCCAGCGCCAGGGTGGCGACGCAATGACGCGCCATGCGCGGGACATGCGGGCCCATGGTTTCACGCTCATCGAGGTGATGGTCGCCCTGGCCATCGTCGCCATCGCGTTGGCCGCCGGCTCGCGCGCGGCCAGCTCGGTGGTGGGCACGTCGCAGCGACTCAACGACGTCGTGCTGGCGCAGTGGTGCGCCGACAACCAGTTGACCGAGTTGCGGCTGCAGGGACAGTTGCCGCCGGTGGGCAAGACGACGTTCGACTGCGTGCAACTGGGCCACACGTTCAAGGGCACGCTGAAGGTGCAGCCCACGCCCAACCCGAGTTTCCGGCGCGTCGACGCCATCGTCGCCAACGACGACGGCCGCGACATGCTGACCATCTCCACCGTGATGTCGCGCTGATGCCGACGCCCGCCCTCCGCCGCCATTCTTCCGGCTTCACGCTCGTCGAGGTGATGGTCGCCTTGCTGATCATGGCGATCCTGGCCGCCCTCGCCTTCCGCGGCATCGACGCGCTGGTGCGATCCAAGGACGCGGCACTGGCCTCCACCGACCGCACGCTCAGGCTCAACACCGGCATGTCGCAGTTCGACTACGACATCGCGCAGGTCGTCGACAGCAAGGTGCTGCCGCAGGCCTTGATGTGGGACGGCGCGACGCTGCGCTTCGCGCGACGCACGCCCGCCGGCATCCAGCTGGTGGTCTGGACGCTGCAGGACCACCGCTGGCAGCGCTGGGCCAGCGCCTCGTTCGTCCACATGTCCGAGCTGACCGACGCCTGGATGCGCACGCAGCAGTGGGACGCGATCAGCGGCAGCGCGGTGACGGTGCTGACGGACGTCGATACCTTCGATTTCATTCTTTGCAACCCGAACGGCCTGCAGGTCGTGGGCTGCAGCTGGAACAATGCCGGCTCGACCCGCGGGGCGCCCCCCGGCGCGTCCGGCGTCGCGGCGCCGCAGTCCATGGGCATGCGCATCACGCTGAGGATGGCCGGCGGGGAACTGATGCGCGAACGGGAGCTGCCGCGATGGGGCACATGAGGACGCGCGGCAGGCAGTCGGGCGCCGCGCTGCTGCTTGCGCTGCTGATCATGACGCTGGTCGCCACCCTGGCGGCGGGCATGGTGTGGCTGCAGTGGCGCGGCATCGAGGTCGAAGCCGCCGAGCGCGCGCGCACCCAGGCCGAGTGGCTGCTGAACGCCTCGCTCGATTGGGGCAACCTGATCCTGAAGTCGTCCAACCGCAACGGCCATACGGAGGACGACCTGGGCCAGCCCTGGGCCACGCCGCTGGAGGAGACCAAGCTGTCGAGCTTCCTGTCGGCCGACGGCAAGAACCGCGACGACGACACCGGCCCGGAGGCCTACCTGTCGGGCCAGATCACCGATGCGGACGGCAAGTACAACGTCTACAACATCCTGCTCAACACCACGGGCGGCAAGTTCGACGAGATCAATCGCCTGAAGATCATCTGCAGTGCCATCGGCGTCGCGCCCGACACCGCCGACAAGATCGGTGCCGGCCTGCGCGAGAGCGACTCGGCGGGGACGAATGCGGCGCAGAACGGCCAGAACGGGCAGGCTGCCACGGCGGTGCTGATGCCGATCCAGGTCGCCGACCTGGCCTGGTACGGCATCGATCCCAAGGTGCTCAAGCAGCTGGAACCGTTCATCGAGCTGCTGCCCGGCACCCCCGGCACCGTGACCAACATCAACCTGAACACGGCGCCCGCCGAAGTGCTGATGGCCGCGATGCCGGGCTTGACGCGCGCGCAGGCACAGCAGCTGATCCTGTCGCGGCAGCAGCATCCGTTCTCGGCGACCGCGGACGCGCTGGCAGCGCTGAGCATCAGCAAGGCGGCCGGCTGGACCGTTCCGCAAGGCGACCCGCCGCTGCAATGGGACGTCAAGTCCTTCCATTTCGAGATCTTCGGCCAGCTGCGCTACGAACAGCACGTGATCCGCGAGCTGTCCGTGGTGTATCGAAGCGCCAATTCGAACGACCCGATCAAGGTGCTGCGTCGCGAGCGGCTTCCGCCCAACCCCGCATGAGCCGTGTCGCCCCGATACCGCGAAAAAGGGATTGCGGTGCCTGCAGCGCTTCGGGTCTTGGCGTTTTCCCGCAGCACCCCGTGACACAAAGTCGCCGGCAGCCGCGTCGTCGCGGGCCACAATACGCGGCTTTGCCCTCGCGCGCCCTGGCTTTGCGCTGCCGTCCCGCCGGGGGCGACGTCCTGCGTTCACACGCAGGCTGTAAATTCGTCCTTCCTCACCCATGTCCACGCTGATCATCCTGCTTGCAGCCCAGCCCCGGCTCGCTGCCCCGACGACCGCCGGCCATGTCGCGCCTGCCGAGTTCGACTACGTGCTGAGCACGGACGGCACGCGCGTGACCGAGCACGGGCGCGCCACGCCGGCGACGCTGCCGCGGGCCGCGCTGGTCGTGGCCGTGCTGCGGCCGGGGGACGTCGCGTTCCAGCGCGTCGCCATCCCCAAGGCGCCCGCCGCGCGCATGCGCGCCGCGCTCACTGGCGTGATGGAGGAAGCGCTGCTGGAGGACGAGGACGAAGTCCACCTGGCGCTGGCGCCCGACGCCAAGCCGGGCGGCGAGCACTGGATCGCGGTCGTCAACAAGCCGTGGCTGCGCGCACAGCTGGCCGCGCTGGAAGCCGGCGGCGTCGCGCTCGACCGCGCGGTGCCGTCGTGGTGGCCCGACCAGGGCATCGCCGGCCACACCTTCCGCGAGGGCGGCCCGGACGAGCCCGCCCAGCTCGCCTGGCGCGACGATGCCGGCGTGCTGTGCGTGCCGCTCGGCAGCCCGGTGGCACGCGCGCTGGTCGCCGCCCTGCCCGAGGACACCGTGGTGCGCTGGACGGCCACCCCCGAGACCGCGCTCGACGCCAGCGAGTTCGTCGGCATGCCGGTGGCGTCGGTCACCGACGAGGAACAGGGCCTGCGCGCCGCGCGCGCGGGCTGGAACCTGCTGCAGTTCGAACTCGCGCCGCAGCGCCGCGGCGTCAAGCTGGTGCGCGACCTGGCGGCCCGCTTCGCGTTCGACCCGGCCTGGCGCGTCACCCGCCTCGGCCTGGTGGCGCTGGTCGCGGTGACGCTGCTGGGTCTCAACATCCGCGCGTTCCAGGAAAACCATCGCATCGCCCAGAAGAAGGCGGCGCTCGCCGCCGCGGTGGCCGAGGCCTTTCCGAACGTCAAGACGATCTACGACCCGGCGGCGCAGGCCCAGCGCGAGATCGACACGCTGCGCGCCGCCGCCGGCCGCCCCGGCGACGGCGACCTGGAGACGCTGCTGCAGGCCGCCGAGTCGGCCTGGCCGCAGAGCCACTCGCCGATCGACAACCTGAAGTTCGAGCCCGGCCACCTGACGCTGCCAGCCGCCGGCTGGACGCCGCAGGAGATCGAGCGCTTCACCACGCAGCTGCGCGCGGCCAATGTCGACGTGCAATCGGGCACCGGCAAGCTGGTGCTGAGCCATCGGCAGCCTTCTTCGCGGAGCAAGAAGTGAACATGATCGCACTCGTCACTTTGGACTCGCGGGCCGTGCGCTGGGCCGCTCCCGAGGAGGCCCGCGGCCCCCTCGGGGGGCAGGAGCCGTACTCGGCGGATGGGGGTCGTCAATGAGCGCCATCACGGATACCCGCGACCAGGTCCGCGAGCGTTACGCGAAGCTGGACGCTCGCGAGCGCCAGATGGTGCTCGTCATCGGCGGCGCGTTGACCTTCCTCATCGTCTGGCTGCTGCTCGTGCGTCCGGCCTGGACGACGCTCGATGCGGCGCCCGCGCTGCGTGCGCAGGCCGACGCGCAGTTGCTCCAGATGCAGGCGATCTCCAACGAGGCCAGGCAGCTGCGCGCGCTGCCGCCGGTGCCGCAATCGGTGGCCGAACAGGTGCTCAAGTCGGCCACCGACGACCTGGGCGGCAAGGCCAAGCTCTCGGTGCAGGGCGAACGCGCGACGCTGTCGGTCACCGGCATCAACGGCGAGGACCTGCGCGCCTGGCTGCTCAAGGCCCGTGGCGGTGCTCGTGCCCGACCCCTCGAGGCGTCGCTGACGCGCGCCGGCGACGGCTACAACGGCACGCTGGTCGTGGCCATCGGTCCGCAACAGTGAGCGTCATCCGCCTGCGCCCGGCCAAGGGCAGCCGCCCCGCCTTCTCGCCGCCCCCGGTGGAAGGCCAGGTGCGCCTGCTGCGGCGCCATCGCCAGCTGGCCATCGTCGGCGCGGCGATCGGACTCCTTGTCGGCATCGTCGCCACGCTGCCGGCCAGCCTGCTTGCCAACGCCGTGGCCAGCGCCACCGGCGACCAGTTCCTGCTGGCCGAGGCCGAGGGCACGATCTGGAGCGGCAGCGCGATCACCGTCCTGACAGGCGGCGCGGGCAGCCGCGACGCCTCGGTGCTGCCCACACGCCTCGAATGGACGCTGCGACCACACTGGAACGGCGTCTCGGTGCACCTGACGCAGGACTGCTGCCTGGCACACGGCATGGATCTGAGCCTGCGCCGCACGCTCGACGCCTGGCAGGTCAACGTCATCGGGCCCGACGAGCGCGGCAAGCCGCCCGCCGGCATCGACAAGGTCACGCCCGGCATGGGCGGCGCCGACGCGGCGGCCCTGGCGGCCGCCACGCCCGTGGGCCAATGGCCGATGGGCTGGCTGGAGGGCCGCGGCTTTCCCTGGAACACCATTCATCCGGGCGGCGTGCTGACGTTGAGCACGCACAATCTGTCGTTCGCGCTCAAGGGCGGGCACTGGAGCACACTGGGCAGCGCGCAAGTGGAGATCCGCCAGGCCTCGTCGCGCCTGACCACGCTCGACTCGCTGGGCACCTACCGCGTGCTGATCCAGCCGGATCCCAGCACGCAGATCCGGCCCGGCGACGGGGCCACGCGCGACCTGGTGTGGATCTCGACCATCGACGGTGCGCTGCTGATCGACGGCCGCGGCCTGATCGGCGCGACCGGCGTGCGCATCCGCGCGGAGGCGCATGCGGCCGCGGGCTCGGAAGCCGCCTTGAACAACTTGCTGAATCTCATCGGACGCCGCAACGGTGCGTTGTCCGCCATCTCGATCGGGTGATCATGGAACGAACCTTCTCTCTCCGCCGTCTGAACGCGACCGCGATCGCGATTGCCCTGCTCGCCAATTCGATCGCCCCCATCGCGCAGGCGGCGCCGGCCGACGACGCCGCGGTGCCCACCTCGCGCGCGCGCGGCACGCCCGTGACGCTGAACTTCGTCAACGCCGACATCGAGGCCGTCTCGCGCGCCATCGGCGCCATGCTCAACCGCGACATCCTGGTCGACCCGCGCGTCAAGGGCAACATCACCGTCTACAACGACAAGCCGCAGCCGCTCGGAGAGGCCTACCGCAACTACCTGTCGGCGCTGCGCGGCCTGGGCTTCACGGTGGTGGAGTCGGGCGGGTTCCTGAAGGTGGTGCCCGAGGCCGACGCGAAGCTGCAGACAAGCACGGTGTCGGTCGGCGCGCCGTCGCAGCGCGGCGACGTGGTGCTCACGCAGATCTTCAAGCTCAACTACGAGAACCCCAACAACCTGGTGGCCGTGCTGCGCCCGCTGATCACCGCCAACAACACGATCAACGCCAGCCCGGGCAACAACTCGCTGGTCATCACCGACTACGCCGACAACCTGCAGCGGCTGGGCAAGATCATCGCCGCGCTCGACCAGCCCGCCGGCGGCGAGCTGCAGGTGGTGCCGCTGAAGAACGCGGTCGCCTCCGACGTCGTGCAGACGGTGCAGAAGCTGATCGACGGCTCGGCCACCACGGTG
>JBJMWF010000347.1:0-3169 GCA_045810265.1 Vitreoscilla sp. | reverse complement strand
CTTGCCGCTGCCGATGCGGCCGAGGATGGCGATGCGCTCGCCCGCCTTGACGCGCACCGTCACGTTCTTGAGCACGCGCGGCGCGGCCACCTCGCCGGTCTGCGGATAGGAGAAGCTCAGGTCGTTCAGGCCGATCGCGCCGGTGACACGATGGCCGGTCACGTAGCTGCGGCCCTTCTCGCGCTCGGTCGGCTCGGCCATCAGGCGATCCAACGACACCATCGCGGCGCGCGCACCCTGGTAGCGTGAGGCCAGGCCGACGACGCTGTTGATCGGCATCACGGCACGGCCGGCGTACATCACGGCGCCGATCAGTGCGCCGCCGGTGATGACGTTGTCGTGGATCAGGTAGACGCCCCACACCAGCATGATCAGCGTGATCAGCTGTTGCGAGACACCCGAGATGTTGTTGGTCCAGCCCGACATCCAGCGCGCCGTGAGTCCGGCCTCGGCCGCCGCGGCGGTGGCGTTCTCGTAGCGATGCAGGAAGCGGCCTTGCGCCCCGACGGCCTTCAGGTCCTCCAGGCCCTCGACGGCCTCGACGATCACGCCCTGCAGGTCGGCCTGGTGAGCCAGGCTGGCCGCCATCGCGCGGCGCAGGCGTCCCTGGATGAACAGCGCCATGCCCACCAGCATCGGCACGGCCAGCACCAGCACCCAGCCCAGCGGGCCGCCGATGACGAAGGTCATGGCGACGTACATGGCGATGAAAGGCACGTCGCTGACGGCCGACAAGGTGGCGCCGGCGAAGAATTCACGCACGACTTCCACCTGCTGCAGGTGGTGCGCGTAGTTGCCGGCCGACGGCGGCCGGTGCTCCATGCGCACGCCCAGCGTCTGGCGGAACAGCAGCGACCCGATGATGAGATCGGCCTTCTTGCCGGCGGTGTCGATCAGGTGGCTGCGCAGCTGGCGCGAGATGAGGTCGAACACCAGCGCGATGAACGATCCCACGGCCAGCGCCCACAGCGTGACGAAGCCCTGATGCGGGATGACCTTGTCGTAGATCACCGAGGTGACCAGGCCGGTGACCAGCATCAGCACGTTGCTGAGCAGCGCGGCGACCATCGCCGAGCGGTAGTACGGCATGAAACGGCGCAGCGTGCCCCACAGCCAGTGGCCGTTCGGATCCAGCAGCGCCTGCTCGCGCCCGGCGGCGCCAGGCATCTGCTCGGGCAGCGGCGTGGCCACCAGGGCGAAGCCCAGGTACTCCTGCTCCAGCTCGGCCTCGCTGGCCTTGCAGGTGTGGAATTCCTGGCCGGGCATCACGATCTCGCACACCGGCGACTGGCCGCGCGGCGTGTCCAGGCGGCGCACCAGCACGCAGGCGTCGCCGTTCTTCAGCAGCAGGATGGCCGGCAGCAGCAGCGCATGGATGCCGCCGATGTCGCGCTGCATCAGGCCCGCGTTGTAGCCGGCCGCGCGCATGACGCGCACCGCCTGGTCGGGGTTGAGCAGGCCGTCGATGGGCATGCCGTCCAGCATCGATTCGGCCGAGCGCTCGTTGCCGTGGTGCCGGGTCAGGTAGACCATGGAATGCAGCAAGGCATCGTGGTCCACGCCGATGGCGTCCAGTTCGGGGATCGCGTCGACGGCGCCCTCTTCCTGCAGTGACGGGCGCGCGCCCCCCTGCGCCGCGTCGCCTTGGCGGGACGCGGGGTCGGATGCGACATCCAGGAAGGGATCCTGACGGTTGCTCATGGGACGTCAGGCGTCGAGCGGCCGGCAGGTCGGGGCGGGGTTCATCGCGGACTTGGTCGTGAGGGAGCTTCGGTTGCATCGATTCTGCGATGCCGTCCAGCTCTCCATTGACCGCATCAGCCGGGTCAACCCCGCCTTATTCATGCCTCCGGAAGCGAAAAGGCCCCGCGCGGGCGGGGCCTTTTCAAGGGTGAGCGGAGCTCAGCGCTTGGATCGCTTGGACGCCGGCTTGGTACCGCGCGACGCCGTCTTGGTGATGGCCGGCCGGTGCGCCACCCCCGCCGCGCCGCCGGTCTTGGTCTTGCGGCTGGCGCGCTTGACCTGGCGATCCTGCGCCTCGACCGACGCCAGTTGCTCGGCCGCCGTCGGTGCCGCGCCGCGTTGCGAGGGTTCGGACTTGCGGCCCCGGCCCAGCAGGCGTTCGCTCTCGGCCTCGCGCACGATGCGGAAGTCGATCTTGCGACCGTCCAGGTCGACGCGGCTGACCTGCACCCGCACCCGCGCGCCGATCGCGTAGCGGATGCCTGTGCGTTCGCCGCGCAGCTCCTGGCGCACCTCGTCGAACTTGAAGTACTCGCCACCGAGCTCGGTGATGTGCACCAGGCCCTCGACGTAGAGCGTGTCGAGCGTGACGAACAACCCGAAGGTCGTCGCCGCGCTGACAGTGCCCGAGAACTCCTCGCCCAGGCGCTCGCGCATGAAGCGGCACTTGAGCCAGGCTTCGACGTCGCGCGAGGCCTCGTCGGCGCGGCGCTCGTTGGCGCTGCAGTGCTCGCCGGCGGCGACCCAGTGCGCCATCTCGGTCTCGCCCGACTTGGCCGGCCCGCGGGCGCTCTTGCGCGAGCTGGCGGCCGCCGAGGTCTCGACTTCCGGCGCGTTCAGGTGATAGCGCTTGCCCTGCAGCAGCGCCTTGATCACGCGGTGCACCAGCAGGTCGGGATAGCGGCGGATCGGGCTCGTGAAGTGCGCGTAGGCCTGGTAGGCCAGGCCGAAGTGGCCGCTGTTCTTGGGCGTGTAGATGGCCTGCTGCATCGAGCGCAGCAGCATCGAGTGGATCTGCTGCGCGTCGACGCGGTCCTTGGTGGCCTGGGCCAGCGCCTGGTACTCGGCCGGCTTGGGATCGTCGCTGATCGACAGCCCCAGGCCCAGCGCCTTGAGGTAGTTCTGCAGCGTGATCTTCTTCTCGGGCGTGGGGCCTTCGTGCACGCGGAACAGCGCCGGGTGCTCGTGCAGCGCGATGAAGTCGGCGGCGCAGACGTTGGCCGCCAGCATCGCCTCCTCGATCAGCTTGTGCGCGTCGTTGCGCGTGCGCGGCACGATGCGTTCGATGCGGCCGTTGTCGTCGCAGATGATCTGCGTCTCGGTCGTCTCGAAGTCGATCGCGCCGCGGCGTTGGCGCGCCTTGAGCAGCGCGCGGTAGACGTCGTGCAGGTTGAGCAGGTGCGGCACCAGCTCGGCGCGCTCGGCG
>JBJMWF010000346.1:0-12197 GCA_045810265.1 Vitreoscilla sp. | reverse complement strand
GACGCCCTTGCCCACGTGCGGGATCAGCACCAGGAACAGCAGCACCATCGCCAGCGCGAAGATCCATGGTGCCCACTTCTCCCACACCGCGATCGGGATCTGCGCCGTGGCGAATGCGCACACCAGGCCGATGACGATGAACACCGCCTGGCGGCCCAGGAAGTGCGTGGGCGTGTAGAGCGCAAAGCGCGGGCTGTCCGGCAACGCGACCGAGGCCGAATAGACCATCACCAGGCCGAAGGCCAGCAGCGCGGCCGTCACCCAGATCAGCGCCGAGTCGACACCCATCACGCGCGTCGGACGTCCCGCGTCGACCCAGTCGCGGATCGGCACGCGCTCGTCGCCCGAGCTGGCCTCGCGCCGCTTGCGGAACCATTCGGCCGGTCGGAAGCCCGGCCATTCAGGCACGTGCTGCTTGATCGCCGTGAAAACGCTCACGCGAGCACCTCCCCGGCGTCATCGGCGATGGCGCGCACCGTCGCCACGAACACGTCGGCGCGGTGCTTGTAGTCGCGGAACATGTCCAGGCTCGCGCAGGCCGGGCTCAGCAGCACCGCATCGCTGCCCTCGGCCTGGCGGTGCGCCCAGCGCGTTGCCTCCTCGAGCGTCGCATGGCGCTCGAAGTGCACGCCCGCCGACTGCAGCACCGCCTCGAGCGCTGCCGCGTCCTTGCCGATCGTCGCGGCCGCGCGCGCGTGGCGGCGCAGCGGTTCGGCCAGCGGCTGGAAGTCCTGGCCCTTGCCATCGCCGCCCAGGATCACCACCAGCCTGGCCGGTGCGCGATCCAGGCCCAGGCCGTTCAACGCGGCGACGGTCGCGCCGACGTTCGTGCCCTTGGAATCGTCGAAGAACTCGACGCTTCCGATCATGCCGATCGGCTCGACCCGGTGCGGCTCCCCGCGGTATTCGCGCAGGCCGTGCAGCATCGGCGCGAGCGGAATGCCGACCGAACTGGCCAGCGCCAGCGCGGCCAGCGCGTTGGACGCATTGTGACGGCCGCGGATGCGCAGCGCATCGGCCGGCATCAGGCGCTGGATCACGATGTCCTCGGCGTCGCCGGCCTTGCGCTTGATCGTCGGATCGAGTTCCATCGCGCGCACCAGCCAGGCCATGCCGCCCTCGTCGACCACCCCGAAGTCGCCCGGCCCCCGCGGGGCGTCCAGGCCGAAGCGCACCACGCGGCGCGACACCAGCCTGGCGCGTTCGCCGCGCCGCGTCGGCTTGACGGCGACCGGCGGCGGGATCATTGCCTCGACCGCCGGGTCGTCGCGATTGATCACCATCACCGTCTCGGGCATTGCGTCGGTGCCGAAGATGCGCGACTTGGCCGCGGCGTAGGCCGCCATCGTGCCGTGCCAGTCGAGGTGATCCTGCGTGATGTTGAGGACCGTCGCGGCGCTGGGGTTGAAGTCCTGCACGTCGTCGAGCTGGAAGCTCGAGAGCTCCAGCACCCAGACCTGCGGCAGGTGGCTGAACACGGGGTCGGCCGGCGGCGGCGGTATCAGGGCGATCGACGGCGCATCGTCGTCGGGCAGCTTGGCCTCGGCCAGCGCCGCGGCCTGGTCGGCGAGGTCCTCGTCGGCGTGCGCCTCGTCGACATCGTCGGCCAGCTGCGCCGGGACGTCGCTGCCATCGAGCGCGGCGAGCTCACGCAGCTCGTCGGCGTCCTCGGTCTCGACGAGCTCGGCGTCGATCGGATCCTCGACCGGCGACTCCGGCTCGACCGGCATCTCCAGCGCCGCATCGGGATTGGCCTTGGCCGCTGCCTTGGCGGCGCGGGCCTCGGCGCGCGCGGCCTTGGCGGCGGCGGCATCGGCCTTGGCCTGTGCTGCGGCGGCGGCCACGGCGGCCTTGGCTTCGTCCGCGGCGGCCAGTTCGGCGTCCAGCCTGGCCTTGTTGGCGGCGGCCTCGCGCGCAGCCTCATGGGCGATCGCGTCCTGCGCGGCCTTGGCCGCGGCCTCTTCGGCGTCGATGAGCGCCTGCGCCGCTGCCTGCTCGGCGGCCTCGATGTCGGCCACCGCCTGCGCGGCGATCGCGGCAGCGAGCGTGTCCAGCATCGTCGGGCCGATGTTGCCGGCCACGGCGACGCTGCGGCCCGCGCGCTCGACCAGCTGGCCGGTCAGCGAGGTCGTCGTCGTCTTGCCGTTGGTGCCGGTGATGGCGAGGACTTTCGGCGCGTAGCCGCGCTCGGCCTTCAGTTGCGCGAGCGCCTGCGAGAACAGATCGAGCTCGCCGCGCACCGGCACGTTGGCGGCGCGTGCAGCCTGCAGCAGCGGCGCGAGGCGCGCGTCGCCCGGACTCAGGCCCGGGCTCTTGTAGACGCGGTCGATACCGTCGATCGACTCCGCGCCCAGCTCGCCCGAAAAGAACGTGCTGCCCGCGACGTCAGCCGCGAGCGCCGCGGCTTGCGGCGGGTTCTCGCGCGAATCCCACACCCGAACGCGCGCGCCCTGGCCGGCGCACCAGCGCGCCATGGCCAGACCCGAGGCGCCAAGGCCCAGGATCAGCACGTTCTTGTTGGACAGATCGGTCACTTGTCTTGCTCTCGAATCAACGCAGCTTCAAACTCGCCAGGCCGACCAGGCACAGCAGCATCGTGACGATCCAGAAGCGGATCACGACCTGCGTCTCGGTCCAGCCGGACTTCTCGAAATGGTGGTGCAGCGGCGCCATCTTCAGGATGCGGCGGCCTTCGCCGTACTTGCGCTTCGTGTACTTGAAGTAGCTCACCTGCGCCATCACCGACAGCGCCTCCGCGACGAAGACGCCGCCCATGATCCCGAGCACGATCTCCTGGCGCGTGATCACCGCGATCGTGCCGAGCGCGCCGCCCAGCGACAGCGCACCGACGTCGCCCATGAACACCTGCGCCGGATGCGCGTTGAACCACAGGAAGGCCAGGCCCGCGCCGGCGATCGCCGAGCAGAAGATCAGCAGCTCGCCGGCGCCCGGGATGTAGGGGAACAGCAGGTACTTCGAATACACCGCGTTGCCGACGATGTAGGCGAACAAGCCCAGCGCGCCCGCGACCAGCACCACCGGCATGATCGCCAGGCCGTCGAGGCCGTCCGTGAGGTTGACGGCGTTGCTGGCGCCGACGATCACGAAGTAGGTCATCGCGATGAAGCCGAACACGCCCAGCGGGTAGCTGACGGTCTTGAAGAACGGCAGCATCAGGTCCGCCTTGGGCGGCAGGTCGTTGGCAAAGCCGCTCGTCACCCAGCGCACGAACAGCTCCAGCACGCGCAGATTGGACGTCTCCGACACACTGAAGGCCAGGTACAGCGCCGCGATCACGCCGATCAGCGACTGCCACAGGTACTTCTCCCGCGAGGGCATGCCCTCCGGGTTCTTGCGCACGACCTTGCGCCAGTCGTCCGACCAGCCGATGGCGCCGAAGCCGAAGGTCACCAGCATCACGATCCAGACGAAGCGGTTGCTCCAGTCGCTCCACAGCAGCGTGGCGATGGCGATGCCGATCAGCACCAGCACGCCGCCCATCGTCGGGGTGCCGCGCTTGACCATGTGCGTCTGCACGCCGTACTCGCGGATCGGCTGGCCGATCTTCAGCTCGGTCAGGCGGCGGATGACCCAGGGCCCGAACGCCAGGCCGATCAGCAGCGCCGTCATCGCGGCCATCACCGCACGGAACGTGTGGTACTGGAACACGCGCAGGAAGCCGAAGTTCTCGGGATAGTGGGCTTGCAGCCAGGAGGCCAGGCTAAGCAGCATCGTCGGCCCCCTTGTCGTCGTGCGCGATCAGCAGCGCCACCACGCGCTCCATGCCCATGAAGCGCGAGCCCTTGACCAGCGCCGAGGCGAACGCGGGTTCGGTGGCCGTCGAGTCCCCCAGCGCCGCCAGCAGCGCGGGCGTGTCCGAGAAGTGGCGCGCGCTCCCGCGGTAGGCCTGCGCGGCGTGGACGCAGAGCGCGCCGGCGCACCAGAAGTGATCGATGCCGCGCGCGCTGGCGTAGGCCCCGATCTCCTGGTGGAACGCCGGACCCTGGTCGCCGACCTCGCCCATGTCGCCCAGCAGAAGCCAGCGCGGCGCCGGCAAGCCGGCGAGCACGTCGATGGCGGCGCGCACGGAGTCCGGATTCGCGTTGTACGTGTCGTCGACCAGGGCAATGGTGCGGCCTGCGCGCTTGAGCGACTTCAGCTGCGAGCGGCCCTTGACCGGCGCGAACGCCTCCAGGCCGCGCACGATGTCGGCGAGCGCGACGCCTGCCCCCAGCGTCGCAGCCGTCGCCGCGAGCGCGTTGCGCACGTTGTGGCGGCCGGCCACCCGCAGCGTCAGGCGCGCCTGGCCTTGCGGCGTCGTCATCTCGACCTGCCACTGGGTGTCGACCCAGCGCGCCCGCGCCGAGATCTCCGCGGCCGGCCAGGCGCCGTCGGCCTCCTGGGCGAGCGCGAAGCGCAGGCAGCGGCGGCCGTCCGCCTGGGCCTGCCAGATGTCGCGGTACTCGTCGTCGCACGGGAACACCGCCACCCCGTTGGCGGGCAGCGCCTCGAGGGCCGCGCCGTTCTCGCGCGCGACGGCCTCGACCGTGCCCATGAATTCCTGGTGTTCGCGCTGGGCGTTGTTGACGAGCGCGACCGTGGGCTGCGCGATGGCGGCCAGCACGGCGATCTCGCCCGGATGGTTCATGCCCAGTTCGACCACCGCGGCGCGATGCGTGGCCCGCAGCTGCAGCACGGTCAGCGGAACGCCGATGTGGTTGTTCAGGTTGCCGGCGGTCGAATGCGCCGCGTCGCCGTGCGCGGCGCGCAGGATGGACGCGATCATCTGGGTCACGGTCGTCTTGCCGTTGCTGCCGGTGACCGCGATCACCGGGCCGGCGAAGCGCCGGCGCCAGCCGGTGGCCAGCGCCTGCAGGGCATCCAGCGAATCGCCGACGACCAGGCCATCGAGCCCGGCCTCGACGACGCCATGCGTGCCGATCGCCGCGACGGCGCCCGCGGCGCGCGCTTGCGGCAGGAAGTCGTGCGCATCGAAGCGCTCGCCTTGCAGCGCGACGAACAGGTCGCCCGCGCGGAGCGTGCGGGTGTCGGTATGTACACGCTCGAACGCGCGCGCGCCGTCGCCGACCAGGGTCGAGCCCGGCACCATCGCCGCGGCATCCGCGAGCGTCATGAAGGCGATCATGCGGCCAGGCCTCGCTTCCTCAGTCCGATCAAGGCTTCCTCGACATCCGAGAACGGATGCCGCACGCCCATCACCTCCTGATAGTCCTCGTGGCCCTTGCCGGCGATCAGCACGACGTCGTTCGCGTCGGCATTCGCGAGCACCTTGGCGATGGCTTCACGACGATCGACGATCCGGACGACCGGATTGCCGTCGAAGGCGCCGTCGGCGATCTGGTTGACGATCTTCTGGGGATCCTCGCCGCGCGGGTTGTCGCTGGTGACGACGACCGCGTCGGCCAGGCGCGCCGCGATCTCGCCCATCAGCGGGCGCTTGGTCGCATCGCGGTCGCCGCCGCAGCCGAACACGCAGTGCAGCCGGCCGCCGCGCGCATTGGCCAGCGGGCGCAGCGCGGCGATCACCTTCTCGAGCGCGTCCGGCGTGTGCGCGTAGTCGACCACCACTTCGGGCTGGCCCGCGGCGCCGGCCGCGACACGCTGCATGCGCCCCGGCACCGGCGTCACCAGCCCGGCCACGCGCGCGGCATCGACCGTCATCACGCCCTGCGCGCGCAGGCCACCGATCACCGCCAGCAGGTTGTGCACGTTGTAGTCGCCGATCAGCGTGGTGGTGACCGGCTCGCGGCGCGCGCGGCCGCCGACGGCGACGTCCTCGACCAGCGTGAACGCCAGGCCGCCGTCGCGGTAGCCGATGTCCTCGGCGATCAGGCGCGCCCCGGAGTCCGCGCGCGTCGAGTAGGTCCACGAATCGATCTGGCCGCGGCGCAGTTCGTCGGCCAGCAGCGCACCGGCGTCGTCGTCGATGTTGATCACGGCGGACTTCAGGCCGACCCAGCCGAACAACAGGCGCTTGGCGGCCCAGTAGTTGTCCATGCTGCCGTGGTAGTCGAGGTGGTCGCGCGTGAAGTTGGTGAACAGCGCGACCTCGATGCGCGTGCCGGCCAGGCGTTGCTCGACGATGCCGATCGAGCTGGCCTCGATCGCGCAGGCGGCGAAGCCGTCGTCGGCCATGCGGCGGAAGGCGGCCTGCAGCAGGACCGGGTCGGGTGTCGTCAGGCCGGTGGCCTTGATGGTCCAGTCCTGCTTCGAATCGCCCGCGGCGACGGGCATCGGCAGCGGCGGCACGCCCACGCCCAGCGTGCCGACGAAGCCGGCGCGCCGGCCCAGCAGGTTGAGCGTCTGCGCCGTCCACCATGCGGTCGAGGTCTTGCCGTTGGTACCGGTCGTGGCGATGACCTTGATGGCCTGGCTGGGCTCGTCGAAGAAGGCCGCCGCGATCTGGCCGGTCGCCGCCTTCATGGACTTCAGCGTCGCGACGCGCGCGTCCTCGAAGCCGAAGGCGTCGACCTCCTTTTCCTCGACCAGGCAGGTCGAGGCGCCGGCCGCCAGGGCGCTGGCGACGAAGGCACGGCCGTCGTTGGCGTAGCCCGGCCAGGCGATGAAGCCGTCGCCGGGCTGCACGGCACGGCTGTCGGTTCGCAGCGTTCCGGTGACCCAGGACTTGAGCCAGCGGGCCGCGGCGGCGGGGGATTTCAGGCGCGTGAGCGGCATGCTAGTTTTCCGGGGTCTGGATGACGTTGGCCTGCGTGATCTGCGTGCGCACGTCCAGGTCGGGAGCGACGCCCAGCAGCGGCAGGGTCTGCGACACCACCTGGCTGAACACCGGCGCGGCGACGTCGCCGCCGAAGTGCAGCCCGGCGCCGGGCTCGTCGATCATCACGGCAACCACGATGCGCGGATGCGAGATCGGCGCCAGCCCGACGAACCAGGGCCGGTACTTGTTCTGGGCGTAGCCATGGCCCTCGGCCTTGTACGCGGTGCCCGACTTGCCGCCGACGCTGTAGCCCAGCGTACGCGCCTTCGGCGCGGTGCCGCCCGGTGAGGTCACCATCTGCAGCATGGTCAGCAGTTCCTTGACCGTCTCCGGCTTGAACACGCGCGGACCCGGGCCGGGCGCGGGCTGGCGCAGCATCGAGACGTTCTCCAGCACACCGTCGTTGGCGAACACGGTGTAGGCGCGCGCCAGCTGGAACAGCGAGGCCGACAGGCCGTAGCCGTAGGCCATCGTCGCCTGCTCGATCGGACGCCACGTCTTGTAGGGGCGCAGGCGGCCGGTGACGACGCCGGGGAAGTTGATCTGCGGCTTCTGGCCCAGGCCGATGGACGAGAACTTCTCCCACTGCTCCTTGGGCGTCAGCCTCATCGCCAGCCGGGCGGCGCCGATGTTGCTGGACTTCTGGATCACCTGCTGGACCGTCAGGATGCCGTTGGGCTCGGCATCCTTCGGCGCGAAGCCGCCCACCACCAGCGAGCCGGGCGTCGCATCGACCAGCGAGAACGGCGTGACGATGCCCTTCTCGAGGGCGGCGCCGATGATGAACGGCTTCATCGTCGAGCCCGGCTCGAACACGTCGGTCAGCGCGCGGTTGCGCAGTTGCGCACCCGACAAGTGGTGGCGGTCGCCGGGATTGAAGCTCGGATAGTTGGCCAGCGCCAGCACCTCGCCGGTCAGCGTGTCGATGACGACGACGCTGCCGCCCTTGGCCTTCTGCGCGATCACCTGGTCGCGTACACGCTGGTAGGCGAAGAACTGCACCTTGGAGTCGATCGCGAGCTCGATGTCCGCGCCGTTGATCGGGCGCTGCGGGTCGCCGATGTTCTCGACGATGTTGCCCAGGCGATCCTTGACCACCTCGCGCGAGCCGTCGCGGCCCTGCAGCTGCTGCTGGTACGCCAGCTCGATGCCTTCCTGGCCCTTGTCCTCGTCGCCGGTGAAGCCCACCACGTGCGCCGCGGCCTCGCCTTCCGGATAGCGGCGGCGGAATTCGCTGACCTGGTGGATGCCCTTCAGGTCGAGCTGCTTGATCGCCGCGCCGACGCCGTCGTCGACCTGGCGCTTCAGCCAGACGAAGTTCGGGTTGCCGTCCAGGCGGTCGTTCAGCTCGGACACGCTCATGCCCAGCGCCTGCGCGAGCCGCTTCTTCTCGCCCGCATCGGCGTCGACGTCCTTGGGGATCGCCCAGATCGACGGTGTGGGCACGCTGGTGGCCAGCAGCAGCCCGTTGCGGTCGACGATGCGGCCGCGGCTGGCCGGCATTTCCAGCGTGTGCGCGTAGCGCGCCTCGCCCTGCTTCAGGTAGAAGTTGGTGGCGATGAGCTGGATGTAGGCGGCGCGGCCGAGCAGCACCAGCGAGCCGATGCCCACCAGCACGACCAGGAAACGGCTGCGCCACAGCGGCGTCTTCGAGGCCAGCAGCGGGCTGTTGGCATACGTGACGTTGCTCACCGCGCGGGCGCGCGACGGCTGCTGGGTGCGCTTGTTCGGCCGGTTCATCGCGACGCCCCCGAATCGGCCGTGCTCGCCGGGGCCGGCGGCATGGTCAGCGGTGCCGACAGCGGCGCCGCGGCCAAGCCGGCGTCGACCACGTATTGCGTGTTGGCCGGCGTGGCGGCGCGCATGTTGAGCTTGGTGCGCGCCGTGCTCTCGACGCGCAGGTGCGTCGCCTGCGCCTGGCGCTCGGCCTCGAGGCGGCGGCGGTCGGTCTCGAGCCGGCGCTCGGCGCCATGCGCGTTCTCGATCTCGGCAAACAGCCGGCGCGATTCGTAGCTGATCTTGACGAGGTACAGCCCGCTGACGATCAGCGCGACCGCGAGCAGGACGTTCAACCGCACCATGAAGGAGCCGCCGCTCATCCCAATCTCTCCGCCACCCGCAGGATCGCCGAGCGCGCGCGACCGTTGGTGAGCACCTCGGTGGGACCGGGCTTGATGCGGCCCAGCGCATGCAGGCGCAAAGCCGTCGACGGCGGCGCGAACGGCGCACGCCGATCGATCTCGTCCTTGCTCTCGCGCGTGATGAAGTTCTTGACGATGCGGTCTTCCAGCGAATGGAAGCTGATCACGCACAGGCGGCCGCCTTCGGCGAGCAGGTCCAGCGAGCTCTTCAGAACCTGTTCGAGCTCCTCAAGCTCGGCATTGACGAAAATCCGAAGAGCCTGAAAGGTGCGTGTGGCGGGATCCTGGTTCGGCTCGCGGGTCTTGACCGTACGAGCCACGACGGCGGACAGCTCGCGCGTGGTTCGCACGGGCGCGCCGCTTTCGCGGACAGCAACAAGCGCCTTTGCAATCGACACAGCAAACCGTTCTTCCCCGTAGTCACGAATCACCTCTGCAATGTGACGCTCGTCGGCCCGAGCGAGAAAGTCGGCCGCGGTCTCGCCGCGCGTGGTGTCCATGCGCATATCCAGCGGGCCGTCGAAACGGAAGCTGAAACCGCGCTCGGGGGTGTCGATCTGCGGCGACGAGACGCCCAGGTCCAGCAGCAAGCCGGTGATCTTGCCGATGCCGCGTTCCGCAAGCGCCGCGGGCAACTGCGCGAAGCTGGCATGCACGATCTCGAAGCGCGGGTCGAGCACGGCATCCGGGCCATGCCTGGCCGCCTGCACGGCGACCGGATCGCGGTCGATGCCGATCACGCGGGCGCCCGGCCCGAGGCGCGACAGCAGCTCGCGCGTGTGCCCGCCGCGGCCGAAGGTGCCGTCGACATAGATGCCGTCCGGGTTCGTCACGAGCGCGTCGATCGCTTCGTGGAGCAGGACGGTGGTGTGCAACCCCGAGTGTTCCACGATCAGAAGATGAGATTGTCCAGCGCAGCGGTGGCCTGCTCTGCCATGACGCGCGCTTCGTTCGCGGCGTAGGCAGGCGTCGACCACAGTTCGAAGTGACTGCCCATGCCCAGCAGCGTCACGTCCTTTTCGAGTCCCGCCCACGAGCGGAGTTCCGGCCGGATCAGCACGCGCGAGGTGGCATCCCACTCGACGTCGTCGGCGTGCCCGAGAAACACCCGCTTGACGCCGACCTGGGAGAACGGCAGCTGCGCGACCTGGTCGCGGAAGTTCTCCCAGTAGGGCCGGGGGAACACCATCAGGCAGCCGTGCGGGTGCTTGGTGATGGTCAGGCGACCGGCACACAATGTCTGGAGGTCGTCGCGATAACGGGCCGGCATGGAGACTCGCCCCTTGCCGTCCAGCGTCAACGCCGAAGGACCTTCAAAAATCAGAGATGCCACAACCCACCACAAAAGTGCACTTTGATGCACTTTAGCGAATCGCTCAGGGAGGGTCAACGCGTCACGCGCCGAAAAAATCAATCAAATCAAGTACTTAGACGACGTTCTGCAAGCGAATCTCGTTCTAAATGAAGGACTTGCGCGCGGCTATGAAAGTGAAGTGTCAGCATCCATCGCGAGTACCGATTCGTGGGGGATTTCCCGCATTGGCACTACTGCCGAGCCAAATTAGGGCAAAGCGACCGAATCCGGGTCGGAAGGACACGGCCTCAGAACGCATCGTCCGCGCATGAAGGCTCATGGGATGAGCCAGTAGTCCGCCTTCGCGGGTTCGGCGCATCGACGCAGCGATCTCATCGCCACGGGTCCGGATTCGGGCCGTCCAGTCGAGGTTCTGTCGCTTCGCGCTGGCGCTGGGCTCGCCATGCACCCAATCTCGCACTTGAACGTCGGCGTCACCAGCGCCACCATGGGCGCGGACCGAAGGCGCCGCAAGCGACGGGAGGAATCGATGAGTTCGAACGCCGTGGCGATCGATCGGACGGTGCCGCGCCCCCTGTGCAGTGCCTGCGCGGCGTGGTCCAGGCGTGCCTTCAAGGGCTTGACCTGGAACGTGGTCGCCCTGTTCGCGGGCCTGTGCGCGGTCTGGACGCTGTCGATGAATTTTCACGACTCGGGCGGCGCCTGGGGCAACCCCGAGTTCCTGCCGTTCTGGATATTCCAGATCGGGGGCACCTTCGCCAGCGCCATGCTGACGGCGCTTCTGATGGGGTTGCCGGTCATGGCCGTCGGCAATCTCGGCCCGCAGCAGGGCTGGCGCCGTGCGGTCGCGCTGACGCTGTGCATCGTCGCGGTGGCGCCGATCGGCATCGGCATCCGCATCGGCTTCCTGCGGCTCCTCGACGATTCGCCGTCTCCAATGGCACTGCGCGATGTGATCCTGATCTTCTGGTTCCGCTACGGCGTCCAGGCGGCCCTTCTGACCTTGATGGCGGAGTTCCACCGCCTGGAACTGCGCAACGTGCAGGCGATGCGCGCTGCGCAGATCGACCGGCTGGCGCTGGATCGGGAGATGGCCGAGGCCCGGCTGCAGGTGATGCAGGCCCAGATCGAGCCGCATTTCCTGTTCAATACGCTCGCCAACGTGCGGCGGCTGTACCAGACCGATGTCGCCACCGGCGGCCACATGATGGACAACCTGATGCGCTACCTCGAGGTCGCGCTGCCGCGCATGCGCCAGTCGCAGTCCAGTGTCGAGCGCGAAGTCAGCCTGGTCGAGGCCTACCTGGGCGTGCAGGCCGTGCGCATGGGCCGCCGGCTGTCGTTCGAGCTGGACATCCCGCCCGCGCTGCGCCAGCTGTCCTTGCCGCCGATGATGTTGCTGACGCTGGTCGAGAACGCGATCAAGCACGGGTTGAATCCGCTGCCGGAAGGCGGCCGCATCACCGTCTCGGCACGGCGCGATGGCCAATGGCTGAAGCTGGCGGTATGCGACGACGGCCGCGGCTTTCGCGAGAGCTCGGGCGCCGGCACCGGTCTGGCGAACATCCGCGCCCGGCTCGCGCTGTTGCACGCCGAGGCGGCCACGCTCTGGCTGACGGAGAACGCCGAGCGCGGCGTCACGTCCACGCTCGTGCTGCCGGCCACGCGCGCCATGGAAGAGACGGCGGCATGAACACGGCCGCACGGCTCACGACAAGCGGGGACGACGATCCCGGTCACCCGCGAACGACCGGTTTCGCGCTGGCGGTGCTGCGTCGGTTCGACGCGCGAACGCTCGGGTCGGCGCTGGCCATCCTGGTCGTGGTGGACATCCTGGGCAGGATCTCTCGCGTCGGGATGGCCAAGCGCTTCCCGGTCCCGGCCACCCATGCGCAGAGCGAGCTTCTCGTCAACGCGCTGTTCGTCGGCGCCATGGCCGTGGCGATGCTGGCCTGTGACGAGGCCGTCGCCCGTGGCGCACGCCGCTGGAGGACCTATCTTC
>JBJMWF010000345.1:0-7201 GCA_045810265.1 Vitreoscilla sp. | reverse complement strand
GCGCGCGGCCAGCACCTCGTCGCCGAGCATCGTGTCGATGATCCTGTTGGCAAGCTCGACCGCGCTGACGACGGCGCCGTTGGTCATGATGATGATGTCCAGCGCATGCGCGGGCACCGTCAGCATCTGGCAGCTGCCACCGATGACGCCGCCGGCGTGATGCACCACGCGCACGCCGCGGTAGCCGTGCACCATCAGGCCCAGCGCGTACGGCACGGTGCTGCCGTTGTTCAGGCGCACGGGCGTGGTCATCTGCTTCCACGTGTCGTCGCTGCCGACCGCATGCGGCCCGCGCAGGTGGGCCAGCCAGCGCAGCATGTCGTCGATCGTGGAGATCATCGCGCCTTCGCCGCGCACCTCCTCGGTCGGGAAGATGCCGCGGCGCCAGCGGCCGTCCGGCTGCGCGACGTGCAGCGTGGCCATGTTGCGGTGGATCTCGAAGTCGCTGGGCACCGACTTCGTGTCGACCATGCCCAGCGGCGCGAAGATGCGCTCCTCGAGGAACTGCTCGAACGGCATGCCGCTCACGCGCTCGATGATCAGCGACAGCAGGTGGTACCCGCCGTTGTTGTAGAGCGTCCTGTCGCCCGGCTCGAAGTTGACGCCGGATTGCCGCACCTGCGTCTTCAGCGCGACGCCCTTGGGCTTGATCGCCATCGCGTCGCTGAGGAAGCCGACGTCCAGATAGCAGCGCTGGCCGCCCGAGTGGTTCATCAACTGGCGCAGCGTCGGCTCGCCTTTCAGCTGGGGCAGTTCCGGCACGTAGCGACGCACGCCGGCGTCGATGTCGAGCTTGCCGTCCTCGGCCAGCAGCAGCGCGGCCAGGCAGGTGAAGTGCTTGCTGGTCGAACCGATGCGCATGCGCGTCCAGGCGGTGTTGGCCACGCCCAGCTCGATGCTGGCCAGGCCGAAGCCGCGCCGATAGACGGGCCGGCCGTGCTGCGCCACGCCGACGACGAGCCCCGGCGCGTCGCTTCGATCGACCGCGGCGAAGAGGTCGTCGAGCGCGGCGACGCCAGTCCTGGCGACGACTTCGTTCATGCTTTTCTCCTGGTGGTCGGGGACACGCCGGCGTCCACCGGCTCGACGCTGTGTCGAATGCCCGAGGTATTGACGAACACATGCGCATCGACCGCGTCGTCGGGGCCGCGCGGTGCGCAGCTGCAAAGCAGCCGGCAGCGCCCGGGCGAGGCGTTGAGATAGGCGTGGCCCATCTCGCTGTCGAAGTAGACCGAGTCGCCCGCGCGCAGGCGCACCGGCGCGTAGAGCTCGCTGTGGAAATCCAGCTCGCCTTCGAGAACGTACGAGAACTCCTCGCCTGGATGACGGATCAGCCCGCCGAATTCGGCGACGAATTCGTCCAGCGTGCGGGCGCGGATCTCCACGAAGATGGGCGTCATCTTCTTGTTCAGGAGCTCCGTCGCGAGGTAGGTCTGGCGATAGCTGCTGGTCTCGACGACCTGGCCTTCTCCGGCACGCTGCAGCACGCGGCGACCCGCCGTCAGCCCGGGGATGCGGGGCAGCTGCGGCTTGGGGTCGACCAGGCTGGCCATGTCGATGCCCAGGCCCTCGCTGATCAGCAGCAGCTTGTCGTACGACAGCGAGATCGCGCCCTTCTCCAGCTTGGACAAGGTGGAGATCGCCAGCCCGATGCGCGCGCTCAGCTGCGCCAGCGTCAGCCCCTGGCCCAGGCGCAGGGCGCGGATGCGTGCGCCTGGCGACTCATCGTCATGCGGGGTCGAGACGGTCGAGTGGTGAGTCGTGTGATCGATCATCGAGGTGGGAGATTCAGGGCCGGCGGGCGGCGAAGCGGCCGACGGTCCAGAGCAGCGCGCCGGCGATCGCCGCGACGCCGCCGGTCAGCGCGAAGAAGGCGTCCGGCGCGAGCTGCTCCCACGCGGTGCCCAGCACGCCCGAGAGCAGGTTGCCGGCGAAGGCCGCAAGGAACCACGCGGCGATCGTCGTTGCGCGAAAGCGCGTGGGCGCCAGGCTCGCGAACAGGCCCAGGCCCACCGGCAGGATGTACAGCTCGGCGAGCGTGAACAGCACGAAGAACGCGGTGACCCAGCCCACGCTGGTCGGCACGTGGCGCGCCATGTCGTGATGCGCGATGGCCGCGAGCGCGAGCCACGACAGCGCCGAGACGAACGCGCCGATGGCCATGCGGCCCAGCGGCCGTGCCGCACCACGGCGCGCCTCGCGTCGCTGCCAGAACGCGACCAGCAAGGGCGTAATCGCGAACACGAACATCGGGTTCAACGACTGGATCCAGGTCGCCGGCATCGTCCAGCCGCCCAGTTGGCGGTCGACGCTGGCGTCGACCCAGACCGCCAGCGTGTTGCCCGTCTGCTCATACGCCATGCGGTAGACGACGACGGCCAGGCCGATGGCGACGAGCAGTCCCACGCGCGTCGCGGCATCGTCGCTCGCGACCGCTTCCACGTCGCGCGCCTTGGGCGGACCTTCCCTGGGCAGCCAGCGACCGCCGGCCAGGTAGATCGCGAGTCCGAGGCACATGCCCACGCCCGCGGCGCCGAAGCCCCAGTGCCACCCGTACAGCTCGCCCAGCGTGCCGCACACCAGCGGCGCGAGGAAGGCGCCCAGGTTGATGCCCATGTAGTAGAGGTTGTACGCGCTGGCTCGTCGCGGGTCGTTCTCGGCGTACAGCGCCGCGACCTGGCTGGGCAGGTTCGGCAGGAACAGGCCGTTGCCGATCGCGATGGTGACCATCGCCGGGAAGAACAACACCTCGCTGGCCATCATGAAGTGGCCCAGCGCCATGATCAGCGAGCCGATCACGATGGCGCGGTGCCGGCCCAGCCAGCGGTCGGAGATCATGCCGCCGGCGATCGGCGTCAGGTACACGCCGGCCGCGTACGCGCCGTAGATCAGCGAGGCCGTGCCCTGCGAGAAGTGCAGCTGCTTGGTCATGTAGTAGACCTGCAGCGCGCGCATGCCGAAGAAGGAGAACTTCTCCCACATCTCCGTCAGGAACAGGACGGCCAGCCCCGGCGGATGGCCGCGACGGGGCGTCGCGGCGGCCGTCGTGGTGGTGGCGGCGATCGAGGTCGACATGCGCGTCCCGCCCGGATCAGTAGTGGCCGCTCAGGCTCAGCAGGTTGTAGCCGAAGGCCACCACCAGCAGGTAGGCGAACGCGATCACGCGCACCGCCGTCCACACGAGCGTGCTGGCACGCCGGTGCTCGCGCGCCTGCAGCACCAGCAGCCAGATGTTGGCGAGCGTGCCGCCGGCAAAGCCCACGACGGCGATCACCTGGGCCAGGTGCAGCAGCGGGTCCAGGCCGGTGAAGGTCGTCGAGATGACGGCGGCGAAGAACCCGACCCAGGAGACGACGGCCGCGACCAGCGCGACGGCGCCCGCGTCGGCCAGTCGGCGCGCCAGGCGAAGCGACAGGCTTTCGACGCGCGGCACCTTCAGCCGACGTCGCACGACGGCCGCGATCGGCCACATCGCGGCGGCCAGTGCCACGATGGCCAGCGCCAGGCCGCACGCCGCCTGCTGCAGTCCGGCCGCCGCGAGGCCCCCCGGCGACTGATAGCTCCACGCGAAGGCGAGCATGTCGGTGGTCCAGCCGACGACCTTGCCGTCGACGACGCGCGCCTGCAGCTTGTCGTGGCCATCCACCTCGCTCCAGAGGAAGGGCGAGGTCTCGACGAAGGTCTGCGGGTCGATCAGCACCTTGCTCGTGATCGAGCCGTCGGCGTTGGCGGTGATGGCCGTCGGCGACAGCAGGTCGACCAGCTTCAGGAACGTCGAATCGGCGCGCCGCGTGTTGACCCAGTGCCCGGCGATCATCGCCGCATGCGCCTGCGCGGTCGCCTTGTCGATCGGCACCAGGGTCTGCGGATGCGGGAAGTAGCGATCGGCGAAGCCGTTGAACAGGCGCACCCGCAGCATCTCGCCCATGCCTTCCTTGCCCGGCGCGTTGACCGAGATGAACAGGCCGACGTGGTCGTCGATGAACAGCGCGAGGTCGCTGTGGAAGTAGTTCAGGTCGCCGCCGTGCGCAATCACGCGGTGGCCGTTGATGTCCTGCTGGTAGAAGCCGAGCGCGATGCCGTTCAGGTCGGGGAACAGGCGCGTCGGCGTGGTGTGCATCTTCTGCGCGGTCGCGGCCTGCAGGATGCGCGCGTCGCCGAGGCTGCCGTCCTGCAGGTGCGCGATCATGAAGCGCGACATGTCGTCGGCTGTCGAACTGAGGCTGCCCGCGGGCGGCAGGTTCACTACCTCGAAGCCGTGGCCCGGCTGGCCGGTCTCCATGTAGCCCTGCGCCATCAGCGGCGCGAGCGCCGCCGGCAGCGGCTGGCGGAACGTCGAGTGCGCCATGCCCAGCGGCTGGAAGATGTGGTGCTCGATGTAGTCCTCGTACGGCTCGCCCGAGAGGCGCTGCACGATGTAGCCGGCCAGCGCGGTGGCGTAGTTCGAGTAGCCAGCCACGGTACCCGGGTCTGCGCGCAGCGGCGGCATGTTGGCCAGGAGCACGTCGCGCAGCGGCGGGGACGCGGTGCCGAACGACACCAGATCCTTGATGACCTCCTCGAAGCCGCTGGTCTGCGTCATGATGTGGCGCAGCGTCAGTGGGTGGCCGTTGCGCACCGGTACCTTGAAGTCCAGGTACTGGTTGACGTCGGTGTCCAGATCGAGCTTGCCGAGCTCCACCTGCTGCATCACGGCGGTCCAGGTGAACAGTTTGGACGTCGAGCCCGGTCGGAACAGCGTTGCCTTCGGGTCGACCGGGATGTGCTTCTCGGCATCGGCCCAGCCGTAGCCTTTCTCCAGCAGCACTTGGCCGTCCTTGACGACGGAGACGACCGCGCCCGGCGTGCGCGCGGTCACCAGCGCGGACGGAATCAGGCCGTCGAGCCAGGACTCGAGGTCCTCCTTGGTCAGCGCCTGGGCCGTGGTGATGGTGCCCGCGGGCAGTTGGCCGGTCGGGGCGGCGACGGCCGCCTTCGGAGCCGCCGTCGGCCCGGGCTTGGGCGCGACGGGCGACAGTGGCGCGTCGGCCGCGTGGCCGAGGACGCCCGCGCCGGCGAGGGCGGCGCAGACAACGAGGTGACGCAGGGGATGCATGGTCGGTCTCACGAGTTGGAGGAGTTGGATGGCGAGGCCGCGGGTCGCAGCGAGGTCCGCGCGGGCGAGATGTCGTCGAGGCTCACGCCGTGTTCGACCAGCGACTGGGGCAGTGCCTCGTTGCAGGCGGCCGCGGCGCCCGCGCGCGCGAGGCCTTCGGCCGTCTGGATGCCATAGCCGCCCTGGCCGACGAACCAGAAGAAGCCCGGGGCATCCGGCGCAAAGCCGGCGACGGGCGTGCGATCGTCGGTGAACACACGCAGCCCGGCCCAGCGGCGCAGCACGCGCGCCACCGGCGTGCCCACCGCGCGCTCGAAGTGGTCGACGGCGACGGCGACGTCCCATTCGTCCGGCTGCGCGTCGCACGGTTCGCTGGGGGTCTCGTCGGCCGGCGACAGCAACAGGCGGCCGGCCTCCGGGCGGAAGTAGAAGCTCTCGTCGGCGGCGATGGCGGCGGGCCAATCGTTCGGACGCATGCCATCGGGCGCGTCGATGACCATCGCCGTGCGGCGCAGCGGGCGCAGGCCGACCGGCGCGACGCCCGCGGCGCATGCGACCACGTCGCCCCACGCGCCCGCGGCGTTGACGACGATGGGCGCCTGGAACTGGCTGTCGGCGACGTGCACGTGCCAGGCGTTGCCGTCCCTGGCCAGCGACTGCACCGGACGGCCCGTGACCAGCTCGGCACCGAGTCGGCGCGCGCTGCGCAGATAGCCCTGGTGCAGCGCGTGCACGTCGATGTCCGCCGAGGCGTCCTCGATCATGCCGCCTCCGAGATAGCCCGGCCGGAATACGGGAAGCAGCTGCCATGCCTGGGCGGCATCGAGCAGGCGCGTGGCGCTGCGCACGTCCTCGTCCGCGCGCGCCTCGTGCAGCAGCTCGAGCTGCTCCGGCCGCGCGAAGAACAGCGTGGGCCGAGGGTGCACCAGCGGCACGTCCGAGAAGCCGGGCGGCGGCTGGAACAGGAAGTCGCGGCTGGCGCGGCTGAGGGCGCGCACCGGCGCATTGCCGTAGATCGTGGAGAACAGGGCGGCCGAACGCCCGGTCGTGTGATAGCCCGGTTGCTCCTCGCCTTCGAGCAGCAGCACGCGGCCGCGCTGCGCGAGATGGGCCGCGATGGAGGCGCCGGCGATGCCCGCGCCGATGACGATGAAGTCGAATGTCGTGTTGTCCATGAGGCGTGCGTCTTCAGCGCTTCCAGACCTGGCGCGCGACGCGCAGCCAGTTGCCGCCCATGACGCAGGCCGTGTCCTCCGCCGACATGCCCAGCGCGCGCAGCTCCTGCGCCACCTCGGGCAACTGCTCCGGCGCCATGAAGGCCATGCCGGTGCCGTAACCCAGCTCGGGCGGGAATTGTTCGGGATGGGCGGCGATGGTCGCGTCGATCTCGCTGCTGTCGTGCATGAAGTCCAGCCCGATGCCCACGTGCTGCGGGCCGACCAGGTCGGCGACATACGCGGCCGCGCGCGCCAGGCGCCTGGGCGAGGCGTCGTTGTCGCCGAGGAACAGCCCGATGCCGTTGATGCCGACGACACCGCCGCGCGCCGCGCAGGCCACGATGAGGTCGTCGGGAATGTTGCGCGGGTGATCGGCCAGCGCGCGCGGATTGGAGTGCGAGAAGATGACCGGCGTCGGGGATGCGTCGATCGCCTCGCGGGCGGTACGGTACCCCGTATGCGAGCAGCAGGCCACCACGCCTTGCGCCGCAAGTTCCTCGAGCAGGCTGCGGCCGAACGGCGTCAGGCCGCTGTCCTCGTCCTGGCAGCCGCCGGCGGCGCGGTTGTTGCGGTTGTAGGCCAGCAGCATCCAGCGCACGCCCAGGTCGCGGTAGACGCCGACCAGGTTCAGCTGGTCGTCGACGGCGTTGGCGCCCTCGATGTCGAAGCCGATCGCCAGCTGGCCCGCGGCGCGGGCGCGCGAGATGTCGTCCACCGACTCGATCAGGCGGAAGCGATCGGAGTGGGCGCTGATCCAGGCGCGGAAGGTGGCGAGCATGCGCACGTGCTGCTCGATGCCGTCGGCCCCGTAGCCGACGTTGACCATCAGCACATGCGTGCCGGCGGCGCGATGGCGTTCCAGCTCCGGCAGGAACGACAGGTCGTGCGG
>JBJMWF010000344.1:0-16141 GCA_045810265.1 Vitreoscilla sp. | reverse complement strand
GACGGTCAACAAGGCCTACCCGCCGGTGCGCTGGGATCTGCCCGCCGCCGTGCTCCAGGGCTCGACGCTGACGCCCGCGCAGATCACGACGGCGCCTTATGCACTCTATGGAATCCAGGGCAGCGCCGCGCCGACTACCTACATGACGGTGGACGGCAAGCCATTGGGTGCCGCCACGACGGCCGAGGCGGGGACCGCCATCGTGCAGGCGACCTTCGTTCCGAATGACAACGCACATTACCGCCAGGCCGTCATCAGCACGGCCTTGACGGTGAGGCCGGCCGGGACGACGGCCGCGGTCGACTTCGGCAACCCGAAGCAGACGATCCGTGGATTCGGCGGCGCGGCGGCCTGGTACTACGACAAGATGTCGGACGACAGGCTGAATGTCCTGTTCGGCACCAGCGTGCCGGACAGCCTCGGCCTGGACATCATCCGGCTGCGCATCGCACCGGCCGCGTGGAATGCGTCGAACCAGACGGCGGATACCTCCCAATGGACGGCCGAACTGGTCAATGGGGCAGCCGTCCAGGCCCGGGGCGGCATCGTCTTCGCATCGCCCTGGTCGCCGCCCGCGAGCATGAAGATCGTCAACACGGATCGTCCGGATCCTCTCTACAGCGGGCGACTCGATCCGGCGAGGTATGCCGACTTTGCGCACTACCTGAACGCCTACATCAAGTACGCCGCCACGCGGAACGTGAGCCTCTACGCGGTCTCGCTCCAGAACGAGCCGGATTGGGATCCGCAGACCTACGAGTCCTGCCTGTGGAGCGCCGACGACATGAAGACCTGGGCCGGCGGCCATGGAGCCGCCGCCGTCGCCGGCACCGCGACCCGGCTGATGGCGCCGGAATCCTTCTACTACTCGCAAGCGACCACGGACACGCTGCTGGCCGATCCGGCGGCCGCCGCCAACATCTCGATCATCGGCGGCCACCTCTACGGCGGCACGGCCAACTACCCCGCATCGGTCGAGAAGCTGGGCAAGGACGCCTGGATGACCGAGCACTTCCTGGACTCCGTCAACAAGACCTCCTCGAGCGCTTCGTGGCAGACCAGCATCGACGATGCCATCGCCATGGCGCGCGAGATCCACGACGGCCTGACACTGTCGCAGTACAACGCCTACGTCTATTGGTGGCTCGTCAACAGCAACGACGCGACGCCGTCAGGCTTGATCAGCACCAGCGACAAGCCGACCTATTTCGGGATCGGCATGAAGCACTTCTCGTACTTCATCCGGCCGGGGTATGTTCGCTATGAGTCCACGTCGCTGCCGCAAAGCGGCGTCCGCGTCTCCGCGTTCGGAACGGCATCGAACGGCGGCAAGGTCGTGATCGTGCTCGTGAACGAGAACGGCAGCAGCGTCAACCTCACGACCTCGGTCAATCCCGGCGGTCGCTCCTTGACCAGCCTGACGCCTTACGTCACGACGGCGGCGGCCACGTTCGCGCAGCAGGCAGCGATCGGCGTGAGCGCGAATGCGTTCTCGATTTCTCTGCCGGGCAAGAGCATCACGACGCTGGTGAACTGAACGGCGCTGCTGCGAGCGTCTGCGTGACGATCGGCATACCGACCACGCCCTTGCAGAAGCCGTCTGCAACCACGGAGAGCGCTCCGCCATCACGTTCGAGTCGGGTGTCTTCGCGACCGTGTCATCTCGCGTAATGGATCCGGGCGGCCGTGCCGCGCATCATGACGTCCATGCCAACCGAACCGCGACAGGCGGATCGAGCTGGCGGCGCCGGGCCGCAGGCCAGGCCCGGAAAGTCCCGGTCGGGACGCGCTGCCGACGCGACGTCGGTGTGTCAGGAAACAGGTTACTGGAGCACGAAATGGCAATGGACATGTTCATGAAGATCGCCGGTCTGAAGGGCGAATCGGTCGACAAGACGCACGCTGGCGAGATCGACGTCCTGGCCTGGAGCTGGGGCGTGTCGAACTCCGGCTCCGCGCACGTCGGTGGCGGCGCCGGCGCCGGCAAGGCCAATGTGCAGGATCTGTCGTTCACCAAGTACATCGACAAGTCTTCGCCCGACCTGATGCTGGGCGCGTGCAACGGCAAGCACTACGACAACGCATTGCTGACGGTGCGCAAGGCCGGCGAGAAGCCGCTCGAGTACGTGAAGATCACGATGACCGAGGTGCTGGTCACGTCGGTCTCGACGGGCGGCTCCGGCGGCGAAGATCGCCTGACCGAAAACGTCACCCTCAACTTCGCGGCCGTCAAGGTCGACTACGTCGAACAGAAGAAAGACGGCAGCGCCGGCGACAAGCCGTCGATGAACTGGAACATCGCCGAGAACTCCAAGGACTGATCCGATTCCGGGAGTCAGGGGCCAGCGGCCGTTCCACCGGAGCTGCATGGCTCCGCATCTTGTTCATCATCAGGGAGCCAGGCGATGGGATGGAAATTCTGTTCTGGGTGCAAGCGCCAGTACAACGATTCGAATGGTGGCTGCACCAACGGGAGCTGCAGCCAGAAGGACGGCGCGGCGATACAGCGATCGGCCACGATGCCGCGGCCGCCGACGAGCCAGGCCGAGCTCAATCAAGAGGCTGCGGCGGTCGGCAGGCTCGTCAGCAAGGCGCCCATTGAACCGATGACGGTGGGTCCCTCGACGCCAGGGCGGCGCCCGAGCTCACCCGCACTGCTTGCGATGCCACTTTCCTCGGCCATTGCACTTCCCCTGGCGGTGGCCGCCTCCACGCCAGCCGTGCTCGCCGCAGACCCGGCTCCGGGGACCTTCGTCGTCTTTCGCGGCGATTCGCGCACCCCATCCGCGATTCGCGCGGCTGGCGGGTTCAAGCCATGGGGGCGCCCCAACTCCCTGGAGCAGATCCGGGGGCTCATCAGCCGCCTGACCACGAACTCGGCCAACGACGATTTCGCTTTCTCGATCGAGAAGAGTGGAGGCAGGCAGCATCCCCTCGAACAAGCGCTCAAGACGCCCATCATCCATGTGGTGAGCAAGAAGCCGGTTGCCAAGACGCTGCTGAACCTGTCCAAGTTCATCATCGGCCTGGGTTCCGGCCAGAACTTCGATGCGTTCCACGTCTCGACAGCGCCCAGCGTGGATTGCGGCGGCTACGGCAACCAGGGCTATATCTATCGAATCGAATTCCCCCAGACCTTCCACTTCTTCAACCAGGCTGGAGAAGCCGTGGAAATGACCGCTGCGCGCAAGGGCGTCGACCTGGTCATGGCGGACCATGCGGATCTCGCACAGGCGACTGTCATCGGCCTGGTCATCGGCGGCAGCCCGGGTGGAAAGGGGGAGACGGCCTTCCCCGACATCGTCGAGGTCTCGTTGCTGACTCCAATACCGTTGGCCCGCGTCAAGGCCTACCAACCCCAGGGGGGCGGTTGGTTTTCCCTGTGAGCGCAAGCTCGATGTGACGCACACGGGCGATGCTCACCTGCGTTCAGCGACTACGCGGCCGTGATCGCCGCCGAGTGGGCGTTGCTGCGAATCACTCGACCGTCACGGCGTCCATCTACGTGACGGATGGATCGCATCTCGATATGTCGTCTTCTCAGGACGCGGGGGCGTCCCTGCCATTCTTGTTCGGCCTGCGGGCCAATTCGCACGCTCTCGTGGCGGGGAACTTGAGGCGTCGTCCGGCTGCTGGACTGCAGCTTCGGCAATCGCCAAACCCCGCTTTCCAACTACGAAAGAACAAGGATCATGAACAACTTCAAAGGCAAGATTGCGCTCGTCACGGGCGCAAGCAGGCGCCGGAACGATCGCACCGTCGCAGCCCGCTTCAGATGCGGGCCAGGAAGACGCGCCGGATCTCCGACGCCCCCGCGAGGCTGGGCTCGATCGTGTTGGCGAACCAGGACGGGTCGCCCGTCAGGAAATGCGCATGCAGGTCGGCCAGGCGGCCGTGGCGCTTTGCCAGTCGACGCAGGATCTCGTTCATGCGCTCGTGGCCGCGCCGGGCCAGGTGGGCGGGCACGCCCAGGAAGTTGCGGCGGTCGTCGCCAAAGGTCGGGTCATAGACCGTCGCAAGGATGCAGCGCTCCATGCCCAGGCCGCTGAGGAAGCGATCCAGCGCCGCCTCGAACGCCTTGAAGCCCGCGCCCTCGTCGACCATGAGGCCGCGCAGCAGGTCGTTGCCGCCGACGCTGACCATGGCGATGTCGTCGCGTCCGGCCACCATGCCCTGCGCCTGTGCGGCCAGGTCGCTCGCGCGCGCGCCGTCGACCGCCCGGTGGGCCAGGGCCACGCGCAGGCCGCGCGACGCCAGATCCTGCCGCGCGAAGTGCGGGAACAGGTGATCGTCGTTTCGGATGACGAGGGCGCCCGGCGTGACACCGTATGCGTTGTAGTGCCCGCAGTCGAGCACCGAGTCACCGAACGTCCACAGTCGCACGCCTGTGCTCGCGGTCGCGGCCGGGTCAGGCCCGGAGGCGGTCGCGGGCGGCGGCAATGCAGAACCCCAGGCCGCCGACGCGGCGGCGAGCAAGCGGCGGCGGGTCAAATCGACCGGTCCCGGACGTGCAGCGACAGTCGCGAGCTCGGCCGGGCGACCGGCCGCGGCCGAGCGCTCGCTGCGGCAAGTCCCACTGGACCTCGCGCACGGCTTGCCCGACCACGGGTCGCCGGCCAAGGCCGCCCCACCGCCGCGAGCACGCGTGGAGTCACCTGTGCAGGGCGGCCGGCGCATGGAACCGTCTCGACGAGAAGGCTGGCCGTCAGAGCATGGGCGTGCCACCCGTGACCGGGTACAGCGCGCCGGTGACGTAGCTCGCGTCCTGCGAGGCCAGGAACACGAACACCGGGGCCACCTCGGCGGGTTGGCCGGGCCGCTTCATCGGCGTCTGCTGGCCGAACTGCTCGACCTGTTCCGGCGGCATGGTCGAGGGGATCAGCGGCGTCCAGATCGGCCCGGGCGCGACGCAGTTGACGCGGATGCCGCGCTCGGCCAGCGACTGCCCGAGGCTGGCGGTGAAGTTGGCGATGGCGGCCTTGGTGGCGGAATAGGCGATCAGCGTCTTGGGGGCCTTGTCCTCGTTGACCGAGGCGGTGTTGACGATCGCCGACCCCGGCTTCATGTGCGGCAGCGCCGCCTTGCACAGGTAAAACAGCGCGTCGATGTTGGTGGCGAAGGTGCGCGTCCATTCCTCGTCGGGGATGTCCTCGAGACGCTGGCGCACGTTCTGGAACGCCGCGTTGTTGATGAGGATGTCGACGCGGCCGAACTTTTCGACCGCGCGGTCGATGATCGCGCGGCAATGCCCGGCGTCGCGCACGTCGCCGGGCAGCAGCTCGACCCGCCGGCCCGCTTCCCTGACCCAGCGCGCCGTCTCGTTGGCGTCGTCGTGCTCGTCCAGATAGGAGATCAGCAGGTCCGCCCCTTCGCGCGCGAACGCGATCGCGATGGCTCGCCCGATGCCGCTGTCGCCGCCAGTGATCACGGCCACCTTGTCCTGCAGTCGACCGAAGCCGCGGTAGCTGTTCTCGCCGTGGTCGGGCTTGGGATTCATCTGCGCGGTGTGGCCGGGCGGAGTCTGTTGTTGCGGTTCCATGGTGCAGGCCTTTCGAAGGGAGGAGACCGGCCGGCCAGCAACTGTGATGCCTCGCCGAGCGGGCCGCGCCAGAACTGTCGCCACGCTGAACTGGGCATCTGCCGGTCGTTGCACGCCAGCGCGGGCCCGGAAGATGCTCGTTGCGGCCGCCCCGGCTGTCCCGGGTCAGGAAGGACCGCGCACGTGATTGCCCAGTGGCTTTACGACCCGCCCCGCTGGCGCGCGGCGGTGTGGCTGGGCCTGGTCAGCAGCACGTTCTCGACCATCGTCAGCAGCCTGATCGGGGCGCGCCTGGGCCGCGACGTCACGGTCGACTGGATGTCCGTGGCGGCCATTCCGGCCCGCGATGCCGCCTTCGACCTCGATCCGTCGGCCTGGGCGGTCGCCGTGGGCGTCGCCTTCCATCAATGGGCCGACTTCACCTGGGATCTGGTCTTCTTCGGCCTGCTCGGCCGCTGGACGGCCCAGTGGAGCCCGGGCAGACTGCTGCTCGCCGGGGTACCCTGGGCGGTATTGACCTCCGCGCTGGAATGGCTGGTGCTCGTTCCGCTTTTTCCGTTCCGCCAGCCGATCTTTCCGCTCGAGCAGGTGTATTGGCTGGGCTTGTTCGTCCACCTGAGCTCGGTGGCCACCTGGCCGGTGTTCCCCTGGCTCCTCGACCGGGCCCGTGGACACCGCGACCCGCGCCACCGTCGCATCGCCCTTCAGTGGTCCGGCGCGGCTGCGTTGCTGACGGTCGTGCTGGCGGCCGGCACGGTGGCCGGCCTCACCGGCCACGAACCGGCCTGGCTCGGCCACGATGCACGCTTCGACCAGGCCTTCATGCGACGCATGGCCGCGCATCACGCGCAGGGCGTGCAGCTCGCCGAGCTCGCCGCGCAACGGGCGCAGGATCCGCACCTGCGCGCCCTGGCCCGGCTGATGGGCGCGTCGCAGTCGGGCGAGATCGAGATCTTCCGTCAATGGTGGCGGGGCTGGTTCGACGGGCCGCTGCCCCAACCGACGGACGACGAGATGCGCGACATGCCCGGCATGCTCAGCGCGTCGCAGATGAAGCAGCTGTCGGCCGCGACACCCGCGCTGTTCGACCGCGCGTTCGTCGAGGCGATGAGCTTTCACCATCGCGGCGCCATCGTCATGTGCAACGACGCGATGTCGCATGCGAGCGATCCGCGCCTGCGCGTGATGGCTCATGCGATCCGGCATGCGCAGACCGGCGAGATCGCGCTGATGCACGGCATCCGGCCGGGCATGGACGTGCTCCGCACCGCGCTGGGTTCGCTGCTCGCGCCACCCGGCGCCGTGCCCTGACGGCCTGACCTTGTCGCGCCAGCGGTCGGGCCCGAGGCTTGCAGCAGGGCTACGAAAGGAGACTCTCGTGTTCACCAACCCTGCCCAACTGCTCGTCATCCCGCTGCTCGGCCTCGTCGCGCTGAGCGTCCTCGTCGCTGCATTGCTGCTGCTGCGCCAGTCGTTTCGCCCGAGCCGGGTCGTCGTACCCGCCGGCTCTGACCGCTCATCGCGGGACGTGGCGCGCGACTTCGCGCCGGTGGCCAACGATGCGGCACGACGGCGGGACCGCCGCGTGCGTCCCTGGGCCTTGATGGCCGCGCTGCTGCTGCTGGCCTGGGTGTTCCTGGGTCGCTATCTGCTCGTGGCCTTGGCCGCCGCCGGCAACGCCCGGCCAGCCGATGCCCTGGTCGAGGCGCGCGTGCCGGGTTCGCACAGGACGTCGCTGGCCGTCGCGGAGCGCGGCGCGGCCGGCGCCCCGACCCTGGTCTTCACGCACGGCTGGGGCGCCGACCGGCGCGACTGGACGGACCTGCTGGCCGCGCTGCCGCCCGACCTGCATGTGGTGACCTGGGATCTTCCGGGGCTCGGCGCATCGACCGAAGGCGACGCCGTGTCCACCTCGATGTCCGCCATGGCCGACCAGCTGGAGGACGTCGTGCAGGCGACCGCGCGAGGAGGTCCGGTGATCCTGGTCGGACACAGCATCGGCGGCATGCTCAACCTCGAGTACGCACGCGAGCACTCCGAGCGCCTGGGCAAGAGCGTCGTCGGCCTGGTGGAAGTCAACACGACCTTCACCAACCCGCTGCTGACCAAGTCCCACGCCGAGCGATCGCGCCGCCTCCAGCCCGTGTACGAGCCGATGCTGCACGTGGTGGAGGCCACGGCGCCCGTGTGTCGCGCACTCGGCTGGCTCGCCTGGAGCAGCGGCCTGGCGCATCTCGAACTGGCCATGCAGTCGTTTGCCGGCAACGAGACCTGGGCCCAGCTCGACGACATGGCGCGCTACGCCTGGCGCTCCGATCCGGGCGTGGTGGCGCGCGGCGTCGTCGCCATGATGCATTGGGACGCCAGCGACGTGCTGCCGCGCGTGAACGTGCCCACGCTCGTGCTCGCGGGCGCACAGGACCGCACGACGCTGCCTGCCGCAAGCCAGCGCATTGCGCACGACATCCCGGCGGCGCAACTGTCGACGATCGCACCCGCGGCGCACCTGGGGCCGGTCGAAAGCGCTCCGGCCTACGCCGCCCGGATCATCGAGTTCACGCGGCAGGTCACGGGCGCGGCACAGGTGGCATCCGCCAATCCGTCGTCCCGGTGAGGCTGCCTCAGGTGACCGTCAGCACGATCTTGCCGCGGATGTGCCCGCGGGCCGCCCGCTCATGGGCCTGGCGCGCATCCGCCAGTGGGAACGTGCTGTCGATGGCCACGCGGACGGTGCCCGCCTGGAGCAGGCGACCGAGCTCCGCGAGCTGGGCGCCGCTCGAGCGCACCTGCGTCGCCGAGACCTTGAAGCCCCGCCTGGCGGCGTCGTCCGCGCCCGAGAAGCCCAACGGGAACACCGGGAACAGTGCACCGCCGGGATTGAGCACCTGGAGGAAGCGGCCCGTGGTGGGACCGCCGACAGTGTCGAGCACCAGGTCGACGCCCCGGACGGCATCTTCGGGTGCCGACTTCGTGTAGTCGACGAATTCGTCGGCACCGAGCTCCCGCAGGAAGGACTCGTGATCGCCCGACGCGACGGCGATGACATGCGCGCCCTTCCACTTGGCCAGTTGCACCGCGAAGTGCCCCACCCCGCCGGCGGCGCCATTGACCAGGACCCTCTTGCCCGCCAGCCGGACCGGGCGATGCAGCTCCGGCTGCAGCGGGTTCGGATGGTCATGGCCCAGCTCGACCAGGAACTGCCACGCGGTGAGCAGTGCCATCGGCGCGCCGGCGGCACGGACGTGGTCGACGGCGGCGGGCTTGCGGGCAAGATCCGAGGCCGGCGCCGCGACGAGCTCGGCATAGGCGGCGCTGTCACCGAAGCTCGGGAAGCGAACCATGCCGAAGACCTCGTCGCCGACGGACAAGGTCTCGACATCCGCGGCGACGGCCTCCACCACGCCGGACACGTCCGACCCCGGGATGGCGGGCAGCGCGATCGGCGGCTGCCACTCCGGCGGCAAGGCCTTGTAGCCCTCGCGCAGGTACCAGTCCGGCGGGTTGACGCCCACCGCGTGGACGCGGACGAGCACCTCGCCGGGCTTGAGCGAAGGAACGGGCGCGTCTTCGTGGAGCAGCACCTGGGGGCCGCCAAATTCGTGCAGGCGGATCGCCTTCATCGTGGGTGTCTTCACTTCGTCCATGACTTTCTCCTGTCGGGATCGGCACCGTGGCGGTGTCGTTGGACGAAGTGTCGATCTTCAGCGGATGTTTGATAATCCTTGCACGAGTCACTTGTTTAGTGCCATGACGGAACAAATAAGCCTGGAACGCCTGACCGGCATCGTCGCGTTCGCCCGCGCTGCGTCGCAGGGCAGTTTCACGGCCGCGGCGCGGTCGTTGTCCGTCTCGCCTTCGGCGGTCAGCAAGACGATTCAGCGGCTCGAACAGCAACTGGGCCTGCGGCTGTTCACGCGCACGACCCGATCCCTGGTGCTGACGCCGGAAGGGCGCGACTTGCACGACCGCGCCTTGCACCTGCTGCGCGCGGCCGAGGATATCGTCCAGTCCGCGGCAGCCGTCAGATCCGAGCCCGCCGGGATATTGAAAGTCGCGGCGCCGCTGCCCATCGGCACGCGCCTGCTCGCGCCGGCGCTGCCCGAGTTTCGGCGTCGCTATCCCAAGCTCGCCGTCGATCTTCGTTTGAACGACCGATTCATCAATCTGGTCGAGGAAGGCATCGACGTGGCGATCCGCATCGGCCATCTCGCCGACTCCAACCTGATCTCGCGCGGACTCGCACCGACCATGGTGAGTGCCTTCGCCGCGCCGGCCTACCTCGCGGCGCGAGGCACGCCCCGCAAGCCCGAGGATCTCGAGGACCACGATTGCGTGAACTTCCGATACCAGACCTCGGGGCAGCTCATGCGCTGGGCATTCCAGGTGGGGAGCCGCACGGTCGAATTGACGCCGGACGCGGCGATCGTGGTGGACGTCAGCGAGGCGGTCGTCGAGGTGCTGGCCGCCGGCGGGGGAATCGGCATGTCGGCGTGGTTCATCGCAGCCCCGTACGTCGAACGGGGACTGCTGAAGCCTGTCCTCACCGAATACTCGATCGACAGGTCGACGATCACCGCCGTCTGGCCGGAGAGCCGGCGCGCGAGCCCGAACGTCAAGGCGTTCATCTCGTTCCTGGAGGAGCTGTTCCCATCACCCGCGCCGTGGGATGCCACGATCGCGGCCGGTGTTCAGCAGCACCCACCCATGACCGCGTCGCGCAAACGACGCGCCGGCTGACGGCGCCTGCACTGCTGTACGAATTCAGATGACGCGCCCCTGCAAGCGCCCTTCCCGCCCGCTCGCGTCATCGTCTCAACGGCTCGTCTTCTGGATCCATTGCTCGATGCGGCTGTCCAGCAACGAGAGCGGCAGCGCACCTTCGGACAGCACCGCGTCATGGAACGCGGAGATGTCGAACCGCGGGCCAAGACGCTTCTGCGCGCGTTCGCGCAACTCCTGGATCTTGAGCGACCCCAGCTTGTATCCCAGGGCCTGCCCTGGCCACGCGAGGTAGCGATCGACCTGGCTCATGGACTGCGCTTCCGAAAGGCCGACCGTGTCCATCAGATAGGCCACCGCCTTTTGCCGGCTCCAGCCCTGCGCGTGCAGGCCCGTGTCGACCACCAGTCGCGCAGCCCGGAAGATCTCCAGCTGCAGTTCCCCGGCGTAGGCGACCGGGTCGTCGTAGAGGCCCATTTCGGTTCCCAGCGTCTCCGCGTAGAGGGCCCATCCTTCGCCGTACGCGTTGATCCATGCGCGCTTGCGGAACTGTGGCAGGGGCATCTCCTGTTGCAGCGCCATCTGGAAGTGGTGTCCCGGCTGTCCTTCATGCAGGAACAAGGCCGTCATCTTGGTGGCCTGGTAGGTCGCGGGATCCTCGATCACGGCCCAGAACACGCCTGGCCGCGACCCGTCTTCGGCGGGCAGCGAGTAGTGGTCGGAGGCCGTCGCGCGAGTGAGTTCCGGCTCCGGGAGGATGTCCAGCGCCGCCTTGGGAGCATGCGCGAACAGCTTGGGCAGGCTGTCCTCGACGCGGGCGTTGATCGCCCGATAGCGATCCAGGATCTCGGTCTCGCTGCGGAATGGCAGGAACTGCTTGTCCGTGCGGATCCATGCCAGCAACCGCGCGGGGCCGCCGTCGAAGCCCAGGCGCGGGCCGAGCTTGCTCAGTTCCAGCTGGATGCGCTGCACCTCGATCTCGCCGATCTTGCCGATCTCGTCCGGCGACAGCTCGAGCGTGGTCTGCGAGCGCAGCCATTGGCGGTACCAGGCAGCGCCATCGGGCAAAGCGCTCCAGCCCACTGATTCGCGGCTTGCGGCCAGGTAGTCCGTCGCGAGGAAGGCCTCGAGCCGTCGCATGGCCGGAGCGATGTCGTGCGTGACGGCGCGCGTGTAGGCCGCGGCAAGCCGCGTGCGGTCTTGGTCCGGGAACGACGGGGGCATGTGCGCGATCGGCGCGCCGAAGGGGTTCGCGGCGACGTCTTCGCTGCCAAGGGCATGGAGCTGGGCGATCACCGCCGTGACGACAGGCCGTGGCTGCACGACGCCGATGCGCATCCCTTCGCGCATGTTGGCGATGGCCTGGTCGGTCCAGGCCGGAAGCCGCTCGATGCGGTGCAGGAAGGCCTCGTACTGCGCGACCGTCTTCAAGGGTTGCTCCGCCTGCCCGCCGGCGAAAGTGGCCAGTTGCAGCGGAATCGAATCCATCTGCTGCATCGGCAGGAGGTGATCCTTGAAGCGGCGAAAGCCCAGGCGATTGCGAACGTCGAGCGCCAGCATGTCGTACGTCAGCGCGTCTTCGTCGCTCAACCTGGACCGCGGGATCGTCTGCAAGCGCTTCTGCACCCGCGCATACATGGCAAAGCGCTTGTTCCGTTCGGCCGGCGCGATGCCGATGGGCAGCTCGGCATCGAAGCGGTTGTCGCCGACGAGCGTCGCGGAATAGACGGGATCGAATCGCGCCTGCGCTTCGTAGTACTGGTCCGCCAGTGCCGCCAGGGCGACGGCAGGATCGTTCGACGCCTTGGCCGCCAGCGCCTGCGACACCATTGAGGCGCCCAGACACACCGACAAAAGAAGGAACTTAAGCAGCGACATGACGGGTGCTCTCCGAGGCTGTGGCGACGAGCGCGGCTGCCTGCCAGTGCGCGCGCAGTTCGGCGTTGAGTTCCTGCCAGCGCTCCTCAGGAAAGAACAGGCGGCCGCCGGCGATCTCGACGCGCTTTCGCGTGCCGGGAATCGTCCCTGCCAGCCAATGCGACCACTCGATGCCGAAGTAGGCGTCGTCGGTACCCCAGACGACCAGCGTCGGCACGGTCAGTTGCTGCAGGCCGGCCTCCACCGCCACCGTGTGGCGACAGTCGAACGCCGCGAGAAATCGGGCGAGGTCGGACGTTCGCTGCGAGTGCGACCGGTGCGGCTGCAGATAGGTCTCGATCGTCGCGTCCTGCACCTGCTCCGGGCGTTGGTAGGCCGGCCCCAGCGCCTGCTCGGAGCGAAACACGTTCTTGTCGGCCAGCATCGCGTCCAGGGCGTCAGGCAGGCCTCCGGCCGCCGAGAGCGCCAGGAAAGGCTGGAACGCCTTGGGTGGCCAGTTGTCGTGCGTGTCGCAGTCGGTGAGCGTCAGGCTTCGCAGGCGCTGTGGGTTGTTGGCCGCGAAGATCAGCGCGATGCCGCCGCCGCTGTCGTTGCCGACCAGATCGACCTGGTCGATGGCCAGCGCATCGAGGAATTGCTGCAGCATCGTCGCATTCGCGGTCGACGAGACGTCCTGGCCGGGATCGATCGTCGTGGCGCCGTGCGCCAGCAGGTCGACGGCGATGCAGCGACGCTCGTGGGCCAGTGCCGACATCTGGTGTCGCCAAAGGTAGCCGTTGAGCAAGACGCCGTGGACGAACAGCGCGACCGGCCCCTCGCCCATCTCGACGTAGCTGATCTGGCCCGACGGCGTCGACACGGATTTGCGGCACGCCTGGAATTCATTCGGAGTCATGGGATTTCCCTTTCATTGCGATGCGCAAGCGTAGGCAGCCATGACCCCGCCGACTTGGAGAAAACTGACTTCCGGGGAAAATCGCCGCCGCTAAGATGACGCCATGTCCGCCGTGCCCCTCGACACCGCCGAATCCGACCGCGACTACCTGCCGCTCAGGCGGGCTCGCAGCGGCCTTCGCCTGATGCGCTGCACCTGCACAGCCGGCATCGACGCGCCTGCGCCGGACGAGCAGCACGAGGCCTGCTCGATCACCTTGATCGAGCGCGGCTCGCTGGGCTATCGCACCGTGTCGGGCAAGGCCCATCTCACGCCGGGCTGGTTGATGCTCGGCAACCCGGGCGACGGCTATGCCTGCTCGCATGCGCTCAGCGACGGCAGCGGCGACGACTGCATCTTTCTTTCCGTACCGGCCGCGATGCTGGAGGACTCGTTGAGCGCGCTCGGCATGGCCGGCACGACGCCGCGCTTCAGGCAGCCCGCGCTGCCGCCCTTGCCGCGCGTCGCGGCCCTGCTGGCCAGGCTGCTGGCCGACGGCGACGAGGGCTTTGCGCTCGAAGAGGGAACGCTGGCCGTGATCGGCGCGGTGCACTCGGCGATCTCCCACCGCACGCTGGCGCCGGTCAGCGCGCTGCAGGACGATCGCGCTCGTTCTGCGGCCAGCTGCATCGAGAGCCGCGCGAGCGAACAGCTCTCGATCGACGACGTGGCGCAAAGCGTGGGCGTCGGCAGCTTCCACCTGATGCGGTCGTTCAAGCGCTCGATCGGCGTGACGCCGCATCAATACCTGATGCGCATCCGCCTGCTGCGCGCCATCGACCTGCTGCGCGACACCTCGCTGCCGATCACCGATGTGGCGTACGAAAGCGGGTGGGCGGATCTGTCGAACTTCCTGCGCACGTTCCGGCGCGATGTCGGCTGCACGCCCGGCGATTTCCGGCGTGGCGGCAAGAGCCTGCTGGGTTGAGCTTGCCTGCAGGCACCGTCTCGATGGGCAATATCAAGCCGGCCCGCTCGTCGCCGAAGGATCATCGGCCGCTCGCACTCGCAGCGCCTCGATGACGGACGTCAGCGCGCGCGTCGGGTTGCGACGGCTCGTGTAGTACGCATGCAGCCCGGGGAATCGCGGGCACCACTCCGGCATGACCAGCTTCAGGCGCCCGTCGTCCACGTAGCGTTGCACCAGGTCCGCCGTCAGGAAGACGAGCCCAAGTCCGGACAGGGCCGCCTGCAGCATCGGATAGACGCTCGTGAAGACGGTCTGGCCGGTGACCTTGGCCTCGGTCTTGCGGCCTTCGTGCTCGAGTTCCCAGGCGTAGATCCCGCCGCTCGTCGCCAGCCGCAGCGTGATGCAGTTGTGCCGCAGCAGGTCCTGGGGCGTGCGCGGGATGCCGTGGGCGGCAAGATAGCCGGGCGAGGCGGCGATGGCCAGCGGCTGGTCGGCGGCCATGCGCACCGCGACCATGTCCTTCTCCACCTGGTCGCCCCAACGCACACCGATGTCGTAGCGCTCGGCGACGATGTCGACCAACCGGTAGTCGGTGCTGATCTCCACCCGGAGCTGCGGGTAGCGATGCAGCAGCGGCTCGAGCCGCGGCCAGACCACGGTCTCCACGACGTGGTCGATCGCGGTGATGCGGATCGTGCCGCCCACCTTGTCGCCCAGTTCGCTGACCGCGGCGATCTCCGACTCGATCTCCTCCAGCCGAGGCCCGACCGCGCGCATCAGGCGTTCACCGGCCTCGGTCATCGACACGCTTCGCGTCGTGCGCGTGAGCAGGCGCACGCCCAGGCGCGCCTCGAGGTCGCGCACCGAATGGCTCAGGGCCGACTGCGAGACGCCCAGCTTGGCGGCGGCGCGCGTGAAGCTGCGCTCGTTGGCGACGGCCAGGAAATTCATGATGTCGTTGATGTGCATGGGCATGGGCGCCTCGGTCCGCGGCTGGGCGGGAGTCATGAACCAGCGTGAATGGTCGCATGTCGATTCATGAGCTGGCGCTCATAGGCGCATGCAATTCCGGGTGAACCGGCACGGCGCGCGGCTCCTAGCATCGGAGCATGACTTCTGGAAAACCCTCACCCACCGCTGTCCCGCTGAGGGTCTGGAGCGCCATCGGCTCCATGACGCTTTGCGTCGCCCTGCTCATCGCTTCGGAGTTCATGCCGGTGAGCCTGCTGACGCCGATTGCGCACGACCTGGGAGCCACTGAAGGCGTCGCGGGACAGGCGATCTCGGTGTCCGGCCTGTTCGCCGTGCTGACGAGCCTGCTGGTGTCGTCGGTCTTCGGCAGGATGGACCGCCGCGGGCTGCTCATCGGGCTGACGGCGACGATGCTGGTCTCGCTGCTGCTGATCGCCCTCGCCCCCAGCTTCGCCTTCCTGATGCTCGCGCGTGCGCTGCTGGGCGTCACCATCGGCGGCTTCTGGTCGCTGGCCACGGCGACCATCGTGCGGCTCGTGCCCGAACCGGCGGTGCCGAAGGCGCTCAGCGTCCTGTACATGGGCAACGCGATCGCCACGGCGTTCGCGGCGCCGCTGGGCAGCTACCTGGGCGGATTGATCGGCTGGCGCGGCGTCTTCTGGGCCCTCGCGCCGCTGGCCGTGGCCACCCTGGCCTGGCAATGGGCGAGCTTGCCCGCCATGCCCTCGACCGGACGGGTGCCGATGCGCCGCGTGCTTGGTCTGATGCGCCGCCCGACCGTCGCACGCGCCGTCGCGGCGGTCATGCTGACCTTCGGGGGCGCATTCACTGCATTCACCTATTTCCGGCCGTTCCTCGAGGGACGCGCGCATGCCTCGCTGGCCGAGCTGTCGATGCTGCTGCTGGCGCTCGGGGTGGCCGGCTTCGCGGGCACCGCGGCGGCCGGCGCGTCCATCGAGCGGCATCTCTACAGGATGCTGCGAGGCCTGCCGTTGACCCTCGGCGTCGTCACGCTGGGCCTGCTCGCGGCGACCGCATCGATGTGGCTGCTGGCGCTGCTCATGTTCGCCTGGGGCGCACTCAACGCGGCCGTGCCGGTTGCCTGGTTCAACTGGCTGGCCCGCGGCGTGAAGGACGAACCGGAAGCCGCCGGTGGCCTGATGGTCGCGGCCATCCAGCTGGCCATCAT
>JBJMWF010000343.1:0-6361 GCA_045810265.1 Vitreoscilla sp. | reverse complement strand
TGCCGCTGCGGCAGGGTGGGCTGGGGCTTGGAGCGCAGCGAACCGGGACGTAGCGGGCGGACGCCCCCGGTCCGCCAATCACGTCACCGAGCGCGGCCAAGATGGCGAGTGCGCGGAGCAAGTCGAAGCCACAGAGCCCGAAGAATCCGGCCGTTCAGGCCGGATTCAGGCGCACGTGAGCGGAGAGCCAAGACCCAGACCAGCCTGTCGCTCGCGAAGCAGCCGCCAGCGCGAAGCCCGAAGCAGCGGCCAGCGCGAAGCGCGAAGCAGCGGCCAGCACGAAGCGCGAAGCACCGGCCAGCCCGAAGCGTGAAGCAGCCGCCAGCGAAGCAGCGAAGCAGCGCTCAGCGCGGCCCCAGCAACCGGCCGTCGAGCAGGATCCGCGTCGTGCGCACCAGCAGCACCGCAATCAACACGCTGAGGAACGCCAGCATCGCCAGCGCGAACACGGTGGCCGGCAGCCAGCGCACGTGCTGTGCATAGCGCAACGCGGCATTGCTCAACGCCGCGAGTGGGAAGCTCAAGGCCCACCATCCAACCGCGAACGGGATGCCGCGGCGGAACACCTTGAACACCAGCGCCAGGAAGATGAACAGGCCGAAGTAGAACAGCATGGCCGCGAAGGTATCGACGCACTGGAAGAAGTTGGTGTACGCGAGAAAGCCCACCTCGAACGGCGCGACCAGAATCATCAGCGACGGCACCATCTCGCTGGCCAGCTTCTCCTGGTGATGGATCAGGCGCGACATGATCATCGTGAAGAAGACCAGCGCCACCATCGCGCCCACTGCCAGCGAGAACAGGTTCAGCTCACGCGCCCACGCCTGCGGCGCGGCGCCGCCGGCAACGACGATGTCCAGCGTCGCGACGCCCGGGATGAGCCACGCCGGCAGCGCGTGCCCCAGGTCCACCTTGCCGCGCAGCAGCCGGCTCACCAGCGTGAACGCGAGCGCGATGGTGGATGCCGAGCCGAGCACCCAAAGCGCCTGCGAGGCGCCCGCGCTGAGCGGCGCGACGACCGAGGAGATCAGCAGCACCGCGATGCTGATGGTGCCGAAGAAGTTGCCGGCGATCGGATGGCGGAACTCCTTTTGCACGGCCTGCGGGTGAAGCGCCACCTTGGCGGCGTAGGCCGCGCAGAGCAGCAGGAAGACCGCGACCGCGAGGCCGCCGACAGCAGCGTCGATCCATGGGCTTGACCCGAACTGGCGGCTGGCCTGGCGCCAGGCCAGGCACAGGCCGGAGACGCCCATCACCGATGCGAACAGGTTGACGGGCAGGTATTGAAGTGACAACGGACCCTGACTTGGTGTCGGGCGCGGCGTTGGCGGCGTGTTGATGCTGGCTCCAGGAAACGCCGCGCATGCTTCCTGGCGGCCACGCCGAATTCTGGCGGGGACGTACCGCGTGCGCCGATCGATGACGACTGGATTCCGGCCAGCCAGCGCTGATTTCCGGCCAGGCGCGCGGCCGAGCCGGTGACGATGACGGCGTCTACTGCGTGAACGTGTGTTCGCGCGCCGGCTCGACACGGATGTCCCGCGCGCCCTCGGCTACGGACAGCACGGCAGCGTCCGACCGCTGTCCGCCCGACGCCTGGCTGCGGAAGCGTTCGCGGTATTCGCGCGGCGTCGTGTCCAGGCGCCGCGAATAGATGAAGCGCATCTGGTTGGCGTTGTGGAAGCCGCAGCGGAACGCGATCGTCTTGAGCGGCAGGTCGGTCTGTTCCAGCAGCTTGCGCGAGTGGTCGATCCGCACCTGCTCGACGAATGCCGAAGGCGTCATGTCGGCGGTCCTGGCGAACACGCGCGAGAAGGTGCGGCGGCTCACCGACACCGCGTCGGCGAGCTGCTCCATCGACAGCTGTTCGGTCAGGTGGTCGGTGACGTAGCGCAGCACCTTGGCCACCAGCGTCTCCTCCTGCGGCCCGGCCGCCAGGTAGGGGCTGTACTGCGACTGCCCGCCGTCGCGGCGGATGTAGACGATCAGCTTCTTGGCGATGCGCAGCGCCAGCTCGTGGCCCCAGTCCTCCGCCACCAGCGCCAGGCACAGGTCGATGCCCGCGGCGACGCCGGCCGAGGTGAACAGTCGGCCGTCGCGCACGAAGATCCTGTCGGGGCGCACGCGGGCGCGGGGAAACTGCGCGACGAGTCGATCGACGTCGTTCCAGTGCGCGGTGACCTGCCTGCCATCGAGCAGCCCGGCATGGCCCAGCGGGAACGCACCGTTGCAGACCGAGCCGAAGCGCCGCGCGCCTTGTGCCTTCTCCTGCATCCATTCGATGATGGCCGGCGCGGGCGTGAACCCGGGCAGGCCCGGGCCGCCGGCGACCAGGATCAGGTCGGGCTGCTCGTCGTAGTCGAGGTAGCCGAAGCCGACCTCGATCTTCAGGCCGTTGGAACACCGCACGCTGCCGGCGCGCATGCCGACGAGCGCGACCTCGTAGCGCCGGTCTTCGGGCAGGAACTTGTTGGCTTCGGCGAAGACATCCATCGGCGCCGCGACGTCCAGTGCCTGCACGTCCTCGAACACCACGATCGCCACCTTGGTGGGCCGCAGCTCAGCGTCGGGCGTGTTCTCGTCGGGCATCGCGCGAGTGTAGGCCGCTCCCCCTCGCGGGGTCTCGGACGCGGTCTTTCGCGCGAGCGACCGCGTGGCCTGAAACGCGCCGTCATTGGCCGGGCACCGGCCCGCGCGAGCACCCCGTCCGGCCGGCCCTTCCCTAGACTGGTGTCAAGGAGCCTTCTGATGACCGCCCTGTCCCTCACCGCCAACCGACCGCAGCGAACTGCAGGCGGCCTGTGGATCGCCATCGGCCTGTCGATCGGCGCCGCCGTCTCGCTAGGCTTCTCGCGCTTCGCCTACGCCCTGCTGCTGCCACCGATGCGCGCATCGCTGCACTGGACCTACGCCCAGGCCGGTGGCATGAACACCGCGAATGCGCTCGGCTACGTGTTCGGTTCGGCGATCGCGGCGTGGCTGTCGCGGCGCATGGGCATCCAGCGCGCGTTCCTGGTCACGCTGGCGGTCAGCGGCATCGTGCTGGTGCTGACCGGATTGACGGCGGACTACGCTGCGCTGATGGCCTTGCGCCTGGTCGGCGGCTTTGCCACCGCCATCACGTTCATCGTCGGCGCGTCGCTCGCCGCCGGCCTGAACCCGGCGGGCACGCCGCAACGCGCGGCGCTCGCGCTGGCGATCTACATCACGGGCGTGGGCAGCGGCATCGCGGTGTCCGGGCTGGTCGTGCCTGCGCTGCTCGCGCGACTGGGCGCGACCGGCTGGCCCGCAGGCTGGATCGCGATGGGCGCGCTCTCGCTCGCCGCGATGTGGCCGGCCGCGGTCGCCACGCGCCGCGTGCCGCCGCAGGCCGCGCGTGACGAAGGCGTCATGCCGTGGAAGGACGTGGTCCTGCTGTGGCCGACCTTCGCGAACTACCTGCTGTTCGCCGCAGGCTACGTCTCGTACATGACCTTCATCATCGTGCTGATCCACAACAGTGGCGGCGGCGCCGGCTACATCGCCGCGTTCTGGGTCGTGCTGGGGCTGGCCTCGGTGCTGGGCACCCTCGGCTGGGGACGCGTGCTGCCGAGACTGGGCATCCGCCTGGGTTCGCCGGTGGTCGCGGTCGTCGTTCTGCTGGGCACCCTGCCGGTACTGATCTCGCCCACGGTGAGCGCGGCGTTCATCTCGGCGCTCGTCTTCGGTGCCAGCTTCATGGCAGGCCCGACGGCGGTGACGGTCATCGTGCGCAAACTGCTGCGGCCGCAGACCTGGACGGCAGCGCTGGCCGCCCTCACGGTGGCATTCGCGATCGGCCAGGCCATCGGCCCGCTGGCCTCCGGCCTGGTGTCCGACGCGACGGGATCCGTCAGCGCCGGCCTTTGGCTCGCCCCCGTCCTGCTGATTGCCGCGGCCCTCGTCGCGTTGTTCCAGCGCGCGCACTGACGCGAAGCGCGTACCCGCAATTTGCGGCGCGCCGTCGGAATGCCTATGCTGCGCATTCACGTCTCGTGCAACCTGGAAGGGCGATGGATCGGATCGACGCGATGAAGGTGTTCGTGGCGGCACTCGACGAGGGCAGCCTCGCCGGCGCCGGCCGCAAGCTGGGCAAGTCGGCTGCCGCCGTCAGCCGCGCGATCGCGTTCCTCGAGGCGCACGTGGGCGCCGACCTGCTGCACCGCACGACGCGCTCTCTGAGGCTGAGCGAGGCCGGCGAACGCTACGCCGTCGCGTGTCGCCGCATCCTGCTCGATCTGGACGAGGCCGACAGCGTGGCTGCCGGCGAGCGCTCCGCTCCGCGCGGCACCTTGACCGTGACGGCGCCGGTGGCGGCGGGCGAGGATCTCGTCCGCCCCATCCTCGACGCCTTCATGGACCAGTACCCGGACGTCTCCGTGCGGCTGCACCTGCTGGATCGGCCCGCCAACCTGATCGACGAAGGCATCGATGTCGCCTTGCGGCTCGCGCATCTGGCCGATTCCTCGCTGGTGGCGATCCGCATCGGCGAGGTCCGCCGCGTGGTCGCGGCCGCGCCGCGCTACCTGCGCCGGCATCCCCGCATCGCCGAACCGGGTGACCTGGCGGCGCACCAGATCATCGCGATGACGCACTTCGGCCTCGACTCGTGGACATTCCCGCCATTGCCCGGATCGACCGTCGCGCGAGCCGTCTCGTTGACGCCCCGCTTCGTCGTCAACAGCATCCGCGCTGCGGTGGCCTCGGCGGTCGAAGGCCGCGGCGTCACGCGGATGTTCTCGTATCACATCGCGCCCGAGGTCGCCGCGGGCCAGCTCGAGATCGTGCTGGCCGGCGACGAGCATCCCCCGCTGCCGGTGCACCTGGTGTCGCCGCAGGGGCGCCTGGCCGTGCCCAAGGTGCGCGCGTTCGTCGACTTCGCCGTGCCGCGCCTGCGTCCGGCGTTCGCACGGCTGGCAAGCGAGACGACGAGCGAAGCGACCGGCTAGCCGCCTGCCTTGTCGGAGCGACGTCGCCGGTATTCGAGCGCCGGCAGGCCGCCCCAGCCCCAGTTGGCGGTCGGGACTTCCTCGATGACGACGAAGGTGCTGTCCAGCGGCTTGTGCAGCACGTCCCTGAGCAACTCGCTGGCGCCCTTGATCAGCGCGGCCTTCTCTTCGGCGGTCAAGCGATCGGCACCGGGCGCCGTGCCCTCGCGCGTGACCTGGATGGTGACGATTGGCATGTGAGTCCTCCGTCGATCTCAGTGGCCGGCGCTCTGGCCGCCATCGACGTGCAGGATCTCGCCGGTCACGAAACTGGCGGAATCCAGGTACAGCACGGCGTCGACGATGTCGCGGATCTCACCCATGTGGCCGACCGGGTGCAGGGCGGCAAGCCAGTCGTGCGTCGCCTCGGGATGCATCGGCGTCTTGATGATGCCCGGCGAAATCGCATTGAACCGGATACCCCTCTTCGCGTACTCGATGGCCAGCGCTTTCGTCGCCGCGGCGATGCCGCCCTTGGTCAGCGAGGCGATCGCCGACGGCACGCTCGAATTGGCGTGGTCGACCAGGCTGGTCGTGATGCTCACGACGTGGCCCGAGCCTTGCGCCTCCATGACGGCCACGGCCGCCTGCGTGACCTGGAAGAAGCCGGCGAGGTTGGTCGCGATGTTCGCCTCGAAGTCCTGCTTGGTGAACTGCGTGAACGGCTTGGCGGTGAAGATGCCCGCGTTGTTCAACAGCAGGTCGACGCGGCCGAAGCGCTTGACGGCTTCGTCGACGACGCGCCTGGCGGTATCGGCGGAGCCGATGTCGCCGGCGACGGTTGCGACGTCCGGATCGTCGCTGGGCTTGATGGAGCGCGAGGTGGCGACGACGCGGTAGCCGCGATGCCGAAGCTCCTGCACGACGCCTGCGCCAATGCCTTGGGACGCGCCGGTGATGATGGCGACTTTTTGTTGATTGCTCATGATTCTCGGATCCTTTGATTTCGCCATGGAGAAGAGAGTGGCGACGGGCTCTGAGGTCGACATCGACCATGGAGCGAATCTAGGGACTGCGGCGGGGAAGCGGAATACGCCGGTAGCGACAGACAGTCTTCCGCGGCGCGCACGGTATCCGTGTGCTGGGCGCTGGTCTCTGTGGCTGCTGTTTCGCTGTTTCGCTGTTTCGCTGTTTCGCTGTGGCTGCTGTTTCGCTGTGGCTGCTGTTTCGCTGTGGCTGCTGCTTGGCTGGGCGCTGTTGCTTCGCAGGTGGCTACTTCGCGAGCGACAGGCTGGTCTGGGTCTTGGCTCTCCGCTCACGTGCGCCTGAATCCGGCCTGGACGGCCGGATTCTGCGGGCTCTGTGGCTTCGACTTGCCCCGCGCGCTCGCCATCTTGGCCGCACTCGGAACCGTG
>JBJMWF010000342.1:0-8021 GCA_045810265.1 Vitreoscilla sp. | reverse complement strand
GGCCGTGGCGGCGATCGCTTTGAGCACCTATCACGACGTGCTGCACCTGCCAGGGTCGGCACGCCGCGGCGGGCTGATGGTCGCGCCGCTCCTGGTGTTCATCGGCCACTGGCTGGCCAGGCGCCGGATCGCGGCGAGCCTGTGGGCCGCCGCTGCGCTCGCGGTCGCGGGCCTGGCGGTCATGCTGTGCGAAGAACTCTGGATCGGCCACCGGCTCGGCCTGCCGCTGGACGATCACGATTTCTCGCTCGGCACCATCGCCTACGGCACGGGCGTCTTCCTGTTCGCTCGCGCACTTCCCGCGGGCTCCGGAGCGGGCCCGCTGGCGTGGCTCGGAACCTTTGCCCTGGGCATCTACGTGACGCACGTGCTGTTCGTCTGGGGACTGGCGTCGGCCTTTCCAGGCGCCACGCTGCCCGAGGTGGCTTGGCGCGCGCCGATCGCCTTCGTTGGGGCGCTGCTGCTGACGATGGTCCTGCGCAAGATTCCTGTCGTGCGTCGCACGGTCGCCTGAGTCCGCGCCGCAGGCGCTTCGCACGCGAGGCGTTCGACTTTCCGCCTCGATCCGGCGTTCGCCCCAAGGCCTTCATCGGCCTGACCCGATGCGGCGCGTGCTGCCCCAAAAGCGCCCGAATCGCGGGACGCGTGCATTCGTTTCAAGAAGTGCGTTGCGCACTCAAACGATTCATGCGGCGCGCCGCATGTTGAGGCCTCGCGATGCACGGATCGCCAACGCGGTGCGCGCGCTGGTGCATGCGAGCCGGCGTCCGAACGACTCGCGCGCGGGCCTGCGCCGGCTTCAACCGGGCGTCGTGGCGCATACGGGCGGATGTACCCAACGCGACAGTGGCGCGACCCTCGATGCACCACGCCTGGACATGCCTCAACGCACGCGCGAAACACGCTCGCACCATTGCAGCGCGCGTGCAAAGTGGCGCGCTTTTTGCGTAATAACGCACGGATCTGCACATCTTTCACCTGAAAGGGACTGACATGTCAGTGACTGCGTTCATCGCTGCGGCCCCCGCGCACATGCATTCGCCCGCGCGGCAATCGATCGACAGGTTGGAGCTCGCCGGCCACCAGTTCATCGCGTTCCTCATGCTGGTGGCCATCAGCCCGGTGCTGCTGGCCATCACGTTGCTGGTGTGGCAGGCCGGTGGCTCGCCGATTTTCTTCGGCCACCACCGTGTCGGACGTGACGGGCGCCTGTTCCGTTGCCTGAAGTTCCGCACCATGCGCGTCGACGCCGAACAGGCGTTGGCGCAGTTGCTGGCCACCGACCCGGCGGCGCGCGCCGAGTGGCTGCGCGATCAGAAGCTGGCCAACGATCCGCGCATCACGCCGATCGGCCGCATCCTGCGCAAGACCAGCCTGGACGAGCTTCCCCAGTTGATCAACGTGATGCGCGGCGACATGAGCTTCGTCGGTCCGCGGCCGGTCACGCCGGCGGAGCTGATGCGCTATGGCGCGGTGCGCTGGCACTACGTGAGCGTCACGCCCGGCATCACCGGGCTGTGGCAGGTCAGCGGCCGCAACCGCACCACCTACGACGAGCGCGTGGCACTGGACAAGCATTACGTGGAGACGCGCAATCTGTGGCGCGACATCGTGATCCTGGCGCGCACCGTGCACGTGGTGCTGACCGGCCACGGCGCGGCTTGAGGCTGCGCCCATGAATGCCGCTCTCACCGCGGCCGCCCCCCGCGGCCACACGGTCCACGTGGTGGGCCGACTCACGCCCTCGGTCTTCAGCTTTCTCTATCCGGCGACGCAATCGATTGGCGCCGCCGGCTCGCCGCAGACGGTGATCGCCATCGACGACGCCTTCGGCCGCGCGAACCTGGGCGAACTGCGTTCCGACATCACGGTCGTGACCGTCCCCGACCAGGCCACGCCCTGGGCCCGCAGCCGCGCGCTCTACCAGCACCTGGTGGACGTCTCGCGCCGCACCCGCATCGCGGCCATGCACCTGCACGGCATCCTGCCCGGGCTGGCCGGCGCCCGGCTCGTGCGCCAGCTCGATGACAGCGCGATGCAGGTGTTCATGTCGCCGTACAGCTCGCGCGCGCTGATCGGCCGCAGCGTGCTGCAGCCGCTGCTGCTGGCGCTGGTGCGACTGCAGATGCGCGAGTGCCGCCAGCAGCCCATCGTCAACCTCAGGCTCGACGCCAGGCTGGTGAAGTCGCTCGCCGCGCTGCCCGTGCAGGTCGTCGAGAGCGCCGCGGCCGACGTGTTCTTCGAGACGCCGCGCAACGAGGCGCGCCGCCCGCTGCTGATCTCGAGCGGCCGAGACGAATCCGCGCTGCCGGCAGCGCGCTTCATCCAGCTCGCCGTGCTGCTCGGCGACGATGCCCTGGCCCTGAGCTTCAACTGGATCGGCCCGGCGCAGACCCGCACCGAGAACGCCTTTCGCGCCGCCGGCATCGGCCATTTCCTCACCGCGTCGGCTGCCGAGCGCGCCCAGCGCCTGGGCACGGCCTGGCTGTGGGTCTCGGCGCACGAGGAACGGGGCTTCCCGATCGGGCTGGTCGAGGCGATGGCCAGCGGGCTGCCGTGCGTGGCCTTCGACAGCGAGGCGCACCGCGATGTGCTGGGCGACACGGGGGCCGGGTTCCTCTGCGCGAGCCAGGCCGACATGATGCAACGCGTGGCCGAGCTGGTGGACTCGAGCGATCTGCGCCGCCGCATGGGCGAGGCAGGACGCGCCGCGGCCGCCGCACGTTTCAGCGAGCGGGTGTTCGCGCGCCGCCTGCTGCAGGCCTACGACGCGGCGCCTCCGGTCGCGCCGGAACCCGTTTCTCATCCCGCGACGCCGATGTCCGGCGTCGCCTCCCAAATCGAGAGGACGCCTTCGTGAAGGTCACCGTCATTGGCAGCGGCTACGTCGGCCTGGTCTCAGGCGCCTGCCTGTCCGAAATGGGCAACGACGTGATGTGCGTGGATGTCGACGAACGCAAGATCCGCATGCTCAAGGACGGCAAGATCCCGATCCACGAGCCCGGCCTGCAGGACATGGTGCTGCGCAACGTGGCCGCCGGCCGCCTGCACTTCACCACCGACATCGCCGCCTCCGTGGCGCATGGCACGCTGCAGTTCATCGGCGTGGGCACGCCGCCCGACGAGGACGGCTCGGCCGACCTGCAGTACGTGCTGGCCGCCGCGCGCAGCATCGGCCGCCACATGACCGACTACAAGGTGATCGTGGACAAGAGCACGGTCCCGGTGGGCACTGGCGACAAGGTGCAGGAGGCCGTGCGTTCGGAACTGGCGGCACGCGGCGTGGAGGTCGGCTACGCCGTGGTGTCGAATCCCGAGTTCCTGAAGGAGGGCGCGGCGGTGGACGACTTCATGCGCCCCGATCGCGTGATCATCGGCGGCAGCGACGAACGCGCGCTGCTGCTGATGCGCGCGCTCTATGCGCCGTTCATCCGCAACCGCGACCGCCTGCTGGTGATGGATCGCCGCAGCGCCGAATTCACCAAGTACGCCGCCAACTCGATGCTGGCCACCCGCATCAGCTTCATGAACGAGCTGGCCTTGCTGGCCGAGCGCGTGGGCGTGGACATCGAACTGGTGCGCCAGGGCGTAGGCAGCGACCCGCGCATCGGCACGCAGTTCCTCTACCCGGGCGCCGGCTATGGCGGTTCGTGCTTTCCCAAGGACGTCAAGGCGCTGGTGCGGACGGCCTCGGAACATGGCGTCGGCCTGCAGGTGCTCACGGCCGTCGAGGCGGCCAACGATCGCCAGAAGCTGGTGCTGGTGGACAAGGTCGTACGCCGCTTCGGCGAGGATCTGCGCGGTCGCCAGTTCGCGCTGTGGGGCCTGGCCTTCAAGCCCGACACCGACGACATGCGCGAGGCGCCCAGCACCGTCATCGTCCACGAGCTGCTGCGGCGCGGCGCCACCATCAAGGCCTACGACCCGGTGGCGATGACCGAGGCCAGGCGCGTGCTGGCCGGCGCGCAGGGCATCAGCTTCGTCGACGGCCAGTCCCAGGCCCTGGTGGGCTCGGATGCGCTGCTGATCGTCACCGAGTGGCGGCAGTTCAAGAGCCCCGACTTCGAGCAGATCCGCAGCACCCTCAAGCAGCCGGTGGTGATCGACGGGCGCAACCTGTACGACCCGGCGTTGATGCGCTCGCATGGCCTGGACTACGAAGGCATCGGCCGGCTGGGGCCGGCGCTCGACTGAGCGTCCGCGGCTCAGGCGCGCTGTCCGGCGCCCAGTGGCGGGGCGGGCGGCGCTGCCGACACGGGGCGCGCATCGCGGCAGACGAAAGTGGCACTCCACAGGATGGCCGCCAGCAGCCCGTGGCCGCCGATGAAGGCCAGCGTGGTGCCCAGCACGCCGTCCCACAGAGCGCCGGCCGCGAGCAGCAGGCCGAAGCCCACGCTCGCGGCCGCGTAGATGCCCGCGCGCAAGGCCTGGCGGCCGGCGCCGGTCAGCGCGTCGGCAGCCGGGTACTGCAACGCGATCAACGGCAACGCGAGCGACAGCAGCATGGTCGTGCCGCTGCTCTGCGCGAAGTCCTTGCCCAGGACGGCCGGCACGAAGCGCGCGACCAGCAGCAGCGCGAGGCAGGACAGCACGCCCACGGCCAGCAGTGCCGGGGCCGCGGTGCGCAACGCGAAGTGCCGGCTGGCGCGCAGGCCGTTGGCGCCGTGGATGAAGAACTTCGGGTACAGGATGCGCGTGACCACCTGCATCGGGAACAGGCCCAGCTGCAGCACGCGCGAGGCCGCTCCGTACGCACCGAGCGCGGCCTCGTCCGCGAACCGGGCCAGCACCACGCGGTCCATGTTGCTTTGCGAGGAGCGCGCCACCTGGCCCACGCAAAAGGCCGCGCCGGTGCTCATCTCGTCGCGCACGAGCGTCCACAACGGCCGTGCATAGAGCCGGCTTCCCACCACCAGGCAGGCCACGCACAGCAAGGCCGACTGCACGACGACCACCGCGATCCAGCGATCCAGGTCGCGGCCCCCGAACACCACGAAGAACAGCACCGCCGCGCCCAGCCGCGTGAGCACCGAGGCCATGCGCACCCAGCCCGCGGCCACCGTGTGCCCGTGGGCCACCATCACCGATTCCAGCGAGGTGGACATGCGCGCCGAGGCGATCTCCGCGGCCAGCGCCGCCGCCAGCGCCGCGAGCGCCATGTGCATCTGCATCGGCCCGACGGCCACCGCCATGCCGGCCAGCACCACCCACGGCAGCGTCCCGGCGATCAGCAGCAGCATGTTGCCGTAGTAGCGCGCGAAGCTGGCGGGGTTGCGTGCGGTGCCGCGCACCAGCAGGTCGGCGCCGCCCAGCCCGACCAGTTCGACGCCGATGGCGGCCAGCGCCAGCACCGCGGCGTAGCGCCCGAACTGCTGCACGCCCAGGCCGCGCGCGGTGACGGTGAAGGTGACGAACTGCAGGGCCAGAGCGCCCATCGTCGGCAGCATGGCGCCCGCGAAGGTCAGCAGGCGAAACTTCGTTTCGAGGCGCGCGAGCAGCGTCCTCATCGCCTCACCCGCAGGCCTTCTCGCCGGGCGCGCTGGCACGACCGTATTCGACGAAGACGTCGCCCAGGTGCGATGCCATGCGGCCGCGCAGCTTGTCGTACTCGAACAGCCAGGCGACGAACGGCATCTCGGGCTCGCGCCGCAGCAGCGGATAGATGGGCAGGCGGGCCGCCAGGCCCAGCGTCTTGAGCAGGCTGCGCGCGCGGCTCTCGATGCTCTCCCAGCGCACGGCGTGGTTGCCCACGCGATAGCGGCGTTGGCGCATCCAGGCGAACGAGGCGCGCGAAGGCGGGACCTCCTCGTGGACCCAGGCCGAATCGGTCCAGGCCATCGCCTTGCCGGCGAAGAACAGGCTGCGGAAGAACACCGTGTCGCCGCCACCCGACAGCCCGAACTCCTCGTTGAACAGCGGGCGCGGAATGTCGGCGACCGTCTGCATGTCGATCAGGAAGTTGCAGGTGCAGAACACGAAGGGCTTGCCGTGCAGGTACTGGCGATCGACCGACCAGAAGCGCGCATAGCGCCGCAAGCGCGCGGCGGCGTCCGGGAACACCGGCCGCACCGGGCCGCCGACCACGCTCGCGGACGTGGCCGCGCGCTCGGCCAGCAGCGCCGCCAGCCAGTTGGGCGAGGGCCATTCGTCGTCGTCGATCATGGCGACGAAGCGCACATTCAGCGTCTCGGCCTGGTCGAAAATTGCATTGCGCGCCGCGGAGATGCCTGGCTTGGCCTCCACCAGGTAGTGCACGACCAGGCCGGATTCGGCGGCGAAGCGCTCGACGCTCTGGCGCACCAGCGGGTCCTGGCCGTCGTTGTCCACCACGATCACCTGGGGCGGCATCTCGAGCGCCTTGGCGGCGACGGCCACGTGGGCCAGCGTGCGTTCGAGCGAGGTTCGGCGCTTGTACGTGCACAGGCCGACGGCGAGCCCGGTGCGCGTGGCGGCGGCGGGCGGGGAGGTCATGGACATGTCACCCTCTCTGGTTGGCGGGTTGGACGTAGCGATGCGTGCGCGCCCCGAGCAGGCCGCCGAGGCGGCCGGCCTGGTGGGCCAGTGAAAGCACGCCGCGGGCCATCTGGTCGGTGTCGCGCCGCAGGGCGCCGTGCAGGGCCAGCCACAGGGCACCGAGCAGGCCCTTGAAGCAGCGTCCCCACACCCGGCCGACGCCGTCGTAGCTGCTGTCGATGCGCGCCATGTAGGCGCCCGTGCTGGCATAGCGGTAGATCAGCGCGCGCGCGGTCAGGCGATCCGCAGGGGCGGGTTCGTCCACCACGGCCTCGTCGCACCATGCCAGCGTGCCGCCGGCGCGCGCGGTGCGCCGGAACAGGTCGTAGTCCTCGCCGCCCGAGGCGCCCAGCTCGGCGCGGAACAGCGGAAGGCCGACCAGGCCCGGCGTGGCGCGCGCGATCGCCAGGTTCTGCGTGGTGTTGAGGGTGGGCACCGGGCCGGTGCGCCAACGGCGACGGGCCGCGAAGATGCTGTTGCGTGCGAGCGGGCCGGCGCCGGCGGGCAGCACGCCCCGCACCGGGCCGCCCACCAGGTGCGCGCCGTGGGCCAGGCCGGTGCGCAGCAGTCCCTCGAGCCAGCCCGGCGTGGCCAGGCCGTCGTCGTCGAGCATCACGAGCCACTGCCAGTCCGGCGCGCGCTCGCCGGCCTCGCGAACGAGCGCGTTGCGCACTTGCGCGACGCCGCGTTCGGGCACCGGCACGCAGACCGTGTCCGGCCACTGCGCGCGAAAGGCCTCGACGATGTCGGGCGCGGAGCTGCCGCACTCGTTGTCGCCGACGATCACCAGCGCCGGCTGCGCCGCGAGCTCGGGCAGCAGGCTCATGAGCAAGGCGTGCAACTGTTCGGGCCGGCGGTACGTGGGAATGCCGATCACCAGGGTGTCGGCAGCGATCATCGGGGCGGGCATGCGTCGATCTCCGAGGCGGTGTGTGCGGGATCGCAGGGAGCCAGGCCTGGCAGCGAATAGGCCGCCACCCAGTCGATGTCGAAGCTGCTGGGAAGCGGCGTGGTGGCGTCCGGCGAGCCGGCCATGCGCCCGCCGATGGCCAGGTTGAGCAGCATGTACATCGGCTTGTCGACGCCCGCGGGGGTGGCCAGTTGAGCCACCGGAACGCGGTCGATGTAGTAGGCGATGCGCTCGGGCGTCCACAGCACGCCGAAGTCGTGGAACGCAGTGGTGGCGTCCGCCAGCGTCGTGCGGCAGCCCGAGGCCACGTCGCCGCCGGACGCATCGGCCGAGTGCGTGGTCGTGACCATCTGCGTGGGCTGGCCACCCACCACCTCGAGCACGTCGATCTCCGGCGGCCATTTCTTGTCCGCGTCGAGCAGCCAGAACGCGGGCCACAAGCCCTTGCCGGCCGGCACGCGAGCGCGCATCTCGAAGTAGCCGAAGCGTTGCACCAGCGAGGCCCGCGTGGTCAGCACGCCGGAGTAGTACCGGCGGTTGTACAGCTGTGCCCGCATCGCCTCGGGCACCCGGTTGACCGTGATGCTCAGGACGCCGG